>JAPLST010000404.1 GCA_026398485.1 bacterium
AATCATACGGCACACTGCTGACGTAGACATCCAGATCGTTGGAGAGCACCATCACCAAATCCCACGCCGTGCCCAACTGGAAATCGTTCACATATGCTTGGTTGTCGGGCACCATGTTGGTCAGGGCCCAGACCGCATGGGGCTGGCCAGGATTGTTGAAGACCAAATATTTGCCCACGCCCAAACTGCCGACCAAGACACTGTTGCTGATGGCGAAGAGAACATGCCCGACATTGGCAACGGTATCGGTGAAGTTGTTCGGCCACAGCTGCCATGAGTCGTCATATGAATTGGTGCCGCCACCCAAGATATTGGCCGAGTCGCCGGGCGCGCTGGGATAGCCCACGCCGCGCAGGCCGGCGGTCGTAGTCCAGTTCGAGGGATTGTCCCAACTGCCGCTGAAGCCGTAAGTGTCAACCGGCGTGTAGGTGTAGGTTTCCGCCACGGCGGACAGGCACAACAGAACGGCCAGCAGCGCAGACAGCGTAAGGGTTGTTTTCATCAAGTGAGTCTCCAGAACATTATGGCAACCAAGGTTGCCGAGTCAAACCAAACCATGTCATCAAACAATTCTCATAACAAATAGAGTGCCAGAGTATAGCAAAAAGGCGGCGGCCATGCAAACCACCGTTTTCCCTTTCTGTTTCCGGCGCCTGGTTCTGTAATCCCCCTTTGCTAAAGGGGGTGGCCAAGCTGCATGGCCGGGGGATTTCAGCGCAGCAAAATCCCTCCCACGCCAAGCCGGTACTCCTACCGCCGTTGGCGGTACGGTGCAGACGCCGCCGGGGAGATTTAAGCACTACTGATCCTGCTGTTGCTGCCGCATTCCCACCGCGCGGTGGGATATGCCGTGCATACCGGCGAAATGGTCGCTTCAACCGCGCCGCAAGCGCAATCCCACCAGCACCAGCAATCCCGCCAGTAACGCCGGCTCTGGCACGATAAATTCGACCGCCACCGGCAGCGGCGGCACGCGCGGATCGTTGTGAATGACCGTGGCGCGGGCGCTGTAGACCCCGTTGCTGAGATATGCCGCGGAACATTGCACCAGGATACTGGTCGCGCTGCCCGGCGGAATGCTGGCGCTGCCCGGCGCGTAGTTCAGCCAACTGTCACCGCGCGCCGGCGCGATGCGCACCGCCAGGCCGTCATGCACAAATGGTTGATTGTACGCCATCGGCACGGCCGGCCCGGCTGGTGACACGCCCGCCTGCACGCCAATCGTGTTGGTCGGCACCCCGCTGTGCTGCTTGTATTGATAGATGATTTCGCCATTGGGCCGCAGGATGGCTTGAAACGTTTCCGTCGTGGTCGTATTGTACAGCGGCACGGCATCCCATGCGACAATGAACTGCCCGGCGCCGGCAAAATAGCGCACCGCGCCGCCTTTCGACGGTTCGAGATCGCACCACAAGGGTGCAAGGAAACGCGCCGGCGCATACATCTTGGTCGTCGGCAACGCGCGGTTTTGATAATACAAAATGCCGTTGGTCAGACCAATGCCGCCATTGGCGCCAATCATGACCTGCGAGTAACTCTGCCCGAAGAAGGGGAAATCGAAGCCGATGTCCAGCATCTGGCTGACCCCGTCATCATCGCTGAACGGCACGGTGATGCCCTGCGCGGCAAGATCCTGCCAGACAAACAGCGGGCCGTCGGCCTGGTCACTGGTGCGCACGCTGTAATTGGTGCTGCCGCCCAGCACATTGTCGGTCAGGTACACCGTCAGGGTCTCGATGCCGGCGTTACTCAACACGATTGCCACACTGTCGTCCGGGCCGTGCTCGGCGGTCAACAGCACATTCGTGGTGACGCAGACAATGCGCGGCAGGCGCTCAACGCGCAGCATGAACATGTTGGTCCAACTGTCATTGGCGCTGGCGACAAATTGCAGCGGATAGTCGCCGGCCGGGCACGCGCCCGAAATCAGGACATGGTACAAAGGCTCGTTCGAGGCCAGCGCACCGGACGTCAGCACCCCATACGGCACGGGCCCGCCGGCCAGCACGGTCAGATTCGGGTCGAGACTGGCCAGCATGCCGGTGACCGCGCCGGCGCTCGCGCCGCCCGTGTTGCGCAACCAAATGCGCAATCCGGCCGTCTCGCCCGGCGCAACATGGGTGTCATGGTCGTCATCTTCCTCGACGACCACTTCATGCACGGTAATCGCCGCAAACTTCGGCGCAATGTCCATCACGGCGCGATGCCCGGTCCACGTCGAACCACCGCCATTGACATTATCCATGTTGTACCACGCCGTGGCGTAGCCGCCCCAGCCATAGTTCAAATGGATTTCATTGCCGTTGCGCGTGCCGTCGCACACGATGGCATGCCCGCCGGCAGTCGAATAAAAAGAATAGTACACCGGCCGCTGCTGTACCATGTTCGTTTCCAGCAGCGCATACCACTGGGCGTTGTTGTAACTCGCCCGGTTGCGCACGGCGCTCGTGTTGTACGCAAAATAATTACGCAGCGCGCCCGGCACATCCTCGGAATACGCGCCCGAACCATC
>JAPLST010000324.1 GCA_026398485.1 bacterium
CAGCGCCTGCGCAAGCGCTCCGTCCCCCTGGCGGCGCTTACGCCGTCCCGCCACATGGCGGGAGGGTTGGGGGATTTTCTGCGATTGTGCCGGAGTGGTCAAAGGTAAAGAAGCGTTCGAGACGCTACACCAGTCACGCCAGTTCCGCGCATGCTAAAACCTTACACCTTTCACCTTTAAACCTAAACATAGCAGCGGCAGCAGCAGCGCCAGCCCGGCCGGTTCGGGCACCGGCGTCACGTCGGCAAATGTATCACCGGCGCGGAATTCGTCCAGCGCCGCCGCATTGGCCTGACCCGAGCCGCCCGGCGTGTCCATCGCGAACATCAATGCCTGCACATCGCCGCCGGAGGGCGTCGTGCCACCCGTCACCGCATAGCCGGTGCCCGGCACTGGTGGCGTTGCCGGCAGCACTTGATCGTCATACACCCATGTTTCGACGTTATAATTCGTACCGGAGTTCCGCTGGATTTTGAAGATGACCAAGAGATTGGTGCTCGCGGGCAGCAGGCCGCTGGACGCGCTGTAGGTGCTGCCCACATAGCTGGAAATATAGCCGTTGCTGAGACAGACGCCATACATGTCATAGTACGCGCCACGGTCGAAGCGAATTTTATAGCTCTTGTTCGCCTGGTTCGACGGGGGTGTGCGCAGAATCACACTGTACCATGCGCCGGTGCCGCTGAGGTTGATGCGTGTGGCCACGCCGGGCGTGAACAGGCAGCGGGCATTATCGCCGTTGCCGTAGCCGGGATAGTCGAAACTGAGTTGGCCATACAAAGCCAGCAAGGAGCCGTAACTCAGGGAATCGATGTAGGTGATGATCTGGCTGGGACTGCGCCAGCCGGTCCAGTTGGTGGCGACGAGGCCAGTCGCGGTGGCCATTTGACCGTTGAGCTGCGTGGCGTCGGCGTAGTTGAAATTCTCCTCGACAAAGCGCGCGGCCGACGCCACGCTGGCTGTCAAGCCGACCAGCAGCGCGAGGATTATCGAAATCGAAAAAGTCTTCATGGGCGTCTCCATTAAACAGCCAAAAACTTGAGGAAAATTGGCCGCGGGCGCGGGCCCCGCGGCCACTCACCACTAACCACGCTGAGAGAATCAGTACCTTGTCAGCATCTGACCTACGCTTTCTGCGTTGCAGCATCCTTGTAGCCGCCCGCGGTGAGGGCGGCTTCTGCAGCCGCGGTCAACGCCCGCGGCTACAATTGAAGTGCAATCAAATAAATGCACAGATTAGTAACACCTGAAACATTTCAGCCTAAAACTGCTTGCGCAGCAGCAGCCCGCCCAGCGCCAACAGCGCCAAGGCCGCCGGCTCGGGCACGGGCGCGTACGGCCTGACGTCATCCAGCGTTTCGCCCAGGCGGAATTCATCAAACTGCATTACATTGGCAGTGCCGGGGCGCGTGTTAAAACCACTGATATCAAGATTGATATCGCCATTGTTCGGAGCGATCGAACAGTCAGCCACGCCCAATGCGCCGGTAAGGCTTGGACTGAACCAGACATAGAGGGCATCATTGCTGGTGAGCGCCGCGGTGAAATCATAGCGGCCCACCACAAAGACGGTTTGACCCGCCTGGGCCGACAGTATCGAACTGCTGGAAGCCCCGGTGCGCCCGCGACTAATCGCCCACTTGTCTGCGGCGCCGTTGTTGACGCCGATGTAGGTATTGCCGTTTGGCTCTGAGGCGCCGATTGCCACACGCACGATATTGCCGGCCGCCCAGTTCTCGGTGAGCCGCATGAGCAGGCTGAAATAGAGCGAGCCGCTGTAGTTATAGCCGAAGGCCGCGCCCGTATTGTTGCCGCGATAGCTGACAAAGGGATCCGTGGTCATGAAGCGATATGGTGAAATGGTGCCAGTACCCCATGTGGCATTGTTGACGTGACCGGCGCCGCCTTTCAGCGATGTGCCCCAGTTGCCTCTCCAGCCGGTGCTGGTGCCGCTCGGGTTGCCGCCGACATTGGTGGCTGGCAGGCCGTTCGGAAGGACCGCGCCATCCAGCGTGTTGGTCGGGCTGGGGTTGTTCGCGCCGAGCGTGTAGTTGAAAGGCTCATACATGATCAGACTTGCCTGGACCGCTGGGGCAAGGCCGAATGTGATGAGGAGGCCGAGGAGGACCGTGATCGAGAGGATCTTCATGTGCTGCTCCGTTGTGGTTGTGGGCGGTGCAGTCGGCGGGCTGTGGCACCATGCCGCGCCGCCGGCTGCACCAGCGTTATGCAACCAGTCTACCATGCCGGCGCCGGAAAATCTTGAACAAAGGTTCAGCCATTTGGACTATAGTTCATTATTTGCTATACTAGATGTCATGAACACTA
>JAPLST010000327.1 GCA_026398485.1 bacterium
AGATGTCTGCGCCACGCGTTTTCAATTTCATCGCGGTGCTCCTCTATGATGCGCGCCAATGCATCCATGTGGCGCAGCGCTATGCCGTGGTTCTCGGCAAGTTCAACTGCTGGCTCCAACCAGTACTTTGCCTCCCCTTCGGCGCACATCACATGCACATGCATCCGTTGTTCTTCGCGCGAGAAGAAGAAAAAACGGTACGCACCATGTCGAAACACCGTTGGGCTCACGGCAAATTATACCATATCGCACAAGCATCTGCAAAAGACGCATCGACGCACACGTTCAGCGGCGCGAGTGCGTCCGCTGGAACGGGTTGTTAGGCAGCATGGCTGCTCAACCTGGGAATGGTTCATCTAGCACCCAAGGCAACTGTACGGAGAATTCCACCTGAACCAACGGTTCGTTCGGCAATTCTGCGAGCTTCAGGTCGCGCTTGGCTGCAAGAAAGAGCAGATCCCAGTCTCTGGCGCGGCCCGATGTCGCTGGACTGAGCCGAACCGGGGTTGGCCCCTCCGCTTCGACGTTGCCAATGAAGTGCCACCAACCCCCGTTGTGGGAACGCCCATCCGTGAGAGGGCCGACTTCCCACACCTCCGCTTCCTTGTACGGGTCGACCCCGACTGACGCAAGGAACGCCAATAGCTCTCACAGGTGCAGCCCGCCGCGCCGGTACGATCGCTGGCACTGTAAGCGTTTGCTGTGGCCTCTCGATCGACGCTGAACCGCCACCCGTGCAGCTCGATTGCGCTCTTCATGCCTTTGTCATGCTGCCTAACTTGTTATTCTACATTGTGCATAGTGCATAAACTTGATCTTGCAGAGACTCTAGCATGAACGCTTTAAATTGTCAAGACACCCCGAATCAAGGCCACGCGTGCTTGACATTGCACGGGTCGCACTTCTATCGCAATTGGGTGGTGTGCTTCTATCAGGCATTGGGGAAGACGCCGGAGTATTGCTTCAACCGTGACGAGAAAGAGCAGTATCTGCGCAGCCTGGCCAAGGATCACGAGCCGTGGCAAGTGCAACAGGCGGATCACGCCTTGCGCCTGTATCTGCACTACCTTCGAGCGCACGTATCTGGGCTGGCTGCGGCATTTCTGTGCGTTTGTGCATAAGCGCGCGCCGGCCGAGTTGACCGCGAAGGATGTCGCGGATTTTCTGAGCTATCTGGCGGTGGAGCGGCATGTGGCGCGCAGCACCCAGAATCAGGCGTTTAACGCCTTGTTGTTCGTCTTTCGGCATGTGCTGGACAAGGACTTGGGGCAGTTGGGCAGCGCGGTGCGTGCGGGTGTGCGGCGGCGGCTGCCGATGGTACTGACGGTGCCGGAGGTGGAGCGGATTTTTGCGCATCTGGACGGCGTGCATCAGTTAATGGCAATGCTGATCTATGGCGGCGGACTGCGGCTGATGGAATGTCTGCGACTGCGCGTCAAGGACGTTGATCTGGAGCGCGGCACCGTGACGGTGCGGGCCGGCAAGGGCGACAAAGACCGGCAAACATTGCTGCCCGAACGCATCAAGCCGGCATTGCTCGCGCAGTTGGAACGAGTGCGGGCGGTGTATCAAGAAGACCGCAAGAACGGCGTGCCCGGCGTGGAACTGCCGGATGCATTGGCGCGGAAATATCCACATGCGGGCGAGGAATGGTGCTGGCATTGGCTGTTTGCGGCGGCGGGGCTGTCGGTGGATCCGCGCAGCAAGACGGTGCGGCGGCATCATGTGATGCCCGAATGGTTGCAACGGCAGTTCAAAGCCGCAGTGGCCAAGAAGAATGTGCTCGGGGTGAAGAGCCCGCTGGATGGATAACCCAGTTCCGGCGACTCCAGAAATCCTGACATAGGGGTGTTCAAAATTCCGCTTTGTTTTGTCAGGACAGGTCGTGGATGGCGGATGCACGTGTTCTGCGGGTGGGTATGCTGAGCCCCCCACGACTGCTGCAGAAATGATGAGTGACACATACCAGCTGCCAGATATGGGGCATGCTTCGGCAGAGTGGCCGCGACTTTCGCGTCGCCGGCGGAATGCGCAAGGTAAGGAGAGCGCACACGCCTGCCTCCATCAGCATCAGATAAAACGCGGATCCCGTGTCAGAAGCGCGTGCGCGCCGCACGCAGTTCGGTGCTCAGTTGCGCAATGGCCCGCTGCACCTGCGGCGTGGCATCCAGCGTTTGCAAGTCAAGCACGACCTCCGCATACGGCGCGTGCAGCATGATTGCCGCCAGGGTGTCATTGCCAAGGTGCGCGCGCAATTCCTTGTCGCGCACGATGGCATGCATCAGCGCGGCGCGCTGCACCCCGTCGCTGCCGGCAATGCTGCGCACCCCGGCATCACGGTGCGCACTGCGCCGCAGAACATCCAGCGCCAACGTGATTGCCGCCGGCTGCGGCACGCGCGCCAGCACATTCAGATACCAGCATGCCAGCGCCGGTTTGCGCGTCAATGCATCGATCGCCAGGACGTTCTTGTGGATGCGCTGGCACACGGCCAGCACGTTCGTCGCGGCATAGCGGCGCGGCGCAAACAGACACCAATCGGGGAAATCCAGCTGCGCATCTTTGGAAACCGGCGTGACCGTGGCGCGCAGCGCACTATCCCATACTTCATCGCGATCGAGGGTCGATAGCGCGGCGAAACAATGCGGCCCATACCATGTGTTCAGCAGCCAGTGAACAATGCGCGCGTCGTCCGGCACAAACTGTGCCGGAGTGGCGGCCAGCACAACGGCATAGGCCTGCAGTGCGGCTTGCTCCGGCTCGGCTGTGCGCGTCATGGCGCGCAAGGCCGGCAAGGCGGGCGCGGCCCGGCGCAGCAGATCACGACTATCGAGCGCGGTCGCCATGCCCGCCAGCGACGCCAGTGCATCCGGCTGCTGCACCAGCACGTTGATACCGAGCGCGCGCACCAGCGTACTCGTGCTATGGAGCATGGCAAATGCCGCCGCCGGTTCGCAGGCGGGCTCATGCGCCAGTGCGCGTGCGGTGGCCAGGTCATATTCACGGTTGGCCTGCGCGTCCGATGACCAGACGCACGCTGGCGCCAGTGCGGCTTCCGCTGCTGCCACCGTGCTGATTACTTGGCGAAAGCGGCCCAGCGCCGCCAGCGGCGGCGCGGCGTAATACGCCAGGCGCGCCTGCCGCTCAGCCGCGGGCAAATTGCGCCAATAGTTCGAGATCAGTTCGTCCACGCAGCGCTGCCAGGCCGCATTGCGCGTCAAGCACTGATTCCACACGTTGGGCAGCGCGATGGCCACCCCATCATTCAGCGCCGCCGGCGGCACATGTGCGTCGGCCAGGTTAAAATCGGCAAAATAAACTTGCCGCTGAATCCGCGCCGCGTTGGTTGCGTCGGCCGGCCGTTCGAGCACAAGCTGGTATTCAAGTGCGGGCGTTGTGCGCGTCAGCATAGCGGCTTTCAGCGTTAATAGTTCGCCTTGGGCCTCGAAGCGCCAGCGTTGATTGAAGGTCAACTGCCGTGTCGTACGCCCGGCGATCTGCTGAAACGCGCGGGTGGACAACCGCACGGTGTTGGTGCCCAACAGTACGCCATCATGGCGCACCACCACCGTGCGCGCCTCGAACGGTGCAAGGCAGTGCAGCACGCAATGTGGTTCCGCGCCCGCCCAGACCGTGCCCGCGGCGCACACCGCGCCCAATACCACCTGCCAGCAATGTGATTTCACGGTTCGCGCAATCCCAAAGGTGAATAAAAAAATCCAAATGCAAAACTGAAAAATTATACTGTTTTGCGCAAATTCGCGTGTGCATAATGTGGCGCTCATGGTTGCTGTGGTCATAGTTACATCGCATGACCCGTCTGTCCCCGGAATTGCGTGCAGGTTTGATCAGTTAGATCAACGGTAAATTCTGTCGTCCAAGCACTGTGCGATTGCCAGCTTGACCGCACCATAGTCAGGTTTTTGCAGCTCGCCGATACGCCGCTCTATCAAATCAAAGGCAATCGTGCCGATCAGTGGTTTCACCCATGTGCGCTTCGCGAGCCCAGCCGTTCCCCAAGACTTTATCTCAAGCCGCGGGTCCTCCTGATCCTGCCCGGTCAAGGCAACAATAACAATGTCCCCGTGGGCATGTTGGTAGGCCGCAGGACTTATTACAATTGCTGGCCTTTTATTCGTGGCTGTCAGATCCGTGAAAGGAAACCGGACCAAGACGACATCGCCCAGACTACATGGTGTCATAGACTGCGTCGGCATCGTTATCCCACGTTTTCGCGAATGCGCGTTCCTGAGCCTTCAGCCACAGCGCACCGAACTCGCCTTGACCCGCTTCATCTGACTCGAAAATGACAATAATCGGGCCGGGCAGAACATGCGGCGCCTGCTTGAAGACCACCGCTTGACCATCATATTCAGCTTTGACTGCAAGCATGAATCTCTCCTTCATCGTTGTGCTGGCACAGTATGGCATATTCAATGCAGGAAGGCAACGGCAGAATTCGGCATTTCATCCAATTTCGCCGTCCAGCCGTTGGGGCTGGTCGTCGTCACTGTTGCTGTCGTCGCTGTTGCTGTTATCGTCACTACTGTTGTTATCGTTGCTGTCATCACTGCTGCTGCCATCATTGCCACTGTTGACGGTGTTGCTCGGAATGCGGATGAGGGTCCATTGCTGAATCGTGTCCTTGTCGAGATGCACCAGCACCGGGGCTTGGTCTTGGGTGAGGTTGCTGAGACCGGCTTCGCATATGATGGTGCGGTCGCCCACTTGCCATGCGGCCCGCTGCGTCTGCATGTCGACGGCGCCGTGCACCGGGAGGGTGGTGCCGCTGAGCACATCATAGTAGTTCCCGCCAATGACGCCGGCTTTGTTGACGGCGAGCTGGAACATGGCGCTCGAGTCGGTCTGGTCGCCCTGCACGAACGAGAAGACGCCGAGGGGCATCCAGTCGCCGCTGCTGGCATCGGCGGCCGACGCGTTTTGGACCAGATCCGCGGCTTCCTGATAGTAGCCTTCGGTCGTGGCAATCTGCTGGTTGTCGCAGTAGACATTGTCCGCATCCCACGTGATGCTGTCACCGTAATCGAAATAGGCCGGCGCCACAGCGCCCCAGTCAAACCATGCATTCACGGCCTGCCACGTGGCATAGTTCCATGCGCGGCCATTTGCCCAGTTGGCCACGGCCCACGCCCCGGGATGGTTGGCAAACCAGCCGGGGCCGAAGACGTCATAGTGGTTGTACGCCGCGCGGACAGCCGCACCACGCGTCGCCAAACTGTTCAAGTGGGGTGTCGCCACGTTGACCGCAGCCCGGCCCCCGCCGAAGCCGCCGTCAGTGGGGATTCTGACGTTGGATGCGCCGTAGGCATCAATGTTGCGGGCCTGGTTGCCTCTGTCAAAGCTTTGGGGATGATAGCCGCTATCCAGTGATTCACCACCGCCGCCACGGTTCCCGTCGTAGTACGAGCCGCCCCCGCGGCCACCGCCATATGAACCACCACCGCCATGAGAACCGCCACCACCACCATGGCCCCCGCCGCCCCCGCCGCGGGCGTGTGCCAGATAGGTGCTGCACAGTGCCAGAGTTACTACTACCACCGCGATTGCTGTTGTTTTCATATGCGTCTCCTTAGTTGCCGGGTTGAATGCGTGCGAGCGTGACCGGTGGCGTATTAGGCAGCCGCACGCCATCCAGCGTGCGCTTCACCGATTGCCACGAAAAACTGTTGGCGTCAAGGCGGGTCAACACATTGACGGCGGAGCAGGCGCCGCCGTCGGGCAGTTGGCCGCTGGCGTCAATGACCCACGTCGCGCCACTCTTGGTCCACACATCGTTGGCGACGCCGCCCTGCGCGTCAAACAGCCATGACACGATCCGGCCCGCCGCGGGATTCCAGCCGATGATCTGCATGCCCGTTGTTGGTGCTTGACCAGCCTGCGCGACCGTGTAGGTGCATTTAATGAAATTGGTGTGGGCCATCCACTCGAACGAGATGTGCATGGCCGCGTTGCTCTCGCCGCTGGTCCACGTGCCGATCAGCCATGCAAGATCCTGCAGGTGTTCCTGGTTCGAGCCGGTGACATAGGGTGCATCGCGCACGGTCTGCATAGTCCACGTGCCTTTGCGCTTGACATGCACGACGGAGTAGCGCGCGCCGGTGCCAGCCACCGTTGAGGGCGAGGCAAGTTTGGCGATGCCGCGCTCGATGGCCACCGTCGGGCTCATGAAGCGCAGGGACTCGATCGTGACCGTCATGGTCGCGCCCGGATGCTCTTTGAACAAGGCCGCGTAAAATTTATGGATGGCAGGCCGGCCGCGGTAGGCTTGGCCCGCCTCGTCGGTATAGGTGGCGTCGGGCGCCCAGAGCGCGCCGATGGCTTTGGCATCGGCGGCATTGAAGGCTTTGACGAACGCGTCGGCTGTCGCGCGAATCGCCTGTTCGTCCTGTTGGGCGGCCGGCGCGGTGCCGGGTGCGCCGCCGGGCGCCGACACGGCAGCGAACGCGGCAGCCGCACCGATCAGCAGCGCTGCGCCGGCGCATAGTGCGGCCCGGGACGCGCTGCGCCGCAACCACGGGGCATCTGCGGACGCGGCAGCGCGGCGGGGCATTGGGTGCGGATGATGTGTGGAGCAGGGAATATTCATTGGGTCTCCGCTTTGGTTGTTAGGTACAATGTCAGCATTTGAATATTATGCCATATCATGTCGCACCCGTCAAGCCGGCCGCTCAAGTCCATGCAAACATTATCGCGCCGCGCGAGAATATACTCGAAATCCCGCTCCACATGCGCCACACGACCCTTAACCCAAAAAGTGCGTTGGTGTTCATTAGCAACCGGCAACCTAAAACCTTAAACGTTAAAGAAAAACAGCACTGCTGCAGCGGAAAGAATGGTACGCATGGACAAACGTGCGGTCGCGGTTGTTGTATGTTTCATTATTCGTCTAACATACCATAAAACCGATTGCACCGCAGATGCCGCAGATATGCTGCGCAGCGCAAATATTTGTTTGGCTGCAAAAAATAACGAATTAGAAATCAACATTGTAGCGGTAGGGGAGTGGCTTCCATGCCGCGATTCTGCCGCGTTCCGCGTCAGGTGTTCTGGAATCTAACCCAAATGCATAATGAATGTCAAGTGTTCACGCCTGACCCCCGATCTGACCCCGATCCTGTTATCGTGCATGCGGGGTTTTGAAGGCGCACTTGGCATTGTACTCGGCGTTTTCCATGCATACTTTTTCACGTGCGGAATCTCCAGCGCGTCTAGCCATGTCGGCTTCTGTAAGCCACTGGTCAATTTTACTTTCACAATAGGCGTACCATTGCATGTCTTTGTCGTCCGTGCAGGAAAAAGCAGCTGGTTTCCTTGTCGCTGGATTTTGTGAGTATCCTGATGCGTCAATGTGTTTCGCCAATTGCGCTGCATAACTGCCGGCGTCTGGCCATTTCATGTGAGGCATAACTTACTCCCAAAGAGTGTGAGCATTCGCAAATATCCTGTCAATAGTCCTGCCGCGGCAGGCGGCCGTTCCTCTACTATATACGGACAAGCCGGCACAGCGTCCCGCCGGGTTTTTGGTGACGCCGTTTTGCACGGAGAAAACGCAGGCTGCACGATAGTATGTGTGTATTGTATGCGCTGCGGGCAGCCTTGTCAATCAGGTGTTTTACACCTTTTGACTTCCATAAGTACTGAGTTTGTGCCGAAATGGCCGCGGGCACTGCGTTGCAAGAGTGGGCGCGAGACCCGCGGCGGAAGACCGGGCAAATCGGCTGGCTGCGGCAAACATTACGTTGATGCGCCTGCACCCAGATCCGGCGGTTTGTTTGTGCTGTTGCTCCCCATCGAGCCCGCCAGCGGCGCATGCGCGTCAAGGGATGATCCATCCGCGATCCCGCCGTGTGGCGGGGCGGCCACGGTTGCCGGAACTGGAAGGATGGAATTATGTTTTGTCGGGTGCCGCGTCGGTACCGGGTTTGGTGCCGCCGAGTTTCTCGACCACATGGAACGACACGGGGATCAGAAAAATCGCCAGAAAGGTTGAGGCGAGCATGCCGCCGATGACGGTGAAGCCCATGACTTGGCGCGACAATGCGCCCGCGCCGCTGGCAACCGCCAGCGGCACGCAGCCAAGGATAAAGGCGAAGGCGGTCATGAGAATGGGGCGCAAGCGGACGCGCGCGCCGTCGAGCGCGGCATCCATGAGCGACAGGCCCAGGGCGGGCAGGGTGCG
>JAPLST010000391.1:0-3833 GCA_026398485.1 bacterium
CTTGTTTTTTGGACTAAAAACTGGGGACAAAATTACTCTTTTAGATCTTTTAAAGGCATTGCTAATTGATTCCAATAATTGTGCAGCACGGCTTTCTCCCTGGCTTGGGGAATGTGTGGCGGTATTTTGCTGCATCGGCGTCATCTGCGCCATCTGCGGACAATATCTGTTACTTGTTTAGCTGCGAAAAAAAATGGTGGCAAAAGCGCGATGCTTGCCTGGCGGCTTTTGGCAGGAGGTGCGATCGGGCGATCGCACCTACCTTCAGCCGATCGGGTGATCGGCGTGATGCAAAATCGCTGGTATTTGCCCTCAAAACCCGGCAAAAACGGCAGTGGACGCGCGCGGCGCGGATTTGCTATAATTCTTGCGTTAAACTACCTTGAGGATTTGCAGATGAATCTTGTGCAGAAGATTATGGCAAAGCATCTGGTCAGCGGCACGCCGGCGCCCGGTGGCGTGATCGACCTGCGCATTGACCAGACCTTGACGCAGGATGCCACCGGCACGATGGCCTATCTTGAACTCGAAGCCATGGGCGTTGATGCCGTGCGCACCGACCTGTCGGTCTCGTATGTGGACCACAACATGGCGCAGCAGGGGCCGAACAATATGAACGACCACCTGTACCTGCAGACGGTCGCCGCGCGCTATGGCGTGCATTTCTCGCGCGCCGGCAACGGCATCTGCCATCAGGTGCACCTTGAGCGCTTTGGCGCGCCCGGCAAAACCATGCTGGGCTCCGACTCGCACACACCGACGGGCGGCGGCATCGGCATGCTGGCGATCGGCGCCGGCGGCTTGAATGTCGCCCTGGCGATGGCCGGCCAGCCTTTTACCATGCAATATCCCAAGGTGATTGGCGTGCGCTTGACCGGCGCCTTGCCGCCGTGGGTCGCGGCCAAGGACGTTATTTTGAAATTGCTGGCCGTGCTCTCCACCAAGGGCAATGTCAATTGCATCATTGAATATTTCGGCGAGGGCGTGGCCAGCTTGTCCGTGCCGCAGCGCGCGACCATCACCAATATGGGCGCCGAATTGGGCGTGACCACCAGCGTCTTTCCGTCCGACGAACGCACCCGCGAGTATTTGCGCGCGCAACAACGCGAGGCGGCGTGGCAGCCCTGGGCCGCAGATGCCGATGCCACGTATGAGCGCGTCATCGAGCTTGACCTGGCGACGCTGGAGCCGCTCTGCGCCCAATCGCCCGCGCCTGACAACATCAAGACCGTGCGCGAGGTCGCCGGCACGCGCGTCCAACAAGTCTGCATCGGCTCATGCACCAATTCATCGGTGCGGGATTTGACCCTCGCCGCCGCCGTGTTGAAAGGCCGGACGATTCATCCGTCCGTCAGCTTGCTGGTCACGCCCGGCAGTCGTCAGGTGCTGCAGATGATCGCGCAGAACGGCGTGCTGGCCACCTTCATCAGCGTTGGCGCGCGCATTCTTGAGGCGGCCTGCGGTCCGTGCATCGGCATGGGACAGGCGCCACCGACGGGGGCCGCTCGGGCACCAAGAACGACCATGTTATCCTGACCAGCCCGGAAGTGGCGGCGATGGCTGCGCTCTTCGGCGAGGTGCGCGACCCGCGCACGTGCGGCATGCCCTATCCGCAGGTGGCCGATCCGCCCGCGTTTGCCATTGACGACACCATGATTATCGCGCCGCTGCCGCCCGCCGCGCGCGCCGCCATTGAGATTCGCCGCGCCAGCACGATCGGCCCGCCGCCCACCAATGCTGCCTTGCCGCCCGAGTTGTGCGGCCAGGTGGTCATCAAGGTTGGCGACAAAATCACGACCGACCACATCATGCCGGCCGGCCCGTTCCTCAAGTTGCGCTCGAACATACCGGAATACGCCAAGGCCGTTTTCAACTGCTTCAACGAACCCAACCAGCCATCCTTCGCCGACCGCGCGCTGGCGCTGAAAGCCGCCGGCACGCACGGCGTGATCGTCGCCGGCGAAAGTTATGGCCAGGGCAGCTCGCGCGAGCATGCCGCCATCTGCCCGATGTATCTGGGCATCAAGGCCGTCATGGCCAAATCGTTTGAGCGCATTCACCACGAAAACCTGGTGAATTTCGGCGTGGTGCCGCTGACCTTTGTCAACGCGGCGGATTATGAAAAGATCGCGCAGGGCGACGCGCTCGCCATCGCCGACCTGCCCGGCCAGTTGCAGCGCGGCGGGCCGCTCAGCGCCACCTTCGCCAAGGGCACGGCGATCCATCTCGACCATGCACTGACGCCCAAGGACATCGCCATGATTTTAGCCGGCGGCCTGCTCAACACGCTGCAACCTAAAAAACTCTGAAGTCTGAACGATGAACGCAAAAGTAAAGTACGCGGCACCTGCGCTGACTTCATCGTTCAGCGTTTTGACTTCATCCTTTTCCTGAACCCTGAACCCTGACTGCCAGCCCCATGTTCCTCATCCGCGTCCAAGACCGCTTCTGCGCCGCGCACGCGTTGCGCTTTGCCGACGGCAGCACCGAGTTGCAGCACGGCCACAACTGGCGGGTTGAAGTGGTGGTGGCCTGCCCGCGGCTGGATGCGGCCGGCATCGGCATTGATTTTGTGGAAGTGCGCGCCGCGCTGCATGCCGTGCTGGATGGCACCTTGGATCACCAGAATTTGAATGAGATTGCCGGGTTGAACAGCCCGAATCCGACCAGCGAACGCCTGGCGCAATGGCTCGCCGGGCAACTTGCGCCGCAGCTCGCGCGCGCGGCCACCGGCGCCGCGTTGCAGTCGGTGACGGTATGGGAAACGCGTGACATGGCCGTCACCTTTTCTTGTTGCTAATTTTCCGCGGAGTTTTTATGGTTGACTATACTTCACCGCAGCCGGGCATGAAAGTCGCCGTCGTCGGCGACGGCGCGTGGGGCACCGCCCTGGCGCTGCTGCTCAACAGCAAGGGCTACGACGTGCGCGTCTGGGGTGCCTTTCCAGAATACACCCGCGACCTGATTGCCACCCGCCAAAATTACAAGTATCTGCCCGGCGTGCCCTTGCCGGATTCATTGACCTTTACCAACGATCTTGAGGGCGCCGTGCAAAATGCGCGCCTGATTGTGATGGCCGTGCCGTCACACTTGATGCGCCAAGTGGCGCGGCGCGTCGCCGGCGCATTGCACGAGCCGGTGCCGCTGGTCAGCGTGGCCAAGGGCGTTGAAGGTGGCACGTTCAAGCGCATGAGCCAGGTGATCCAGGAAGAGACGCGTCTGCCGCAAATCGCGGCCTTGTCCGGCCCGAGCCACGCCGAGGAAGTCGCGCGCAACATGCCGACTGCCGTTGTCGCCGCCGCTGCCCAGCTCAGTCTGGCGGCGTTCGTGCAGGAGACGTTTTCCTGTCCCACCTTGCGGGTCTACACCAATGTGGATATCGTCGGCGTCGAGTTGTGCGCCACGCTGAAAAATGTGCTGGCAATCGGCGCCGGCGCCATTGACGGCTATGAGTTGGGCGACAATGCCAAGTCGGCGCTGCTGACGCGCGGCTTGGTCGAAATCGTGCGCTTTGGCACGGCCTTGGGCGGCCAGGTGGAATCGTTTATTGGCTTGGCCGGCGTCGGCGACTTAATCACCACCTGCTTCAGCAAGCACAGTCGCAATCGCAGTTTCGGCGAGCGGATCGCGCGCGGCATGTCCGTCGAAGACGCGCTGCATGCCTCGATGGGGGTCGTCGAGGGCTACCGCAATGCCCAGACCGTCCATCAAATCGCCGCGCAGACTGGCATTGACATGCCGCTCACCGAGGCCATCTATCGCGTCCTCTACGAACATCAGAATATTCGCGAAACCATTCTGGGCTTGATGACCCGCGAACCAAAATCCGAACA
>JAPLST010000391.1:3866-15067 GCA_026398485.1 bacterium
GAACATCCGGCCGGGCATCCCGTCCGGCGCTGGCTGAAATTAATGTGGCTACGCCTGCGCATCACGCTGATGATGAGCTGACCATTTAAATTTCAAATCTCAAATTTCAAATCTCAAATTTGAACCCCGAACCGCTGATGAATATCCAATATCGAACAAGAAATATCGAAGGCCGAAGTATCTGCGCAGAACTTCATCATTGGACATTCCTTGTTCGATATTCGATATTCCGCTGGATCTACCCCTGACCCCTTCTCCCGTGCCTCCCCCTGCCCCTCACATTCCCGACCGCATCGCTGCGCCCATTGCCTGGCAGCGCGCGGATGCGCCCGCGCTGGCGGCGGTGCCGCCGGCGTTTTGGGATGATCCCGCGGCGCAGCTGGCGCGCGCCNNNTGCTGCTCAAAGGCGGCGCATATCATCGCGCCACCTACTTGTTGCGCGGCGCAGACGGCGCGGCCGTGCTGGTCAAGCACTAACATGTGAGCGACCTGCGCGAGCGGCTGCAATGGCGCCTGCGCCGGGCCGCGCCGCAACGCGAGTGGCGCATTCTCCAACAATTGGCGGCGCAGAAGGTGCCGGTGCCGGCACCCTTGGCGTGCGGCGAACAGGTCACGCGCGCCGGCATCCACATCTGGCTGGTTGTGGCCTTTATCAACGAGGCGGTCACGTTTGACACGGTCAACCCGCCGCGCGCGGCGCAGCCACTGCTGCGGGGCGCGCGCTCCTTGGCCCGCACGGTGGCCGCGCTGCACGCCGCGCAAGTCACTCATCACGATTTGCATTCCGGTAATTTGCTATATCAGCCAAGCTGCGACACGTGGTACATCACGGATTTTCAAATGGCGCGGGCGGGTGCCACCTCGCGCGACGGCTTGCTGGATGACTTGGTGCAGTTGCAGCATTGCCTCGGGAAAAAAGTTGCGCTCGAGGCGCGCATCGCGTTTCTGCGCGCATATCTCGGGGAATTCGCGCGCCGCACCGACACCGAAGCGACCTTGACGGGCCGCGAATGGCGCTGGCTCTTTGCCGACATCCGGCGCGCCAGCCGCGATTACGCGGTCGCCCAAGCCCGCACGCGCAACCGCCGCTGCCTGCGCGCCACGCGCGAAATCGCCTTGCTGCAGGACTGGCTCGCGCCGGAAATCGCGGTGCCGGCCGGCAGCCACGGCTTGGTTGCGCGCGACCTCTCGCGCCAGCTGGCCGGCGATCTGGTCCGCCTGCTGTCTTCCCCCACATGGTACCTGGCGCCGGATGTGACGCTCCTGCGCAACACGCGCCAGCATGTCAGTGCGGTCGTCACGCATCCGCATGGCCAGGTGTTTGTCACGCAGTACCGCATCCCTGCGTCGCGCTGGCAGCGGCTGCGCCAGCGCTGGTTGATGCCCTCACCGACGCGCATCTGGCGCGCCCTCTGGCGCGCGCGCCATTTGCATCTGGCCGTGCCGCGCCCGTGCCTTGCGCTCTGGACACCCGCGGCCGTCTTCCTGGTCACGCGCTATCTGCCGGACGCGCGCGCCGCGGAAACCGTGCTGGCGGACAAAACCGCCCGCGCCGCCGCGCCGCGCTCGGCCGCCCTGCGTCTGCTCGCGCGGGCGGTCGGCCTGCTGCACGACCGTGGCGCTGCCCACGGCGCGCTCACCTTGCAGCATGTGCATGTGCGCGTGGCTGACCAGCAATGCCCGCTGCTGTTCTTCTCCGGCCTCGCCCGCCTGCGCTTTTTCAACCAGCTCGCATGGCGCGCCCGCGTGCATGACCTGGCCGACCTGTATCGCTCGTCGTTGACGCTGGTCAGCCATGCCGACCGGCGCCTGTTCCTGCGCCACTACCGGCGCCTGCAAACCGCGCCGCTCAACCTGCGCCAGCTGATCCTCGATGTGCTCGCCAGCCTGCGCACCTGAGTTGTATGAAAGAATGCGACGTCACCGTGGAACGACCTTGCTGCATCAGCAACTAATAAACAACACCTGACTATCATGGACTTTACCCTCACTCGTCTCGCAAACTATCCCGGCGTCAAAGGCCCGCTTTTGTTCGTCATTCTCGACGGCGTCGGCCTGTATCGCGGCCATGCCGATGGCTTCAGCGGCAATGCCGTTGACCTGGCACAGCCGCCGCATCTCTATCACTTGCTCAAGACTGAGCACATCGCCACCAAGCTGAAAGCGCACGGCACCGCTGTCGGCATGCCCTCCGACGCCGACCAGGGCAACAGTGAAGTCGGCCACAACGCGATTGGCGCGGGCCGCGTTTTTTCGCAAGGCGCCGCACTGGTCGACAAAGCCATTGAGACCGGCCGCCTGTTTCAAGGCGCGGTCTGGAACGAATTGGTCGCGCACGCGCGTGCCAAAAAAACGCCCCTGCACTTCATCGGCTTGATTTCCGACGGCAATGTCCACAGCAACACGCGCCATCTCTTCGCCTTGCTGAACGCCTGCGACAAGGCCGGCATTGAGGAAGTGTTTGTGCATGGCCTCCTCGACGGCCGCGATGTGCCGCCGCTCAGCGCCCTGCGCTATTTTGGCGATGTCGAGGATTATCTCTGGAGCGTGCGCGTGCAAGGCCTGCGCGACGGCAAAATCCGCCGCTATTATTTCGCCTCGGGCGGCGGCCGCATGATCACCACCATGGATCGCTATGAGGCCGACTGGCGCATCGTCGAGCGCGGCTACAACGCCCACGCCCTCGGCCAGGGCCCGCTTTTTTCCGACGCCCTGACCGCCATCCGCCTGCTGCGCGAGCAAACCCAGGTGGATGACCAGTATTTACCGCCCTTTGTGATTGAAGACCCGGCCCATCCCGGCCAGCCCATCGCGCCGATTCGTGACGGCCATGGCGTCGTCTTCTTCAATTTCCGCGGCGATCGCGCCATGGAGATCAGCCGCGCCTTTGTCGAAAAGGATTTCAAGGGCTTTGTGCGCCAGCGCTGGCCGCAGGTCTTCTATGCCGGCATGATGGAGTACGATGGCGACACGCACATGCCGCCCAAATATCTGGTCGAGCCGCCGGCCATCGAGAACACCATCTCGGAATATCTCGCGCACAACGGCATTACCCAGTTCGCCTGCAGCGAGACGCAGAAATTCGGCCACGTCACCTATTTTTGGAACGGCAACAATTCCGCCAAGTTTGACGAGAAGACCGAAACATGGCAGGAAGTGCCCTCCGATAAAATCGCGTTCGACAAGGCGCCGGCCATGAAGGCGCACGAGATTGCCGCCGCGACCATTGCCGCGCTCAAGTCCGGCACCTACAAATTCCTGCGGATCAATTTTGCCAATGGCGACATGGTCGGCCACACCGGCTCATTGCCGGCGGCGATTGAAGCGGTCAAGACCGTGGATGTTTGCTTGGGTGAGCTCATCGCCGCGATTGACGCGCTGGGCGGCACGCTGGTCGTTACCGCCGACCATGGCAATTGCGAACAAATGTATGCGGTCGACAAGAAAACCGGCACGCCCGTGCCGGCTGCCGGCGGCGGCTTCGAGCCGCTGACCAGTCACACGCTCAATCCGGTGCCGTTCGTGATTCACGGGCCGGACACGGCCCGCTATGCGCTCAATCCGGCCGTCAAAGAGCCGGGGCTGGGCAACATTGCGGCGACGTTGTTGAATCTGCTGGGCTATGCCAAACCGGCCGATTATCTCGATTCGCTGATCGTCCTGTAGCGCCGGCGGTTCGATACCAAGGAGTTTCCATGATGACCCCGCGTGAACGCTGGCTCTGCCTGTTCAATCGCCAAAAGCCCGATCGGGTTCCCACCGACTACTGGGCGACGGCGGAAGTGACCCAACGCCTGATGAATGACCTGGGCTGCCCGACCTGGGACGCGCTTCTCGACACGCTGCACATCGACGCGCCGCAGCATCTCGGCGCGCGCTGCACGGTCACGACGCATCCCGACAATCCCAAGGCGGATAACTGGGGCATCGAGCATGTCACGGCCGAGTATGGCGCCGGCGCCTACAGCGAAGTCGCCACTCATCCGCTGGCCCATGTCGCATCGGTGGATGAGGTGCATGCCTTCAAATGGCCGAATCCCGATGACCATGACTGGGTCGATTTCGCGCAGCAACTCAAGGGCGTCACCGGCCGGCGCATCGTGCGCTGCGGCAGTTACGAACCGTTTCTACTCTATTGCCAATTGCGCGGCATGGAACTGGCCATGATGGACTTGCTGGCCGAGCCGGAGATTGCCGACGCCATTTTTGACCACCTCTTCGACTACCACTACCACGTCAACCAGCGCATGTTCGAGATGGGCAAGGGCGTCATTGACATGACCTACATTGCCGAGGATTTGGGCAGTCAGGCGAGTCTGTTGATGGGCTTGAAAGAGATCCACCGTTTCATCCTGCCGCGCCAGAAGAAACTGGCCGATCTGGCCCGCCAGTTCGGCATTCACATTTTCTACCACACCGATGGTGCGGCGCGCGCGGTCATTCCCGATCTGATCAATGTCACCGGCATCGAGGTGCTCAATCCGATTCAATGGCGCTGTCCGGGCATGGAGCGCGAAGGCCTCGTGCGCGATTTTGGTGACCGGGTCATTTTCCATGGTGCCGTCGACAATCAACAAACCCTGCCGTTTGGCACGCCCGCCGACGTGCGCAGTGAAGTGTTGGACAACATTCGCATCTTCCGCAACGCGCGCTGGATCTGCGCGCCCTGCCACAATCTGCAGCCGGTGTCGTCCACGGCCAACATTGTGGCGTTATACGAGACCATCTGGCAGCACGGCGCGCTGACGTAAGCCGCGGCAGCAGATGTCAGCGGCGCAATATGGGGGTCACGATATGGGGGTCAGGCGCTATCTATTGACAAGCAAAGTGCGCTGCATTCTGCAAATGTTGCTGCCGCACGTTTTCTTTTGCTCATTGGTGTGCTGGTGCGGTCGTACGGCCCCATTGCAGCAATTCAAAGTGAAAATACACAAGTAGCCACCCGCCGTTGATTGGCAGAACCGTGACATCGTCCGCGGCCGGATAACAAAAATCATCCCAACGACACACGAAGAGCCACCACGGCAGCATAAGTGCGGTGGCACGATCCCAACTGACGATGACTTGCGTATCGCGTGATACCGGCAGGGCGGCGAGCCACGCCCGCGCCGGTTCTTCCTGGCGGGCGTCGCTCTCAACTATATTTACCAGTACTTCGGTGTGCAAACCATTGCGGCCACAAAGAGCGGCGGATAGTTGGCACACGCGCACCGCTGTGGCAGATGTCAACGGGATGAGAAGTTTCAACTCGTGTTCGGGAAAAAGAGCGTGGCTCGATTGCGTCCAGCGCCACCGCAGCGGAAATTCATCCAGCGAGCGGACGTCAGACGCAGTAATGGAGATTGCTTGCATTGGTGGTTGTGCTATCCCAAGGTGCAGATGGTGTCAAGGCTGTCTGTTGAAAAGTAAAATGAGATGCGGTCTGCAAACGACATGAAATGTCGATTGTGACAATGACTCCATTACTCCTTTACTCCTTGTCAAAAGCTTGCTGCAGCTCTTGTGCCGCATGGCCCTCTTATCTGTTCTTCGTCAGGAAGCGGCGCGCACGTGCGAGGGCTCCATCCGCAAACATTTTTTCGGACAGACCTCCACGCAATAGGCGCACAGGATGCAGCGGTAGGGATCGAGCGTCCAGCTCTTTGGCTCGCGTGTGACGGCCAGCGCGCCGGCCGGACAGCGCCGCACGCACAGGCCGCAATAAATGCAGGTGTCGGGTTCGTTGACCAAATGGCCGCGCGAGCCGGCCATCGGCGGGCGCACTTCATACGGATAACGGCGCGTGGCCGGGCCGCGCCGCAGCGCGCGCAGAATCGTGGTCACAAAGGGAAACATATCAGCGCTCCGTGCAACTGACGCAAGGGTCAATTGCCAGGGTGATCACCGGCACATCGGCGAGCTCGTTGCCGGGCAGCATTGCCAGCAGGGCCGGAATATTGGCGAAGGTCGGCGTGCGCACCCGCACGCGTTCGAGCGTTTTGGTGCCGTTGGCCTTGAGATAATAGAGCACTTCGCCGCGCGGCTGCTCGACGCGCGACACCACTTCGCCGATCGGATTGCCCTTGACGGGCACGGCGATCGGCGTGGCCGGCAAGCGCTTGAGCGCCTTGCGAATCAGCAGCAATGATTGGTGCAACTCGCGCACGCGGACGAGGGTGCGGGCATAACAGTCGCCGTCAGTCTCGATTACCGGATTGAGGCCCAGCTCGCCATAGGCGGCATAGCCAGTGACGCGCAGGTCGCGCGCGATGCCGCTGGCGCGCGCCACCGGGCCGACCGCGCCAAGCTCGTGCGCCTGTTGCTGGGTGATGACGCCGACGCCGACCAGGCGGTGCTTGACGGTCGTGTCGGTGATCACGGCCGGGATGAACGATTCGAAGTCGCGCTCGATGGCGTCAAGGCCGTGCAAGACCTGCGCGATCTGCTCGTCGGACAAGTCGCGGCGCACGCCGCCAATGGCGCAGGTCGAGAGCATAATGCGCGCGCCGGCGGTGGCTTCCTCAAGGTCGAGCACTTTTTCACGCGTCTTCCAGACCTGCATGAACAAACTCTCGAAGCCGAACGAATCAGCCAGCAAGCCCAGCCAGAGCAGATGGCTGTGCAGCCGGTTCAGCTCGCTCCAGACCACGCGCAGATATTTGGCGCGCGGCGGCACGTCGAGTTGCATCAGTTCTTCAATGCCCTGGCAATAGGCCAGCGAATGAATGAAGCTGCAAATGCCGCAAATGCGTTCGAGCAGAAAGACGTTTTGCTGAAAATCCTTGAGTTCAGCGAGCTTCTCAATGCCGCGGTGAATATAGCCGACGGCCGGCAGCGCATTGACCACGATTTCGTCTTCGAGCACCAGGCGCAGGTGCAGCGGCTCGGGCAGGACAGGATGCTGCGGGCCAAACGGAATCAGGGTGCGGCGAGTGGTGGTAGCAGCAGTCGTCATGGTTCCATCTTCAGTTCGCCGTTACGGGCGGCCGCCTGCGCCGGCGCGGTGCGCAGCATCGGTGCGACGGGCGCGTCCGCGGCCAGCATGAAGCGGCCTTCATAATCCAGAACCAGGCCGTCGAACGTCAGGCCGAACAAATCCTTCAACTCGTTTTCGACAATGACGGCGCACGAGTAAATGCCGGAAATACTCGGCACAACGGTGCCTTTCGCCACGCACAGGCGCAGGTGCGAGAGTTCGTAATTGCGGTAAAAGTGATAGAGCACTTCAAGGTTGTCGACGCAGTCAACGCAGGTGAGCGTGATCAAACGATAGCCCTGCGGAAAGCGCGCGGCGACGGCATCCAGCAGCGTCGCGACGGTGACGTCCGTGACATTATGCAACATGGGGCTCCTGCGGCGCCGGGCTGGGCGTGACGGTGAGAGTGGGTGTGGCGGCGGGCACGGTGGCGGCGCCGGCGCTCTTGTCGCGCAGGATGCCGACCGCGCGCACCAAGCCGTCAATTATGGCTTCCGGCCGCGGCGGGCAGCCGGGCACGAAGACATCCACCGGAATGACTTTGTCCACGCCGCCGAGAATATTGTAGGCGCCGGCGAACACGCCGCCGCTCGAGCCGCAGACGCCCAGTGCCACGACCACATGCGGCGCCGGCAATTGCGCATAAATGTTTTTGAGCACGCGCGCGTTGCGATGATTGACCGAGCCGGTGACGATCAGAATGTCAGCGTGCTTGGGATTGCCGACGTGCAGAACACCGAAGCGCTCGAGATCGTAGAGCGGCGTCAGGCAGGCCAGCAGCTCGATGTCACAACCATTGCAGCTGTTGCAATTGTAATGCACAAACCAGGGCGATTTCGCCAGCATGCTATGGATGCTGAACGCCATGTCAGCGCCCGACATGTGGTTGCAGGTACAGCCAGATGATATTGCACACCGCCAGCGCGACCGGCACGGTCCACATGTAGCGCACCATCCAGGTCGTGCGCATACGGGCGCAGACGTTGTCCACCAGAATGGCCGCGCCATACACCGCCATGGCGACCAGCACGCCCAGCCAGACATGCGTCACAAAGAAAGCCGTGACCAGCGCCAGCAGGAAAAACGTTTCATAAAAATGGGTCAGCTCGATGATGCCCAAATACGGGCCGGCGTACTCGATCGTAATGCCCTTGACCAGCTCTTGGTGGGCATGATGCGAAGTGGCGACATCGAACGGTGATTTTTCGAGCTTGATTTCAAGTGCCACCAAAAAGGCCAGAAAGACCAGCGGCAGCGAGGTGATCAGCGGCGCATCCAGATGGGCGACCGCGCCGGCCATGAAACTGCCCGTGCGCAGGTAGATGCCGACCACCAGCAGGATCAGCACCGGCTCGTAGGCCAGCATCTGCATGATTTTGCGCTGGCTGCCAATGCGGCTGTAGGGCGAGCGCACGCTCATGCCGCCGATCACCAGCGAGAGCGTCGAGAAGGCGTGGGTAAAGAGCGCCAGCAGCATGTCCTGGCCGAGCGTGATCAGCACGATCGTCATCAGCATGAAGGCCAAGTGCAGGTAGACATACCCGATCTGAATACGATTCAGCACCAGCGGCTCTTTGCGGAACAACTTGAGCAGGTCATAGAACGGCTGCAGCAGCGGCGGCCCGATGCGGCCCTGCATGCGCGCGGTTAAAATGCGGTCGGCGCCATTGAGCAACGCGCCCAACAGCGGCGCGCCCAACACCACCAGCACCACCAATACCAGCCGGCCGATCATCACATCCCCAGCACACCCAGAAGTGACAGCACCAGCAACCAGGCGATCAGATTTGCCCAGGGTGTGATGCGCAGCTCGTTGAGCGTGTGCTTGAAATACAAACTGGTCGTCCAGGCGACGGCCGGCTGATCCTTGATGCTGAGGAAGGCGTAGGACAATTCCTTTTCCTCGTAATTTTCACCGGCCAGATAGGGGAGCCGGACATGCGCCGGATTGAAGCGCGCAATCGTCCACAGCCATGCCAGCGCGGCCAGCAGCGGGAAGACAAACACGGGCCACGACAACAGGTTGCCGGCGGCATGCAGCGCGGCGATTGTGTGCGCAGACGCAGTCGCAAAGGTGTGCAGCGCCATCGGCTCGATCAGCGTGCGATACACGAGTATGCTGGCGACACCGCCGCCCGCGACCAGCGCGCACAGCACGACCAAGACACTGGACATGCTGAAAGGCATGGTTTCGCGCGGGTAGTGCGGATGATACGACACGGTCTGCATGCGCCCGATCCATTTGGCCCAGAAAAAGACGGTCAGCGCGCTGCCGGCAATCACCAGCAACAAAACAAAGGGCGCCTCGATCGCCGCCTCGATCGCCATCAGCTTGCTCATCAGCATGCCGAACGGCGGCATCAGCATGGTCAACATGCCGGTCAGGGTGATGACCGTGGTCAGCGGCATGGTGTAGAGCAAACTGCCCATGTCTTCAATGTCACGGCTGCCGATCTTCTGCTCGATGGCGCCGACGCACAGGAACAGCAAGCCTTTCGATGCGGCGTGGTAGCAAAGGATCATGATGGCGGCGGCGTAGGCCAGCGGCGTGGCAATGCCGGCGCAGGCGACAATCAACCCCAAATTGGAAATGGTCGAATAGGCCAGGACGCGTTTGGCATTGCTTTGACTGACCGCCAAGGCAGCCGCAATGGCAAAGGTAAAGCCGCCCGCCAGCGCGACGACGTCGAGCAGGCGCGTGCCGGCAAACGCCGGCGCCAAGCGCAGGATCAGATACGAGCCGGCTTTCACCATTGTGGCCGAATGCAGCAAGGCCGAGACCGGTGTCGGCGCGACCATTGCGCCCAGCAACCAGCTCTGGAAGGGGAACTGGGCCGACTTGGTCATGGCCGCAATGCACAGCAGCGCCATGGGCACCAGCGCCTGCGCGCTCATGATCCCGTCCAGCGACGTGATGCCGCCGCGGTGGGCCGCCAGCAGGGCTGCCAGTGACAAGGCCACGCCGCCGAAGGCGTTGATCAGCAAGGCGCGCAAGGCATTGGCGCGCGCCTCGGCCGTGCCTTCATGGCCGATCAGCAGAAACGAGCAGAGCGTCGTGCTTTCCCAAAAGACGGCCAGCCAGCGCAAATTGTTGGCCAGCACCAAGCCGTTCATCACGCCCAAAAAGCCGACCAGCACGAGGAAAAAACGCCGGTCACCGGCCGTGGTGCGCGGGGCATGCGCGGCGTGCTCGCGCATGTAGCCGGTGGCATAGACTACAATCAGCGCGCCGATCACGCAGACAATGATCACTAGAATGGATGACAATGTATCAAGGATAAACGTGGGGGTTGCAAGCAGGTGGGCACCCGCGCTGAATTGCTCGGTCAGGCACAAACCAAGTTGCACCAGCGCCAGCAGCACGATCAGCCATGCGCGCGCCTCCCAGGCGAAGGCGACAATCACGCCAATCAGCAGGAGTTCCAGTGCCAGCGCGGTCGGATCGCTCCACGCCCCGCAGGTGATGCTGAACGGCCCGGCAATGACGGCCAGCACGCCCACGAGCGCCGTCAGCGTTGCCGTCAGACAGACCACCACGGTGCGCACGCCGCGCCACGGCACCGCGCAGGCCAGTACGCCGCCCACGAGCGGGACGCCAATCAGCGCCAGCACATAGTTGGCGGGTGTCAGCATGAGGCCCGCGCCGGTGCGGGTTTGAATGCCGTGGCAGAAGGTGCCGACCCGCGCCGCGCGGGTTTGTGCAACGGCAGGATGCAGGAAGGCGCAGCGGGGTGCTGTACTTGTTGTTCAAGCCGTGCAATCTGGTGCATGATGACCGTGCGCGCATCTTGCCGGCGCAGGCTCTCCAGCAAGGCGGGGTCATGCAGCATGAACGCCAGGCGTGCCAGCACATGCAAATGTTCGCGCACTGTTTTTGCGACCAGCACCAGCAAACTGTGCACGGGCTTGCCGTCGAGCGCGCCAAAGGCGACGCCCTGTTCAAGAAAGCAGAGGGCCACCAGCGTGCGCGGCACGCACAAGACAATGGGATTGCGCGCGTGCGGAATGGCAATGCCGTTGCCGACCGCGGTCGTGGCCAGGGCTTCGCGCGCCAGCAGCATGCGCACCAAGGTGGCGCGGTCAATATCATCCGGCACGTGCATGACTTGGCCGGCCGCGCGCAAAACTTCGTTTTTGGTGGCGCCGCCGACGCGGTAATGAATGCCGCCGAGGGCCAGCGCGTCGCTGACGCGCGGCAAGGGCGCGCGGTCGGCCGGCTCTTCGGCGAGCGCGTCGGTCGGCATGC
>JAPLST010000416.1:0-6671 GCA_026398485.1 bacterium
ATTGCGCCGCTTCCAGCGGTCGCGCTGGACTGCCAGCGTGTCAAGCACGTGGGCCCGGTCAGGCGTCATGGCAGGTCTGCCGCGGGCGGAGACATCAGGGTACCAATCGTCAAGCGCATATCCTTGTCGTCGTGGTGATTATAACGATAAAAATAATAACAAAAGCGGGGTGCGATTGCAAACGCGCACGTTCTTTCCGGAATGCTATACTAGCCGTGGTTTCTCCTGTTAACCTGACACCCCGGAGCCAGCCATGTTGATTGTTCATGTTTTTGTGCAGGTCACGGCCGAGGCTGTTGCGGCTTTCACGCAGCTATCCTGCGAGAACGCGCGGTGCAGCGCGCAGGAGCCCGGCATCACCCAGTTTGATGTATTGCAGCAACAAGATGACCCGACGCGTTTTGTGCTGGTCGAGGTGTATCGCGATGCCGCCGCAGTCGCCGCCCACAAGGCGACGGCGCATTACGCGCACTGGCGCGATGCCGTCGCGCCCATGATGGCCGCGCCGCGCACCAGCCTCAAGTTTTCGCTCTGTGAGGCAAAACCGTAATCAGCACGCGGCTTAACATCGAACATTCAACATCGAACGTCGAACGTCAACGCCAGTTTCAAGGATCAAGTTTCAAGTTTCAATCCTCATGGCGCGGCCAGCACACATGAGGTAATGTCGCTCTCAATGCCGTTCTCGCCAATGCTGCTGACGCCAAAGCGCTCGCGGCGCGAGAAGAAATAGTTGTTCTCCGGCTCCTGGGTCAGGTCGGCCGTGAAGCTGCGCGCGGCGGGCGCCAGAGTCGCGATCGGAAACCACGGCTTGGTGTTCAGCCCGTCATTGCCAATGCGGCGGTAGACGCGATAGCCGGTGATGCATTCGAGATAATTGCGTTCGCGCACCGGTGGCGCCGTCCAGGTCACCTGGGCATGCTGCGCATCGGTCTTCTTGGCGGCCACGGCACGCGGCGCGGGCGGCGCGTCGGGCGAGCCGAAGGGCGTGCGCAAGACGACGGTATATTCATCGCGCGCACCGCGGAACCACGCCACGCACATGTCGTAAATGGTAATCCAATAATCGGCCGGCGCGGTGGCGGCGTCGCGCGTGACGCGCACGAGGAACATGCCACGATTGCCCACCACGTTGATGTTGCCAAACGGATTGGCCTGGCGATAAAAACCGTTCAAGGTGCGCACTTCCTCGGCCGGGCGGTTGGGCAAGGTCAGCACGCCGTCGGCATCCGTGCGGCCAGAGATGACCGGCTGGGCGCTGAGGGGCTGGTCGAAATCGCCGTCCTCGACCACGCCGCGCCAGCAGGCCGCGCCGTTGGTGACCGGCGCGTTCGTGTTGACTTTCACGCCGCGCTGAAAGATGTCCACGTGCGCATTGCCGAGCGGCTGGCCATTGATGTCCAGCACGCGCAGGCGCACCGTGCGCGGAATGGCGAAGTATAGGTCGCCAAAATAGCCGCGCGGCTTGTCCCACGTCATGTTCAAGTAGCCGGCGTCGGCCTCGGAATATGGTTGCGGCCCGTGCGAGTGCATCATCGTGACCGGGTGATTCATGAAGTAGCCGCACTGCTCGCCGGTGTCCGCCATGGTGTGCGCGGCATCGCCGGGATAGTCCAAGGCATACCAGTCGGGCAGCCCGAGCTGATGGCCCAGCTCGTGCGGCAGCGACCATTCGGTATGGTTGCGCCAGTCGGGATCGGTCTGGCTCCAGTTGCCCGTGCGCAGTTCTTCGGGCGCATCGGTCCAGACCCAGCCGCCCTGGTCGTAGCGCAGGCCATTGGGCGCGAACAGCCCGCGGGTGGCCTTGTCCACATCATCGGTGCTGATAATGCGATCCAGGCGCACGCGGGCGAGAATGCCCGACGGCGCGGCGGGATAGATGCTGGCTTCGAACAGGCGGTTCATCATGTCAACATGCCAGCGGTAAAAATCCTCGAAAGAAAACGTGCCGTAGGCCGTGCGCGCCTGGTGCCAGGCTTTAATGCGGCCATTGTTGACAACATAGGTGTAGGCCATGCCCCAGAGCGGGTCGGTCACGCTGTTGTTGATCGTGGCGATTTCTTGTTGCGGGGCCGTGACGGCAAAGGTCAGCGTATGAAAGCCGGTGCGCCACGGAAAGGCGAGGGCAAAGGTGGCTTCTGCCATTTCGCCCAAGGGCTGTGCGTACTTGCCGCGCTGCAGCGGCGTGTCGTCCATGGCCCATGCATACTCAAAAGGTTTGCTGGGCGCAAAGCCGAGGTTCTTGACATGCGCCGTGGCGCTGATGAGCTGACCGGGCGTGTAGGTAAACTGCAGCCCGGCGACGGCCTCTTCCGGGTGCCTGATCGCCCGCGCGCCGATATTCGACAGCGCGCGCGCGCCGGCAATCGTCGGCCGGCCATAGTCATCATACTGGATATTGCCATGCAAGCCCGGCAGTTTGGGGTTCAGCTCGATGAAGGTGACCGACAAGTCGGGCAGTGCCGGCTTGGCGTCCCATGCGGCGTCACGCGCAACAGTGTAGGATTTGATGGCGCTGCGCGGATGGGTGATCGGCGGGGTGCCGACCGCCGCCAGCGTCGGCCAGACGTCAATGCAGGTGCCCCAGTCACGCACATAGCAGTTTGAGATGACGCGGCCATCGGCCATGATCAGCACATCGGCGTGCAGGCCGCAAGACAACATAAAAAGCGCAAGGCAGGCGCAGCGCAGGAGAGTAGACATGGTCAACTCCGTGGTGGTGGTGGTGAGGAACGCAGCCAAGGCTGGCTGGATTCACTGCACCATTATACCATATACTTGCAATATATGCAATGTTTATTGAAAATTTTCTGAAATCCCGCTATAAGAAAAACACTCGTATTCGCCGCCGCCCTATTCGTCGTGCGCAATTTGCACGTCATCATGTGCGCAAGGTTCTGCCGTTGCGCCTTGAAAAAAACCACAGGGGGACAAGCATGGCGGCCGCAACGGCCGTCGGCTCCGGCACGGCCGGAATGGTGGTGACATAGGCGGCCTTCTGCCACGTGTCGTCCTTGGTGTCGAGAAGATAGTAATCAATGGTCATGGCGTCGTTGCTCACGGTGACGAGGGCGAAGCCAAAGTTCGTGTCGTTGGTATAGTGCACGTCAATGCACGCATCGTGATTGGTCAGAACCATGTCCAAGGGCGCGCCGCCGTTGCCCGAGGTCAACTGGTATATCCCGTTGCCCGCGCCGTCAGGGGCGAGGCTGACGCTCAAGTTATGGACATGGCCGCATACATAGAGGCGCGCGCCGCAAGCGCCCAATGAATTCCAGAAGTTGCTGCGCTGCTCATAGCCGGCCGGATTGGTACCAAAAAAATGTTCGGGCGTTTCTTGCCCCGTGGCCATGAAGACCGGCACGTGAGCCATAACAATGGTGTAGGGCGTGTCAACCTGTGCAAGCTGCTGGTTCAGCCACACTTCGGCAAGGGAGTGGTATCCAGTCTCAGAAGTCATATTGTAATAAAAATACTGGTCGAGTACGATGAACGTCGCGTTGCTGTGAACAAACGAATAGGTGAACCCCTGCTGGTCGTCCGCCGGCCCGTTGTTCGGCCCGTTCGTGGGCACGCACGCGCCATACGCATCGTAATAGGCCTGCTTCAATGCCGGAATGGGCTCCGTTTCGTCACAACTGTTCTCGTGGTTGCCGCGGACGGGGTAGATCGAGATGTGCGACGCGGTGACGGTATCCATGGCCATGTTCCAGTTGGTGAACTGTTGCGCGTAGGAAAGCGCCGTGAGCCCATTGGTGTCGTCGCCGTTGCAGAGGTCGCCGCTGACCAGCACCAGGTCCGGATGCATCCCGACGATCTTCGCCGCAATGGTGCTCAAGTGGAGACTGACGCCGTTGGTCGTACTGTGCGCGCCGCGGGTGTCGCCCAAGACGGCAAAGGACCATTCAGCACGCGCCGCGGGCGCCAGCCACAAGAACACAAGCATACCAAGGGAAAGCATTGTGGATAAGATGTTTGTTTTCATCGTGGTCGAATTTTGGTGAGGTGGGGGTAAGGCGGGGTCGCGCAATCGCGATTTCCAGTGACGGCCTTGATGCCTGTTCATGGAGACAACATCTCATGGATATGACGCGGCGGCATCGTCAGTGAAAGTGACCGGATCAAAACAGGCCGACGACGTTGCCGTGCTCGTCGAGGTCGACATGGCAGCCGGCCGGCACGCTGGGCAAGCCGGGCATGGTGCGGATATCACCGGTCAATGCATAAATAAAGCCGGCGCCGGCCGACACGCGCACATCTTTGACCGGCACGGTGAAGCCAGTCGGGCGGCCTTTCAGGTTCGGATCGTGCGACAGCGACAAGTGCGTCTTGGCAATGCAGACCGGCAGATTCCCAAAGCCGTACTGGTTCAGCCATGTAATCTGTTTTCTGGCTTCGGCCGAGAACGACACGCCGTGCGCGCCATAAATGCCGCGCGCCACCGCTTCAATTTTCTGCTCGATCGGCTGCTCCAATTCATACAGCAGTTTGAAGGCGGACGGCTTGGCCGCCGCTTTCATAATGGCGCGGGCCAGCGCGGTGCCACCCTCGCCGCCGCGGGCGTGGACATCCGAGACGACGGCATCGTCGGCGCCGGCCGCCATGGCACATTCTTGAATCAGGGCGTGCTCGCGTTCGCTGTCACTGGGAAACCGGTTGATCGCGACCACGACCGGCACGCCGAACGCCTGCACATTTTCGATGTGCTTGATCAAATTGGGCATGCCGCGCCGCAGCGCATCCAGGTCTTCGCTCAGCAAGCCCTTGTCGAGCGGCTTGCCGGCCACGACGCGGAAGTCGCCCGAGTGCATTTTCAGCGCGCGCACACTGGCTACCAGGCAGACCGCATCCGGCTGCATGCCGGAGGCGCGGCACTTGATATGCATGAATTTCTCCATGCCGCAATCGGCGCCAAAGCCGCTCTCGGTCACGACATAGTCGCCCAGCTTGAGCGCCATTTGATCGGCCAGGATCGAGCTGTTGCCGTGGGCAATATTGGCGAACGGGCCGGCATGCACAAAGCACAAGGTGTGCTCCAGGGTCTGCATGATATTCGGCAGCAGCGCTTCCTTGAGGAGCACGGCCATGGCGCCGGCACAGCGCAAGTCTTCGGCCGTGACCGGGCGATTGTCGTTGGTGACGGCGACAATAATCCGCCCGAGGCGCGCGCGCAAGTCTTTCAAATCGCGGGCCAGCGCCAGGATCGCCATGCATTCCGACGCGACCGTGATGTCAAAGCCGGACTGGCGCGGGATGCCGTCATCGCGCGTGCCCAAGCCGATCACCACATTGCGCAAGGCGCGATCCGAGACGTCGACCACATGCCGCCACATGATCCGCCGCGGGTCAATCCCGATCGCGTTGCCGTGATGCAGGTGATTGTCAATAAACGCCGCCAGCAGATTATGCGCAATGCTGACGGCGTGATTGTCGCCGGTCAGGTGCAGGTTGAAATCCTCCATCGGCACCACTTGCGAAAAGCCGCCGCCGGCCGCGCCACCCTTGATGCCGAACACCGGCCCGAGCGACGGTTGGCGGATGCAGGTGATCGCCTTCGCGCCGAGCTTGTTGAGCCCCAGGGTCAGGCCGATAGTCGTCACGGTTTTGCCCTCGCCCAGCGGCGTGGGCGTGATGCCGGTGACATCAATGTATTTGCCGTTGGGCCGCGCCTGCAGCCGCGCCAGCATGGACAAGCGCACTTTGGCCATGGTGTGGCCAAACGGGATCAATTCATCGGCCAGCACGCCGTACTGTTGGGCAATTTCGGCGATCGGCCGCAAGGGCGCCGCTTGGGCAATGGCAAGGTCGGATTGCATCGGGGTTCCTTGATTTGATTAATAGGTTTCCAATTCCGCCAACGCGACTCCCACGCGCGTGCGCCGGACACTGCCCGGCATGCGCACGGTGGAAAGGCGCGAGGTCTCAAGACTCAAGATGCCGCGCGTGGCGCGCAGGACTTCCTGGCAATTGGTGGTCGCCAGCCATTCTGTGTGCGAGCGCGGCAGGCTGATCTCCTGCAACAGCGTGCCATTAAAGCGCAGCGTTACGGTCGGCGACAGGCGATAAAAAGGCGTGTCCGCCGCCGCGCGCAGGCGCACAATCACACAACCCTGCGTGCCGCCCGTGATAAAACGGGCCGCGCGTTGCTCGGTCCAGCGCGCCGCCGTGACGTTACTGCCCTGGCGGTCTTCAAACCAGGCCGAGAGATTCTGGCCTTCACGCCGCAAATCGTTGTCCCACGTGATCTCGTCCGCCAGTGCCACGCCCAGCGTGCGCGGCGGCACTTCGTTGGTCGGCTGCCAGGTGGGCGTCACTTCCAGCGCCAGTTGGGCAACGCCCGCGGGCGTCGTATACACATACATGCTGTGGGCCGTCCAATTGGGATCGGTCAGCACAATGGTGTCCAGATACTGCGCATTCAGCCAGCAGCGCACCCGCACCGGCTTGTCGGGCGAAATGTCCGGGTGCAGGCCCGCCAGATGAAGGGTCATGACCGTGGCGTTGTTCGGCACCGTGATCTGTTTGCCGGCATACCGCTGCGTCCATTGATAATGAAATGTCTGCTGCCACGTTTCCGGACGATACAAGCCAAATTCGCGCGGCATGCCAAAGCGCCGTTGCAACGCCGCGCGCGACAGCGGGCCGCAGGCGGTATCAATCTGGGACGCCAC
>JAPLST010000416.1:6730-8887 GCA_026398485.1 bacterium
CCGGCAATGCACCACAGAACCAGCATGCTGCGCGGGCCAAGCGCAGGATCCGGTTCCGTGCCGGTCACCAACGGCGCCAGCCCCAGCGCGGCCAGCACGGCCGCGCCGCACGCCACTTCCGGCGCTTGAAAATGGGCGCCCAACATGCCCAGCAGCAAGAGCACGCCCAAACTGCCCCACACCACCAACGTGTCCAACGGCGCGGCCTGGATATCACCCCGCCGGCCGGCCCGCACGACACAGGTGACACACGACCCGATCAGCCACAGCCACAACAGCAAGCCGCTTGCACCCGTGTCCGTCAGCCATTGCAGGTATTGATTCCAGGCGTTATCCACGGGGGTCTCCTGGGTGGCCTGGGTGGCATCGTGATTGTAATTGGGCAGTTCGATCGCAAAAGCACCCAACCCGATGCCGCTAAACGCATACTCACGCCAGACGTTCAGCGCTTGACGCCACTGCAGTTCGCGCCGGTCCACGACGTTCTCGGCCGGCGCCACCCGCGCCCGCTCATAAAATTCCTGCACGCGGCGCAGCAGCGGATTGTCCGAGGGCAGCGCGCCAACCGGCGTGTTCAACCACAACGGCAGCACGGCCACGACCAGGATCACCCCGAACACCCCGCCCGCCAACGCCCAGCCGCGCCAGGCCCGTTGCCGCCAGGCGAACACCAGCACGCCCGCCGCCACCACCAGCGCCAGCACGACGATGCCCAACAACGCGGAACGCGACCCGCTTTGCATCAGCGCGTAGATGCCCAGCATGCTGCTGCAAATCGCCAGCATTTGCCACAAGCCGCGCGTCCGCGCCGTCTGCAACAGCAACAGTGGCAACGCCAGCATTATGAACAATCCCAGCGCGTTCGGGTCGGTCATGCCACCGCTGACGCGCCGGGCCTGATGCCACGCCGCTTCTTGCACCAGGCCATAAGATTGATCAAACACACTTTGATACACCACGATGGCAAAGACCGGCAGCAAGGCCAGGCTCCATATCAGCGCCAGCCGTTGCCAGGCCGCCTGCCAGGCCGCGCGCGTGCGCAGGTCACGCCAGATGCCCAGCCCGCTCCACAGCAGGGCCGGCAGCGCCAGCGCATTGACCAGCCGGATCAAGACGACGCGCAGCGCCGTCGCCGCATCCATCGTCGCATCCCGCGTCACCCACGTGTTGCGAAACACCTCGTTGAACAGCGGATACCAGTCGGCATACCGCGCCATCGTCACCAGCCCGGCACTGGCGGTCACGCTGATCACCAGCACCAGCGGGACGCGCACGCGTTCATACAGGTGCTCGCGGGCATGCGTGACGAGTTGGTGGGCCCACCAGCCCAAGGCGCACGCCAAGGCCACAAAGGAGACCGCGTCATGTGCCCCCAGCGCCAGCGCGCGCGACGGCACATTCGCCAGCGGGATCAGCGCCACGCACAACCACCAGCCCGCGCGCGGCGCCCAATACGTGGCCAGCGCCACGACCACCGCCACCGCCAGGAACCCCGCCCGATAGGCAAACGACAGCGGCGCCGACGCCAGTGCGCCACCACACCACGCCGCGCAGCTCAGGCCAAACAAGGCCAGCGTCAGGACGCGCGTGCCCCACATCTTAAATGCCTCGAAATGCGAAAAAGAAGGTCTGAATTAAAATGACGATATCCAGCAAAAACGATTGCTCGTTGATGTAATACAAGTCGTAGTCCATGTTTTCATGAATCGGCACGCGCCGATCCGCGCTCAGTTGCCAGAGGCCGGTGATGCCCGGCTTGGCTTTCAAGCGTTCGCGCTGCAGCTCGGTGTACTGCTCGACAATAAACGGCATTTCGGGCCGCGGCCCAACCAGCGACATGTGGCCGACGAGCACGTTCAGCAATTGCGGCAGCTCATCCAAGCTGGTGCGGCGCAACCAGCGGCCGATCGCGGTAATGCGCGGATCGCGCGTGTGCGCCGGCTTTAAGGCGTAGGCCGGCTCCGCCGCATGCATCGTGCGGAACTTAAACATCCGGAACGGCGTGCCATCCAGGCCCACCCGCGTCTGCACAAACAGCGCCGGCCCTTTGCTGCTGGCGCGAATGATGCCCGCCAGCAGGATCAGCAGCGGCGCGCACACGAGCAACAGCAGCAGGCTGAGCAGCATATCAAACACGCGCTTGCAGGCCAGATACAC
>JAPLST010000506.1 GCA_026398485.1 bacterium
GCACACCCAAGGCCTGGCGCCGCAATGCATACGGGTCGGCCGAGCCGGTCGGACCAAGTCCCACCGCGCAACAGCCGACGATCGTGTCAAGCTTGTCAGCCACGCTCACCAGCGCGCCCACGCCGCTGGCCGGCAGCGCATCGTCCGCGCCGCGCGGCTGATACATTTCCTCAATGGCGTCGGCCACGTCAGCCGGCTCGCCATCCACCACCTTGGCATAGATGCGCCCCATCACGCCTTGCAGCTCGGGGAATTCGTACACCATGGCGGTCGTCAAATCCGCGCGCGACAAAAATGCCGCCCGCGCCGCCGCATCGGCCAAGGCGTCGCGCCCGCTCATCGCCGCCAGTGCCCGCGCCAGCGCCGCCACGCGCTGCGTCTTGTCAAAATAAGTGCCCAGCTTTTCCTGGAACACCACCGTGCGCAATCGTTCGACCCGCGCCGTCAACGGCGTCTGCCGGTCTTCATCCCAGAAAAACTTTGCATCGGCCAGCCGGGCCGTGATGACGCGCTCATAGCCGGCGCGAATGCGCGGCTCGTCCGCCAAGTCGTTGTTGGCCACCGACAAAAAGCCGGCCGCCAGCGCGCCTTGCTCGTCGTACACGCAAAAACTCTTTTGATGTTTCTTCAGCGCCGTGATCAACACCGGCTCGGGCAGTTCCAGCAGGGCCGGGTCAAACGTCCCGCGCACGACCGACGGCCATTCCACCAAGTTCGCGCACACCCGCACCAGCCCGCGGTCAATCTTTTCGTCCTGCGCGCCGTGGGCCGCCAATTGCTGCAGGATCTGCTGCTCGCGCTCGCGCACATCCAGCACGACATATGCTTTGCGCAATTTCTTGGTCAAGGTGGTCAGCGACGCGGACGTCACCCGCACCGGCCGGGTTGCCAAAAAGCGATGGCCGCGCGTCTGCTGTGCCGCCCGCAGCCCGTCCAGCTCGACCGGCACCAGCTCCTTGCCCAGCAGCGCCACCAGCCAGCGGATCGGCCGCGCAAAGACGGTTGGCGCGTCCGCCCAGCGCATCGTCTTCGGCGCTTTCAAGCGCCGCACGATGCCGGCCATGACGCCCGGCAGCAGCTCAATGGTGCGCGCGCCGCCGCGCGTCACTTTTGCAAACAAATATTCCTTGTCGCCTACCGCGCGCCGTTCCAGCGCCTCGAGCGCCACGCCCGTCTTGTCCGCAAACGCCGTCGCCGCACGCGTCGCCTGCCCGTTGGCAAACGCCACGTCACACGGCGGGCCTTTCACTTCTTCCTCAATCACCGGTTGCTGCTCGGCCACCCGCGCGCAATGCAACACCAGCCGGCGCGGCGTGTACCAGGTCGTGATGCCTTTCACCACAATGGTTGCTTTTTTCATCTCATCTGCAAACAGCGTGGCAAGCTGCTCGGCATACGGCGCGAGATAACCCGCCGGCATTTCCTCAACGCCCACTTCAAACAAAAACGGTTTCGCCATGTTCAGCTCACCAAGCCGAAGCCGCGGCCGTCATCAACATATGCCCGCGCACAGGCACATGCCATGGCGCGGATCTTGGTGATATAGCCGGTGCGCTCCGTGACGCTGATCGCGCCGCGCGCATCCAGCATGTTAAACCAGTGCGAGCATTTCAACAGCCATTCATAGGCCGGCAGCACCAGCTTTTGTTCCAGCGCCGCGCGGCTCTCCTCCTCCGCCTTGCGGAAGAAATCCCAATGACGCTCGACGCTTGCCCCATGAAAACTATAGGCGCTTAGTTCATACTCGACGCGTTTTTTCAGCATGCGATACGTGACGCCCTCGACCCATTCAATATCCATCACGTGATTGACGCCCTGAATAAACGCGGCGATGCGCTCGAGGCCATAGGTCAATTCGGTGCAGACCGGCTGCAAGTCCATGCCTGCCACTTGCTGAAAATACGTGAACTGGGTGATCTCCGTGCCGTCGCACAACACCTGCCAGCCCAGCCCGGTGGCGCCCAGCGTGGGCGACTCCCAATCATCTTCCTCGAGCCGCACATCGTGGTGGCGTGTGTCAATCCCGATCGCGCGCAAACTGGCAAAATACAAATCCTGCGAATCCGCCGGCGCCGGTTTGAGAATCACTTGAAACTGATGATGCTGATACAACCGGTTGGGATTGTCGCCATAACGGCCATCGGCCGGCCGGCGCGACGGTTGCACAAACGCGACCTTCCACGGTTGCGGCCCTAACGCCGCGAAAAACGTGGAGGGATGAAACGTGCCCGCGCCGACTTCGGCATCATACGGCAAGGCCAGTACGCATCCTTGCGCGCCCCAGTATTCCTGCAGCGCGAGAATGATATTCTGCAATGTCGGCCGGCGTTTCATGCCGCGCCGCGTGTCACGCAATAGTTGTGCATAAGAGCCTTAGTATAACAAAATCGCCGGAAATCTGCAAAACCCCGTTTTTTCTTTACTTTATTCTTTATGCTTTTGCTACAATTTGTACTCGGCGTGCCCACGGCCGAGGACTGCTGCAGCGGCAATGAACAAAAGAGTAAAAGAGTTTATGAGCTGCGGCAATCAACCATTCTTGTCGTCTGCAACTAAACTGCATCTGCCGCCTGCTCCTTAACTCTTTTACTCCTTGTCATCCTGCTGCGATCCAGGTGCAGCGCTGATGTTGGGAGGCTTATGCTGTTTTCTTCCGCGTGGCCTTGAACGTCGACTCGTCGCCAAGATGGAACCCAAACCAGCCCTCCCTCTTGTTGCCTTGCGCGACGGCCCAGCCCCGGCCGCTGATGTCATCGCCTTCGTCCCAGCCCGCGAACGAGAACACGAGGCGCTCAAGGTCGATGAAGTCACGCTCCCACGTCGACATCTCGGTGAGGCGCCACGTGCCGAGGTATTCCGGTTTCATCTTCATGGCTTCACATCAAAAACACCGGCAATGCCACTGGTGGTGAGAATCTCAATTTTGTAGTCATCAAGAGGCCGTGCGGTAACTATTTTATCCATACTAAACTCCTATTTGAGGGGGTCAATTTTGAAAACGGGGGTGCCGGCAACAGCAAATTTCCCAACTATGAACTCTGCGTATGCCTGATTAACCTGTAGCATTCTGCTCGTAAAACTGCCGGAGACATTGCCGTAATAAAGCGTAAGCTAACAAAACAAAGGCAGTATTGCAGTGCACCGTCATCATGCGCGCCACGCGGCTCCAGCACGACTGGAGCCTATGGCTGCAGCTCAACGTGATAATGATACCATAACGCCGTGTTTTCGGTCAAACGAATTGAGCATAGCATCTTTCCGCCACAGATGCTCGCGGATGCCCGCTGTCTGCTTCCGTGCCATCCGTGGCATCCGTGGTCAAACAGCTGCGCTTGTCCGGTGCTCTTGAATTACGAACTTTACGGATGCCACGGATTAGGCAAGCCGCACAGCTCCGTGCTCACGCGTGGAATTGTAGTATACAAATGGTCGTCTAAATGTCAAGTGCATTGCCACGGGCGCGGTCGTGGGGCTCAGAACACCCACCC
>JAPLST010000461.1 GCA_026398485.1 bacterium
GCCGAGCAGGGCGGGGACGATGTCGATGAAGTGGACGCGCGGCGTGCGCAAGGCATACGCCCGCAGCAGTTCATTGGCGGCCGACTGGCGCTCAAAAAAACACCAGCGGCTTGGGCTGGGCTTGACTGAGAGAAACAACACATCCCGCCCGGGCACGGCGGCCAGCATGAGCTCGGTGAAGCGGCGGCACTCTGCAAGAAACGCGTGTGGCGTGAAGGTGAGATTGCAGAAATCATTGTCGCCTTCATACACCACCACCAGCCGCGACTGGTACTGCAGGAAATGATTGGTGTAAAGCAACACCTGGGCCATGGTTGACCCGCCAAAGCCGCGATTGCGCACGGCATACGGCGCCATCATCTGCTGCACCGACTGCCAGCGGGTGAAAGTCGAGCTGCCGACCAAAAGGATCGTGTCGCGCGGCGTCGGATTGGTGGCTTCCTCCGCCTGCCATTGGTCAAACACCGAGGGTGGCGGTGCCGCGGTGACTGCGGCGGCGGTATTGGTGGCGATGATCTCCGCCGCATATGGCTGGACTGCCAGCACGGCCAAGAGCAGAACGGCGACTGGAGAAAAAGCGTGTTGCATAATGCACCTCTGGATGCACATGACGGTGGCGCCTGCCCTGGCGGCCCTATGGAAAACAACATGGAGCATGCGGCCATGGTAGCATAAGCGGCGGCGGGCGGTCAAGGGGCGCCGCAAGCCGTGACGCCGGCGGATTGGGGGGTGAATGAGATTGAGCAAAAAACGCGCCGGCGGCATGCCGCGCGCGGATTCATCGCACGGAGGCGGAACCCATCCACGCTCCACGCCTATGGCGGACGGGATTAGCCAAGCCAACTCTCTTTCAGCACCGCCGCACCTTCAGGGTTCAGGGGATGCGAATATCCAATATCCAACAAGGAATATCCAATGATGAAGTTCTGCGCAGATACTTCGCACTTGGACATTGAGTGTTCGATGTTGGATATTCATCAGCGTTCAGCGGTTCAGGGTTCAGGCAGCGACCCTGGCCGGGCAATCGGCCAACCCCGGCCGGCGCGCACGGCGGGCGGTGAGGAGCGCGCACAAGAGCGCGGCGGGTGCGACTGCCTCGGGAATGGAGGTGGCGACCAGCGTTCCGTTGTCACGCAGCAGCGCCACCGTGCCGCCCGCCGCGGAAAGTTGGCCGCTGTAGTTGCCGACAATGAAGCGGCCTTCGCCCGCTTTCGGGCTCTGGGTGCGTGCGCGAAAGGCTTGCACATCCGGCGAGACGAACAGCGATCTCCCGGCGGCGACGACGACGCCCGGCGCAAAGGTGTGGGTCACTATGCCGGTCAAACGCCAGCCGGAAATGTCCACGGCATAGGCTTGTGTGTTGGTCAGTTCAATATATTCCTGATGCTGATTGGATGCCACCGTCGCGATGCCCAGCGCGGCGAAGGCCAGCACGGCATTCGATGGCTGGGGCGCGGGCAACCACCAGGCGTACGTGGTGTAAATGAACGTGCGGCGCGGCCGGAAATAGGCGTTGGTCAGCTCATGAATGCCGGGATCAAACAAGAGCTGCGGATAATGAAAGTAGCCAATCGTGTTGGTGGGCCAGCCATACTTGGCGCGGTCGGCGAGGGCCAGCGGCTGGAGCGCATCGTGCAGGCGCGCAATTTCACGCTCGTAGAAAAGCGTGCCGGCGGGCGTGCCGGGCGCGTTCAGAATCGCATCCGCGACCGTGCGCGCGCGCCGGGCAAACATTTGTTGAAAGACGGGAATGCCCGTCAGCAGGCTTAACATGCGGTTGTCGCTGTACCACGTGATGTTCCATTGCAGCGTGGTGGCCGCGCTGTCCCAGACATGCCCCATCGAGAGATCCTTGTCCCAGCTGAATATCCGCCACAGCCCGTCGCCATACGTGTCGCGATAGATATAATAATTCTTGTGCTTGCTGTCGGCGTCCTGCACGGCGACGTCCACCGCGAGAAAGCCCAGCAATTCCGGGATGTCCACATGGTCGAAGGCATAACGTTCCTTGACCGTGGCGGTGCCGGTGTTCAGGCCGTTCACCAAGGCCTGCAGGTCGCTGAGGTTGTTGTCGTCCGGGCGCTTCTTCACGAAACCGTTGGTGGTGATGAGGAAGGTTGAGTTGTCAAAGGCGCGGTACAGCGCGCCGGCTTTATCGTAACCATTGCGTGCAAGCAAATCGTCGTCCACTTGCTCGACATGCAAGCCCAGGCAATAAAACGCGCCATTCAAGCGCAGCTCGACATGGAACGCCGTGCAGCCCGGCACGCCCATGGTGCGGTATGATTTCCAGCAAAGATACTCGCGGAAATACGATTGGTCGTTATACATCGAGTTGACGTTGACATTGTCCACGCGTGGCGCGTCTGCCAGATATTTGAACGCATGGCCGGCCGGGAATTCGAACTGGTGTGAACGCTTCTTGAACAGCGGCTGGGTCGAAGTCCAGCCGCCGCGCTGCTGCACCAGCACATTGTCGTACAACTCGCCGCCATAGAAAAAGACGCCGGTGGTGCCAACGTCCGTGTCCAGCAAATTGGTGTACTGATTTGGGACGAAAATCTGATACACCGGCAGATTGGTTTGCAGGCTGGGATCGCCCACAACGGTGCCAAGGTAGTGTTCCGGCGCCCCGGCCAGCGGCCAGCGCGAGACGGTGCCGGGCGTGTTGGTGGCAATGATGGCGTAGCGGATCATCTGGCCGGTGGTTGCCGCGAAGGCGGGGATTGCGCCGCCAAAGACGCCGTCACCGGCGCCGCCATCGCCGTGCGCGCCGTCATCGCGCATGGGCACGCTGGTCTCGGCGCCGAACATGACGCGGTAGGCCAATGCCACGCCGCTCACGCCGTAGCGCACATCCGTGACGCGCGCGGTGACCACCAGCGCATCGCCGGCGTTCGGCACGCGCGGCGTGTGACCGGCGGCGCGGATGACCGGGCCAAGATTGGTGGTGCCGGTGCTGTTGGCGGCGCCCGGCGTGGGCACCGTGAAGTAGCGCAGGTCGTCGGTGGTCACATTGACACCATAGGAGACATCCGGCACCTGCGGCGGGAACGTTGGCGCATAGGCATGCGCAAGCGTGATGCCGTCCGGCATAATCAGACCGAGGAATTCACCGTCGCCGCTCAATTTGAAATTGGTGTGCAAGGGCGCGCCGGGCACGCGCCGGTCTTTGTCGGAGGCAAAGACGATGAAGAAACCGCCGGCGGGAATGTTGGTCGCGGGGAATTGCCACTTTGTCAGGCTGGCGGCGTCGTCGGTCAGATACCATCCGGCGAGGGCAACGGTGCCGGTGCCGTCGTTGCGAAGTTCGAGCCAGTCGGCTTTGGTGCCGTCTTCATCCGTGAGGGTGCTGTCGTTGACCGCCATGAACTCATTGATGCGCAGCGCGCCGGAGAGCCGCGCGGCGCCGCACACAACACCGCACACCAGCGCCAGATGCAGGAATGGGCGAAGCGTGCAAACCGGCAGTCGTGTAACGATGACCATGGCACAATGATACCACATAATATGCTTGAATGTAAAGCTGCACGAATAAACCGCTGCTAAAATTCCGCTATAGGGGAAAATGCGAACCTGACGTGGCCAAATCTGTTGTGGGTTTTGCGCGTGCGTGGCCGGAGGGTGAGGTAGGGCGGTCAGGCCCTGACCGCCGTGGCTGCCTGCGCGCGCACGCCGGAGGGTGAGGTGATAAAATGGCGCAACGACAACAGCGGCGGTCAAGGGCCTGACCGCCCTGCCTGTCTGCGCGCTCTAACGCACAACGATGCTGAACTCCAAATTCGTTCGTGACGAACGAATTTACCCAACCGTGGAGCAACAAACCGCTGCACACCATGTCGGTCACATTGTCCACAAGGCGGGCAATAATTTCACACTGCCGCACGGGATGGTTCTTGCAATCAACGGCATTGCCTGTGTTTACAGGGCATGTGCGCAATGGCACTGTCCATGCTTTATACCATGCTGTAATGACAATCTTAACTAAACCATAAGGATTTTATGAAAAGACTGTCAATGTGCCTCACGCTTGCTCTTGCTTGTCTGGTTACCGCGTCGGTTATGTTTGCCCAGACGCATGGCAGTGATGCCAACAAATCGAAACACAAACCGCCAAGCATGACCAACCGCGTCGATCGGATTGCATCGACCAATGCGCCCGGCCGCGTGGCAAAACCGTCGCGCAACAGATCAGCACACTGAAACGTGATTGAATGTGATAACCGGCGGTCTGCCGCTACTGGCAGGCCGCCTCATTTATTTGCAGGTGAAGCGCGGCGCGCCCGGCCATGAAGTAGCTTTCTGCAATCAGATAATATGCGTGGCGCGCCCGGCTTTGGCGAAATGTTCGAGGATGCGCGCGATGTGCTCGTCGGTGTGAATCGCGCTGATGCTCAGGCGCAAGCGTTCGCTGCCCGGCGGCACCGCCGGCGGAATCACCAGACTGGTGAAGACGCCGCGGGCGTAGAGCGTCCGCCACAAGTAGAGCGTCCGCCACAAGGCCGCCGCCCGTTCCATGTTGCCGACCAGCACCGGAATAATGGGCGTCACGGACGCGCCGACATCAAATCCCAAATCCTGCAGGCCGGTGCGCAAAAGGTCTGAAACCTGGCGCAAGCGTGCGCGCCGCGCCGGCTCTTGCTGCACGATCTCCAAGGCGGTGATGACGGCCGCCGCCATCGGCGCCGGCAGCGCCGCCGAGAAAATCAAGGCGCGCGCATGATGACGCACATAATCAATCACCTTGCTGGCGCCGGCAATGAAGCCGCCCGACGCCGCCAATGACTTGGAAAACGTGCCCATGACCACGTCGACTTCGTCCAGGCAGCCAAGCTCTTCCGCCGTGCCGGCGCCGTTCGCACCCAAGACGCCGATGCCATGCGCGTCATCCACAATCACGCGCGCGCCGTGCGCATGTGCCGCGGCCAGCAGCGCCGGCAAGGGCGCAATATCGCCATCCATGCTATACACACCTTCAATCACGACCAACGCGCCGCCATCCCCACCCATGTTTTCCAGCAAGGTCGCCAGGGATGCCGCATCATTGTGCGGAAAGCGGGCCATGCGCGCATGCGACAGGCAGCAGCCATCCAAAATGGACGCATGCACCAGCTTGTCGGCAAAGATCCAATCCTGACGGTGGGCCAGGGCGCTGATCAAGCCCAGGTTGGCTTGCATGCCGGTGCTGAACACCAAGGCCGCCTCTTTATGCACGAACGCCGCCAGGCGCGTCTCAAGCTTTTCATGAATGCGCAACGTGCCTGCCAGAAAACGCGAGGAGCAACAGCCCGTGCCGTAATGGTGCAAGGCGTGCGCCGCCGCCGCCTGCACGCGCGGATCGTGCGCCAGCCCCAAATAATCATTCGAGGCCAGCATCAACATGACCTTGCCGCCAATCACCACCTCCGGCCCGGGCGCCGATTCAAGCACATGAAAGTACGGATAGTACCCGCCACGCCGTGCTTCTTCCGCCGCCCGGTATTCCGCGCAACGGGCGAAGATATCCATCACCTTATGCGTGTGCATGGTGTGCATAGATGGCAGCATTCCTAATTTTCTTTATAACAATCCTTGTCATATATCGCGATAGTATAGCATAGTGGCGTGTGTGATGCAACCGGAATGCGCGCCAGGCGGCCACGGCTGCCGGATTTGGATGATTGGAAGAATGGAAGAATGGAAGAATGGAAGAATGGTGCAGAGGCAGCATGCGCCACACGCAGCCGGGAGCCTTCAGCCACCCATCGGCCGCGTTATAAATTCCCGCGCCGCACGGGCATGCTGCACATCACGGATGCGGAAATGCACACCACGGTCGTTCCCTCTGCCCGTAGCCGCCGCACGGCGTGCGGCGTGCAGCACATCACGCGGAACGCCGTTAAATTCTCGTGTGACACGATAATTTATGGTTGCAGAGATGCAGAAGCGGAATTGAAGCCAGCGGTTGGTACCTCTGCCCGTACGCCACGCGGTCCGCGCGGGGCATGCTGCATTATATTGCCACGAAGACACCAAGACACGAAGGGGGTTGCATAGTAATCGGTAGTCGGTGACCGGAAGGATACACAACGACTGCTGAAAACTGAAAACTGAAAACCGCTGCAATGGGAGCGACTTCCACGTTGCGATCTGCCTCCGCCGTCCCCCTTTGGAAAAGGGGGTGGCCGCGCTGCGCGGTTGGGGGATTTTGTGCCGCTGCTTC
>JAPLST010000247.1:0-454 GCA_026398485.1 bacterium
AGCGACGACCGCGGCGGTCAAGGGCCTGACCGCCCTACCTGTCTGCGTGTTCTACGCCAGCGGCGGGATCGGTGGAAGCAAAGATTGAGAAAAGGACGCTGGCGCCGGGAAAATGCGGGTGCTGTCATTTTGAGCGCGTTTTTGCTACACTTTACAGGTAGGAAATAATTCACACCCCGAACGTGAGCGTATGTACAACTGGATTATGCGGAAGATCATTGGTTCGCGCAATCAGCGGATCATCAAGCAATTATGGCCGACGGTGCGGCTGATCAATGCCGAGGAAGCGCGGTTGCAGCAGTTGAGTGATGCGGACGTGCAGGCGCGCACGGCCGAGTTCCGTCAACGCATTGCCGCCGGCGCCACGCCGGATGACATCATGGTCGAGGCCTTTGCGACGGTCAAGAACGCCTGCCGGCGCATGTGCGGCAAGAGCTGGGACGTCTGCGGCCAC
>JAPLST010000247.1:478-8705 GCA_026398485.1 bacterium
AAGGCAAGACCTTGGTGGCGGTGCTGCCGCTGTATCTGAATGCGCTGACCGGCCGCGGCGTGCATATTGTCACGGTCAATGACTACTTGGCGCGGCGTGATTCGCAGTGGAACAAGGGCATTTACGACTTTCTGGGGGTCAGCATCGGGTGCGTCCAGAACCAAATGACGCCGCTCGAACGCCGCGCGCAGTATGCCTGCGATATCACCTATGGCACCAACAGCGAATTCGGCTTTGACTATCTGCGCGATCATGGCATGGCGATGCGCAAGGAAGACATGGTGCAGCGCGGGCATTTTTATGCCATCGTTGACGAAGTGGACTCCATCCTGATTGACGAAGCGCGCACGCCGCTGATCATTTCCGGGCCGGTCGGCTACACTCGCGCCACGACCTATCACGAGATCAAGCCGCTGGTCGAAACGTTGTTCAGCCGCCAGCAAGCGTTGTGCAACAACATGTTGCGCCAGGCCCGCGACCTGCTGGAAAAGGGTGACGACACCAGTGCCTACGAAGCCGGCGTGCTGATGTACAAAGTGCAAAAAGGGATGCCCAAGCACCGCCAGCTGATGAAGCTGCTGGAAGAGTCAAAATGCCACAAGCTGATCGAGCGGGTGCACGCCGACCTGATCGCCGACATGCGCCGGCGCGAAATGAACAAAATCACCGAGGACCTGCATTTCTCGATGGATGAGCGCTCGCATGACGTGCATCTGACCGACAAGGGTCTGGCCGATTTGTCGCCGCACGACAAAGACCGTTTTTTGATGCCCGACATCATTCTTGACATTCAACAGATTGACGATGACCCCACGCTGACCCTGGCCGAGAAATCGCAGCGCAAGGGCGAACTGCAGCAGCGCTAGCAGGATACCAGTGAGCGCCTGCATAATCTGTCGCAATTGCTGCGCGCTTATGCCTTGTTTGAAAAAGACGTGGATTACGTGGTGCAGGAGAACAAGGTGATGATTGTGGATGAGTTCACCGGCCGGATCCTGGCCGGGCGGCGCTATTCCGACGGGCTGCACAGCGCGCTGGAAGCCAAGGAGAACGTGCGGATCGAGGCCGAGACGCAGACCTACGCCACGATCACCATCCAGAATTATTTCCGCTTGTACAAGAAACTGGCCGGCATGACCGGCACGGCCGAAACCGAGGCGGACGAGTTCCACCAGATTTACCGGCTGGACGTGGTGGTGATCCCGACCAACCAGAAGTGCACCCGCAATGACATGAATGATGTCATTTACAAGACACGGCGCGAGAAGTATAACGCCGTGATTGACGAGATTGCGGCGAACAACGAGCGCGGGCAGCCGGTGCTGGTCGGCACGATCACGGTCGACCAGTCGGAGATCTTCAGCCGGATGTTGCAGCGGCGCGGCGTCAGCCACAGCGTCTTGAACGCCAAGCACCATGAACGCGAGGCCGAAATCATCGTGCGCGCCGGCCAGCGCAGCGCGGTGACGATCGCGACCAACATGGCGGGCCGCGGCACCGACATCAAGCTCGGGCCGGGCGTCGCAGAACTGGGCGGCTTGTGCATTATCGGCACCGAGCGCCACGAGGCCCGCCGGATTGACCGCCAGCTGCGCGGCCGCGCCGGCCGCCAGGGTGATCCGGGCGCCTCGCGCTTCTTTGTCTCGCTGGAGGATGACTTGATGCGCCTGTTCGGTTCCGACCGGATCGCCCGCATCATGGAGCGGCTGGGCATGAAGGAAGGTGAGCAGCTGGAACATTCGCTGCTGGACAAGTCGATTGAGAACGCCCAGAAGCGCGTTGAGCAGCGCAATTTCGGCATACGCAAGCACACGCTCGAATTTGACGATGTGATGAACAAGCAGCGCGCCATTATTTATGAGTTCCGCGCGCGCTTGCTGACGGCCGAGGATATCCATGCCGACGTGGTCCAGTTCCTGGATGACGCCGCCGGCAATCTGGTGGACGATTTTGTGGCGGCACACGCGCAAACCGAGCGCCTGACCGACGAGGATCTGCGCGGCTTTCAGGAGCTCGTCCTGGTGCGCTTCCCGCTGCGCCTGAATGCCAGTGATGTGGCGGCCCGCGCCAAGGATGCCAAGGCGCTGCACGCGTTTCTGCGCGATGCCGTCATGGCAGCCTACCGGCGCAAGGGCGAGATTGAGGGCGAGGAAAATTTGCGGCGGCTCGAACGCTATGTCTTCCTGACCACGATTGACAAATATTGGAAAGACCACCTGTATGAAATGGACAGTTTGCGCGAATCCGTGTATCTGCGCTCGTATGGCCAGAAAGACCCGCTGCTCGAGTACAAACGCGAGGCGCATCTGCTGTTCACGGCCATGATGGAAAACCTGGCGGGCGAAGTCTCCACCAACATTTTCGCGTTGACGACCGCGCCGGAGCGCACCCAGCAACTGGTCGATTTGTCGCGCGCGACCTACAGCTATGATGATTTGACCACCGCCCACACCCCCGGCCAGGTGGCGGCGGCGATGGCGGCGGCCCAGGCGGCGCAGGGCGGCGGCCAGCTGCGCCCGCAGGACATGAACATGCAGATGAGTGATGCGGCGTACAGTGGCGCGGGCGGGCCGACCCGGCCGCACACGGTCATGCGCAACCAGCCCAAGGTTGGCCGCAACGATCCCTGCCCGTGCGGCAGCGGCAAGAAATACAAGCAGTGCTGCGGGGCGAAGTAAGGCAGGCGAATATCGAACAAGGAATGACCAATAATGAAGTTCCGCGCAGATACTTCGTCCTTGGATATTGAGTGTTCGATATTGGATATTCAGCAGCGATCATCAATTAGGGTTCAGGGTTCAGGGTTCAGGGTTCAGGGTTCAGGAGAGGCTGAGAGGCTGAGAGGCTGGCCGGGAACCGCTGAAGCAGCACTGCTGCCGATTGCCGCACATCAATCACGGCGATTGACAATAAACGACTGAAGAAGGACAGAGCAAAGCCATGAACCACGATTAATATCGAATATCGAACAAGGAATATCGAAGGCCGAAGTATCTGCGCAGAACTTCATTATTGGTCATTCCTTGTTCGATATTCGATATTCGCATTCCCGAACCCTGTCGCGCGGGCTAGTCTGTCCGGGCCGCCACAATCCGCACCAGGTCCGCCGCTTCGAGAACGCGGTCGGTGATGCCCTCGAGATACTCCGCCAGGTTGTAGCATAGCAGCAGCGAGGGCGGATCGAGCGGGGCGTGCAAGACGGCTTCGAGCAGGAATCGTTTCTGGTCGTCCGCGTCGTGCTCGATCCGGCCGACATCGAGGCAGCACTCGCGCGTCAGCACCAGGTCGTTCTTGATCGCGGCCTTGATCGCGTCGTTCAGGCGGGCGACGCCATTGACAATCAGGTTCGTGCCGGTGGCAATGTTGGCCAGCACGTTGTCCGGCAGGCGCTGCTCCAGAAAACCGATCAGTTTGGCCGCGCCATTGGTGCGGTCCGCGATACGGTCGAGGGCGTGGACAAAATCAACAAAATCGTCGCGGTTGGGCGGCATCAGCAGTTCGTTGGTGATTTCGTTGAGCATGCTGACTTTCAGCAGATCGGCTTGGTGCTCGCTCTCGCGCACTTGTTGAATCGCGGTGGCGCGGGCCTGCAGGTCGTTGGCAATCAAGGCCTTGACGGCGTCGGCGAAGTAGGCCACGGTTTTGCGCGTTTCCTCGACATGTTTTTGGGCGTCGCGCAGCAGTGCATGTTCTTCCTGTTTGCCAAGCCAGCCAAGGATGTTGAACATTTCTTTCATAAGACGATTCCTGTGAAGCTACCAGATAAGGTGAACGAGTTTACACACCAGGAAACTCACCAAGCCTGAAATAAACGGGGTGAGCACCCAGCAGACGAGGATTTCGCGCAGCATCGCGAAGTTCAGGACGCGCATGCCGCGCACCAGCCCGACGCCGACAATCGCGCCGACAATTGAGTGGCTGGTCGAGACCGGAATGCCGTACAAGGTATAGATATGCACGTTGATCGAGCTGGCGAGCTGCGCACTGAAGGCCATCAACGGGACGAGAAAGACAATGCCGCTGCCGACCGTCTGAATGACCTTGTAGCCATAGGTGATGATGCCCAGCACGATCGCCAGGCCGCCGATCAGCACACTGGTTTTGACCGTCAAAATATTGGCGCCGGCGATCACCCCGACGGCATTGGCCACATCATTGGCGCCCCAGGTATAGGCGACATACGAGCCGCTCAGGACAATCAATGCGGACAACACCCGGCGGGCGTAGCGGCGCGGCACAACCCGGTAGAAGACCTTCTTCATCACAAAATAGACGATGAAGCTGAGCACCGCCGCGCCCACCGGCGTGACCAGCCAGCAGACGAAGACATCGCGCAAGATGGGCCACTTGACCGGGACGCCGAAGGCCAGCCCGGCGCCGGCCACCGCGCCGACGATCGAGTGGCTGGTCGAGATCGGCATGCCCCAGACGGTGGCCAACGCCACCCAGGCGCAGCCTGCAAAGGCCGAGACCATCGCGATCATGGTCGCCGTTTGCGGATTGAGCGCATCCAGGTTGACGATGCCCTTGCCGATCGTTTTGATCACATAACCGCCCTCGAGATATGCGCCCAGCATGCCCATGATGCTGATCAGCACAATTGCCTGGCTGAGCTTGAGCACGCGGGCGCCGACGGCCGTGCCGAGCGAATTGGCGGCGTCGTTGGCGCCGATCGACCAGCCGATTGCCACGCCCATGAAAATGGTCATGCCTACCAGCAGCATGCTCATACGCCCGCCCGTGGTGCGTCAAACATTCTCACACCGCACGGCCAGCGCAGCCCGTGCGTTCGGCGCCGATGGTGGTGGTGGATGGTATGCATAATGAATATGATACGGGATTACGGGCGCGGATGCAAGCGATACTGGAGTGCAGGCCAGTGGCGCAGGTTCGTGGCATGATATAACTTGTACACGCGGCTGCCCTCGGCGAGGCGGATATCGCGCAGAAATTCGACGCGCGCAAAGCGGTTGGTCTCGAACGGCAAGCGCTGGCGCTCGCTGGCGACCAGCAGCGCGTCCCAGCCGCGCTTGTCCTGGTCAAAGCCCTGGTTCATCCACACGCCATATTGCGACCACACCACGATGTCGAGTGTCCAGTGATAGACCTGCGGCCGGCCGGGCACATAGAAGGCCAACTCGGCGGTGAGGCCGCGATCAAAGGTCATCAGCATGGTGGTGGCCGGCTTTGGCAGCGTCTGTGCGGCGGCATGCACGGCGGCGCCGAGCGTGCGCCAGCCGCTCAGCTCTTTCTCGAGCAGACGCTCACCCCAGCCGGTCAGGCCGATGACCGCCACCACCAGCAGCGTGCCGGTGATCTCGACGGCGCCGACCGCCAGCGCCCAGGGAAACGCGCGCGCCAGCAACGCGGCGCGCGTGCGGATGGCAAACGCGCCACTCACCGCCGCCGCCGCAAGGATGCAGCCGGCCAGATAAAACACGGCCGGCCAGTTCGGCAATATCCGCTGCCGCAAGCTGAGCAGCATGATGCCCGCCAGCGGCACAATCGAAAACACGGCCAGAAACCGCGCGGCCGGCGGCGCGGCATAATAGTGGCGCAGCGTCAGCAGGCCGACGGCCACCAGCAGCAACCAGAGCAAGGGTGAAATCATCCCGGCTTGGGTGCCGATAAAATGCAGCCATGAAAGGCAGAAGGCATACCATGGCCGCGTGCTTTGAAAATGGCCGGCGGTGTGCTGGAGCATGACCCAGTCGTGTTGCGCGTTCCACCACAGCAGCGGCACGAGCGCCAGCGCGGTGCAGAGCGGCACGAGATAGAAGGAGGCGCGCCGCAGGGCCGGCCAGTACGCGCGGTTCAGCGCGATAAAGATGAGCAGCAGCAGGGGAAAGAGCAGCATCATCTGTTTGCTGAAAATGCCGGCGGCCACGGCCAGGCCGGCGCCCAGCCACCAGCCCGCGGCGCCGCGCGTGCAGTGCAACGCGTGCCAGGTGCAGAGCAGCGCGAGCGACCACGCGCACAGCAGCGGCGCGTCAATCGTCATGAAGAAGCCGGCCGCGAACGTGGCCGGGGTCACGACAAATGCCAACGCCGCGCAGAAGCCGGCCGCGCGCGAAAACATGGCTGCGCCGAGAAGATACAGGAGGCCGAGCGTGACCACATTCAGCAGTGCCGCGGGCAGGCGCACCGACCACTCGGCCGTGCCCAGCAGGTGGGTCGCGCCGGCGATCAGCCAGGCCACCATTGGCGGTTTGCTGTAATAACACCATGCCAGCTGGCGCGACCAATCCCAATAATAGGCTTCATCCGGCACCAGTTGCATGGGCACCAGCAGCAGGCACAGCAGGCGGAACACGGCGGCGCCGGCGATGAGCAGCAGGGCGCGGCGGCGCCAGACAAGGTCGTGCGGCGCGTGCGCGGACAGCCATGTGGAAGGGTCAAGGATCAAGGGTTCAGGGTTCAGGGGATGCGAATATCCAATATCCAACAAGGAATATCCAATGATGAAGTTTTGCGCAGATACTTCGCCCTTGGATATTGAGTGTTCGATATTGGATATTCATCAGCGTTCAAGGTTCAATCTCAAATCTCAAATCTCCGGCTTGCGCAGAACCCAGTATATTTCGCCGGGCCAGGCCGGCACGTGGGCGCCAAACCACAAATTCGCGCGCACCCACCATGTGCAATTTTCGAGCGGCATGCCATGCCAGCGCACCCCGAATGCGCCGGCGATGAATGCGACCGTCAGGCCGCTGGCGGCGGCAATGTCGCGCACGCGGCGGACCGACAATTTGCTGACATGCCGGAATTGTTTTTTGTGCGCGCGCAGCCACGGCTCGCGCAGTTGGACGCACCAATGCGGCACGGCCGGCGCCCCGCCGATCAGCATGCTACCGGGCTTCATCGCGGCGGCAATGGTGCGGATGACCTGCTCCGGGTTGTACAAATGCTCGAGGATGTGCAGTAAAATCAGGACATCCTCATCGCCGCGCACCCAGTCGGCCGTGTTTTCGATATCGGCTTGCATGAGCGAGCTGTAGCCGATGTTGTGCAGAAAATCGTGGCGCAGGGCAATATCGACGCCGGTCCACGAGGCCAGTGCGAGCGGTGCAAAAGCCGGGTTGGCCTGCAGCGCGCCCATGACCCGGCGCATCTGGCCGCGGTCAATGCCGGCCTCGCACACGCGCAACGCGCGCCGGGTGCGGTGCCATTCGCACAACAAAAAATTGGCGATAAACCAATAGCGCGCGTAACGCACCGGATAGGTCGTCTTCTTGACCTTGCGGTAGCAGACGTCGACGGCGTTGGCGATCAGCGGCATGGACTGGCGCACGTCCCACTGCAGTTGCGGCATGCCGGCAAAAGGATTGGCGGGCGATTCAGCCGAGGTGTGTGGCGCCGGATTCATGCGTCGAATGCAGGTGCGTTACGTGAGCGGACCATGCGGTAGATCATAACCGCGACTGCCGCGGCACACAGCAACGCCAGCAGCAATTGCACGCTGGCCAGGCGCGGGTCATTGGGTTTGCCAATCCCGCTGCCGATCAACGTGACGACAATGCCCTGCGGCAAAAAGCCCAGAAAAGAGCCGATCAGGAAATCGCGATGGTTGACGGAACTGGCCGCCAAGGCGGCGTTCATGACCAAGCCGTGAATCGGCAATTGGCGCACCATGAAGACCGAGAAGGGCGTGTGATTGCGGGTCAACGCGCGCACCACGGCATGGCGTTCGAGCTTGCGGATGGCCCATTGCGCGCCGGCCCAGCGCATGAAGAGAAACGTCAGATAGGAGCCGCCCAGCGCGGCACATTGGGTCAGCAGCAAGCCCAGCCAAAAGCCATACAACCCGCCGGCCGGCACGCACAGCCACAAGCGCGGCACACCCAGCGCGATCAGTGCGCCGGCCAGCACCGTAAAGCCGAGCGCGCCCGCGGCGCCGAGTGCCTTGACGTCATGCTTGAGTTCATGCAGATTACTGACATGGGCGCGCAGGCCGGGCGTGTTGACCACCACCAAGGCCACGCCAACAACCAGTGCCAGCAGCATGATTTTGCGCAGCGGCCGGCGCGGCCCAAAGGCAGTTGCCGCGGTGGTGGCGGCGCCGGGCGCCGGGGCCGCGTGTGGTGCGTGGGGAGTGGCGGTCATGGTCACGCGGGTGGCCGCGGATATTCGCTGCGCACGACCGGATAGACCAGGCGCGCGCGCATCCAGCACATGGCGTACAAGTCGGCGATGCCCACCCACAGGCGGTTGCCGACCCCGTACTTGG
>JAPLST010000247.1:8750-14035 GCA_026398485.1 bacterium
GGAAATCGCGATGGTTGACGGAACTGGCCGCCAAGGCGGGGATAAAGCGATGCGTGCCCTTGAAGATGACGATGTTGGCCACGCAGGCCTGCCGGAAAACGCGCAAGGCGCAGCCGGTGTCGGTCACGCCGTCATGCAGGAAGAAATTGCGCACGGCATTCGCAATCCGCGAGGAAAGCCGGCGCACGAAGCTGTCGCGGCGCGTAACGCGCACGCCATTGACCATGTCCACGTCGCCGCGCGCCAAGCGTTCCAGCAAGGCCGGAATGTCCTTCGGGTCGTTCTGGCCGTCGCCGTCAAGCGTGATGAAAATCGCGCCGCGGGCGCGGGCAAAGCCGGCGGCCATGGCCGCCGACTGGCCGTAGTTGCGATCCAATTCGAGCAGCCGGTGATGCGGATCCACATCCGTCAGGGTGCGCAGCACAGTGCCGGTATTGTCACTCGAGCCGTCATTGACCCAGACACATTCCCACGGCGCGCCCACGCGCTGCATGACGGCCGTGATTTCATCGGCCAAGGCGCGCGCGTTGTCCTGCTCGTCTTTCATCGGCACGATCACACTGTAGGTAATGGGGGATTTTGTCATGCGCTTGCCTGGGTGAATTTGGTCTGTCCGCCGACGATCGTGCGCCGTGCGCGCCCGACCACGCGCCAGCCGTGAAACGGCGAATTGCCGGAGCGCGAACAAAAGGCATGGGCGTCAATCGTCCAGGCGTGATCGAGGTCGAGCAGGACCAGGTCGGCATCGGCGCCGGGCGCAAGCGTGCCCTTGCCTGGCTGCGCAATGACGCGCGCCGGCCCGCTGGTCAGCAATGCGATCATGCGCGCCACGGTGATGTGCGTCTCGCACACCAGCTTGCGGCTTCCTCTTTCGAACAATCCACCCAGCCGACCACGCCATTGGCGGCCTGGTCGAATTCGACATCCTTGCTGGTGCTCGAGTGCGGCGCGTGGTCGGTGGCGATAGCATCGATCGTGCCGTCATTGATGCCTTCGATCAGCGCCAGCCGGTCGGCCTCGGCGCGCAAGGGCGGGTTCATTTTGAAATTGGTGTCATAGTCGCAGACGGCCGCGTCGGTCAGCACCAGATGATGGGGCGTGACTTCACAGGTCACCTGCACGCCGCGCGCCTTGGCATCGCGCACCATGCGCACGCCGCCGGCGGTCGAGAGATGGCAGAGGTGCAGCCGCCCGCCGGTGTATTCCGCCAGCAGCAGGTTGCGCGCGACCATGACGTCTTCCGCGACGGTCGGTGCGCCGCGCAAGCCGAGTTTGGTCGAGTAAAAGCCCTCGTTCATCACGCCCAGGTTGGCCAACTGCAGGTCTTCGCAGTGTTCCATGACCGGAATGCCGAACATGCGCGCATACTCGAGCGCGCAGCGCATCAGGCCGGAATCCATGATCGGCGCGCCGTCATCGCTGATGGCGACCACGCCGGCATTGACCAGCTCGCCGATGTCGGCCAGCTCTTTGCCCTCGCGCCCGCGCGAGACCGTGCCGACCGGCAGCACATTGGCCAGATTGACGCGCTGTGCCTCGAGATGAATGAACTTCACCAGGCTGGCGTGGTCAATCGGCGGTTTGGTGTTGGGCATGCAGACAATCGTGCTGAAGCCGCCGGCAACAGCCGCGCGACTGCCGCTCTCGATCGTCTCCTTGCTTTCCTCGCCCGGCTCGCGCAAATGCGTGTGCAGATCAATGAAGCCGGGCGCGACAACCAGGCCGCGCGCATCGATGGTCTCGTCGGCCGCCAAGCCCGCCGGTGGCTCGCCCAGGCCGACGCCGGCAATCTGCGTGTCCTTGATATGCACCCAGCCGTGGCCGTCCAGCTGCCGGGCCGGATCCATCAAATAGCCGTTGCGAATGACGGTGGTCATGCGCTCATGTGTTCAGGGTGAAGGGACGTGCCGCCGGTCACCAGAAACAAGACGGCCATGCGCACCGCCAAGCTGTTGGTGACCTGCTCGAGAATCACGCTGTTGGGCCCGTCGGCGACCGAGCCCGACAGCTCGACGCCGCGATTGATCGGCCCGGGATGCATCACAATCAGCTTGTCCGGCAGGCCTTGCATGCGCGTGCGGTTCAAGCCAAACAAAATGGCGTATTCGCGCAAGGACGGGAACAAGGTCAGCTTCTCGCGCTCGCGCTGGATGCGCAACATGTTGACCGCGTCGGCGTCGCGCAGGGCCTCGTCCAAGTTGTGCTGCACGCGCACGCCCATCTGTTCGATCTCGCGCGGTATCAAGGTTGACGGGCCGACCACCGTCACCTGCGCGCCCAGCTTGGTCAGCCCCCAAATATTCGAGCGCGCGACGCGGCTGTGGGCGATGTCACCGACGATCACAATCCGCCGGCCGCGCAAATCGCCGAGCTTCTCGCGCAAGGTGTAAATGTCGAGCAACGCCTGGGTCGGATGCTCGTGCATGCCGTCGCCCGCGTTCACCACGCTGCACTCGATGTTGCGCGCCAGGTAAATCGGCGCGCCCGACATGGCATGCCGGATCACAATCACGTCAATCTTATAGGCGCACAAATTGCGGACGGTATCCAGCAAGGTCTCGCCCTTGGTCACGCTCGAGGTCGACACGTTCATGTTGATGATGTCAGCGCTGAGACGCTTCTCGGCCAGCTCGAACGAGGCGCGCGTGCGCGTGCTGGCCTCGTAAAACAAATTGACCACCGTCTTGCCGCGCAAGGCCGGCACTTTCTTGATCGCCCGCGTGCTGACTTCCGAAAACGCGCGGGCGGTGTCGAGCACGGTCAGAATCTCTTCCGCGCTCAGGTATTCAAGCCCCAGCAAATCCTTTTTATCCCATGCCATGCGGCGCGCCGGTCGATGGGTTACACGGGTTGGGCGTGGTCGGCCCGGTTGGCCCGGTCAATGGCGTCTTCGCCGTCGAGTTCGCGTACTTTGACATGGATCACGTCCGTGTCCGCCGTCGCTATTTTCCAGGCCACGAAATCAGGCTGGATCGGCAGCTCGCGCCAGCCGCGATCCACCAGCGCCACCAAGCGCACAATCCGCGGCCGCCCGTAATCCGCCAGCGCGTCGAGCGCGGCCCGGATCGTGCGCCCGCTGTACACCACATCGTCCACCAAGTAAATGACTTTGCCGTCAAGGTCAAGGCGAATGTCGGTGTTGTGCACGACGGGTTGCTGCGAAATCCGCGAAAGATCATCGCGATAAAAGGTGATGTCGAGCACGCCCAGTGGAACCACCACCGATGTGCGCGCCATGATCCGCTGTGCCAGGCGTTGCGCCAGTTGTACGCCGCGGCGCTGAATCCCGATCAAATAGGCGTGTTCGAGGGTGGGGCAATCCTGCACAATAGACTCAGCAAGCGCATCGAGGTGTGCGGCGATTTCGGGAGCGCTTGCTATGCGTTCGGCCATGAGTTTATCTACCTTATCTTGAGGTTGACAGAGTATAGCATACAAGCGCTGGGAAGTCAACCGCCGCCGCTGCCTAATGAGAAATCTGAAATTCAAATATAAGGAATACCCTCGCCTTGGTAGCGCAGTACCGTTGCTGATGTGGCCAAGCCGCACGGCGTGGATTGCTGCAAAACGCTCTGGAAACGATCGTGGTGGTCTATCCACCCGCCCAACCCGCGTGACTCAGGCGCTGACGGCGGCGAGCATACTCTTGAAGATCAACTGGCCGTCGCAGGAACCCAGCCGCGCATCCATGGCGCGCTCCGGATGCGGCATCATCCCCAGGACATTTTTGGCGGCATTGAAAATCCCGGCGATGTTATGGCGCGAGCCGTTGGGGTTGGCCTGCGCGCTGGCCGCGCCATCGCGGGCACAATAGCGGAAGGCGATCTGGCCGCCATCTTCAAGCTGCCGCAGGGTTGCGTCATCGGCAAAGTACTGGCCCTCGCCGTGCGCAATGGGAAGGTTGAGTACCTGGCCCGAGGCGCACGCGCGGGTGAAGACCGATGCCGTGGTCTCCGCGCGCACATAGACATGCTCGCAGATAAACGTCAGGCTGTTATTGCGATACAGCGCGCCGGGCAGCAAACCGGCCTCGCACAAAATCTGAAAACCATTGCAAATGCCCAGCAACGGACGGCCTTGGCGGGCGTGTTCAACGATGGCCTGCATCACCGGCGAAAAGCGCGCGATGGCGCCGCAGCGCAGATAATCGCCGTAGGAAAAGCCGCCCGGCAGAATAATGACATCAAACCGCCCGGGGTTGGCATCTTTGTGCCACACATACTGGACGCGGCATTGCGGAAATTGAGCCACGGCCCAGAAGCAGTCGTAATCGCAATTCGAGCCCGGAAAGACAACAACGGCAACCGAGAGGCGTGGCATGGTGGAAGATTTCAGCTTGGGATTTGAAATTTGAAATTTGAGATTTCAGATTTGAGATTTCAGATTTGCAGCGTGCGTCAGCGCAGCTCGAAGCGGTATTCTTCGATGTTCGGGTTGACGAACAATTTGCGGCACATCTCATCCACTTGGGTGGCGGCGGCTTCGCGATCAGTGCCGGCCAGTTCAACTTCCATGAATTTGCCGATGCGCACGGATTGAACCGCGGCGTAGCCCATTTGCTGCAGCGAGCGCTGCACCGTGCTGCCCTGCGGGTCGAGAACGCCTTGCTTTAACGTGACAAAAATGTGGGCCTTCATGAATGGGCGGATGGAGGGCTAAAAACGAATGGGCGCGTAGACAATGTCGTTTTCTTCATTGATATAGACGTTGTCTTCCAACATGCTGAAGAAATCATCGCCGGCGCCGTCACGGGCAGTGGCGCGCGGGGCGATGCCGGTGGCGAAGACATCGCGCGTTGCCAGCGTGTGCGCGCCATAGATGGCGCCGGCGGCGAGCGCCTCATTGGTTTCCTCGGCCTGGGTCAGCGTCTCGATGTCATCCGGATTGATGACGACTTTCTTGAGGGCGGTGACGACGGCCGGGCTGGCCGGCGCATATTTGGCGGGCGCGGCGGGCTGTACGAAATCAATCGCGATTTTGGTTTGCAGCACGCGCGCGACCGAACCGTCGGCCGGCTGGCAGCTGACCGGATAGGCGCGGAAGGCGAAGACGCGATAGCCGCGCACGTTGCGATGGCCGACGAATTCAATGACTTTCGGCGGGAAGCGGCGGGCCGATGGTATGCCGCTCGCGGCCGTGCGGGTAAAGACCTTGTACGTGCCGCGATATGACTCGGCGCTGGCTTGCACGCGGCAGGTCTTGTACTGCGCGCCTTTCGGCATGACCACATAAAACTCGACGCAGGGCAGGACCGGCGCGCCGGCTGCATGCTCGACATACTTGCA
>JAPLST010000332.1 GCA_026398485.1 bacterium
GTGTTGAGATTGAAGGCGTAATCGCGGGCTTTGGCTTCAATGACGTGGCTGGTCGGATGACTGCCATCCAACGTTTGCAGATACAGCACGCCGTTGGGCTTGTCGTGATACCACTCGCCCGGGCTGTCCAGCATCTGGCGCTGATTGTACAGGTAGTAGCGCGAGCCGCGCGGCAGCGTGCCCGGGCCGCTGTTGGCCGAGCGCAGCGTCAGGGACGTGTTGGTCTGGGCGACAATCGTGCCGCTGAACGTCCAGCTCCACGCGCCGTTGGCCGGCTGGATGTAGATTTCCGCGCCGACATAGTAATGGTTCACGGTGGGCAACAGTTGCGTGTCGGTGAAGACCCAGGAATACCAGTTGGTGCCGATGCTGGTGAAGACGCGCGGCTGGCTGGCGCTGGTCAGCACCGACTTGGCCGGATGCGATATGTCGACGGGCGGCGCAACGCCACCGGGATAGGCGTTGGCGGCGGTGGTCGTGTTGGGCCACTTGGCCAGCGTCAGCATCTGGCCGTCTTGAAACACCTGGTCGGATTGGTTGTAGGGCGAGACGAAATAGTTGCCCGCCATCGCCGCCCGGTACACGTTGCCCGTGTCGAGCGTCCAGGCGCTGATGATCTCGGCACCGTTGATGGTGACCTCCTCGCCCTGGTAGGGCTGGTACGTGATCGGCGCCAGGGCGGTGCCGGCGCGCGCGGGCGTGACCGTCTCGCGATAGACGCCGGCGCGCACCAGGCAGGTGTCGCCGGCCAGCATGACGGTGGCGGCTTTTTGGATGGTGAGCCAAGGCGCGTCAAAGGCGCCGGTCGCGCTGTTGCTCCCGTTGGTGGCGACATAATAAGTCTGGCCAAACGCGCCCGCGCCAAGCAGGGCAAGTAATGCAATGAGTTTGTTCATCCTATTCCATAGTTTCATCATAAACATTTCTCAATGTGGCCAAGCCGCCCGGCTTGGACTGCTGCCTCTGCTTCTTCACCGAATACTGAACACTGCTTACCGAATACCGGGCAGTGGCCAAGCCGCGCGGCTTGGACGGAATATTGAATATTGAACAAGGAATATCTAAGGACGAAGTATCTGCGCAGAACTTCATTATTGGTCATTCCTCTGCTATAAAAATGAAGTGCCGCACTTCATTTTGCACAAAATGGTTTTGCCGCAAAAGCATTTTTCCCTGAACCCTGAACCCTGAACCCAGCAGCAGCAGCAGCAGCAGCGGCAGCAGCAGCGCCGGCTCCGGCACGCCCAGGCCATACAGCATGATTGTCGCATCGTCCCCGCCAGTCGCCACCACGGCATTCGTATAGCCGCGCACGGCATCGGGCGTGAATTGCAGCGTCAGCGTGGCGCTGCTATTGATGGCCACAGCATACGCACTTGCGCCGCTCACCGCAAACGGCGCGGCCACGCCGCTGAGCGCGCCGGTCAAGATGCCGCCGCCGACATTGCGCACGGTCAGCGCGCGGCTCGCCGTCTGGTCCAGCACCACAGTGCCGAAATTCAGCAAGGCCGGCTGCACGCGCAGCAACGGGCTGTTGGTCGCAAGCTCATACGCGCCCATGTCCACGACACCATTCATAATGCGGTTGGTACCGCCGAGGTCCTTGGTGGTATTCATCCAGCTCTGATTGGCGCCGGCATTGATGCAGTCCGAACGGCCGCTTAACTGATAGTTGCGTGCGGCGCGATTGACCATGCGCGGGTCGTTGGTGAGGTTGCCCGTGCCCGCATAGCCGGGCCAGGTGCAGGTGTAGGTAAACGGGCCCATGCCGCTGCCGATATTACTGACGGCGCCGGCCACGGTGTTGTAATAAATAATATTGTTGCGCAGGGTGCCGCCGCCGATATTCACTCCGGCCGCATGCCCGGCGACCGCTGTGTTTTCAACAATCGTGTTGTTCTCCAACGTGGCGGAAATGCCCCAGCCGCCGACGCCGCCCATCCAACTCAGGCCTTGATTGCGCGCCACCAGGCAATTGCGGATGACGGCCCCGCTGCCACTGATATATATGCCGCCAAACTGATAGCCCTGGTTGTCCATGACCACGCAGCGCTCGAGCGTGCCACCGCCATCAAACGCAACCCCGCCGCCATCGGTCGGATCACTGTTGTACCGGCCGCCGCCGCCATTGCCGACAATCAGGCAGTCTTCCACCCGGCCGCTGCCACTGAACAAGACGCCGGCACCCGTGTCATAAGACTTGTTGCCGGTGATCAGACAGTTGCGCGCCGTGCCGGACACCAGCCATATGCCCCCCACACTCACGCCGTAGCCATTGGAAATGGTGAGGCCCGCGCCGTTGCCGAGCTGCACGCACACCACCGTGCCTTGGCCGTCCAGCACCGTGGCCGCCCGGCCTTGCACGCTGCGCACCGTCACGGCTTTGGCAATGCTCACCGGGCTTGTCAGACGATAGATGCCGTTGGACAACAAGACGGTGTAGCCGCTTTGACTGGTGTCAATCGCATCCTGGATGTTCTTCGCCGCGCTGGCCCATGAATTGTAGGGCCATTGATTGCCGCCGTCCAGCGCGGCAAACATGACGTTGCTCGCCAGCACGACAATGTAGTCCGTCGCGAACCAGGCGGCGCATTCACCCACGCTGTTGCTCACCAGCACGCCCGGCGAGTAGATGCCGGTGTTGGTGTAGCTGTGCTGCGGCGTGGCCAACTGCCACCCTTGCGTTTCAATAATGCCGTCGTTGTTGAAGTCCCACTGGTACCACGCCAGCGTATTGCTACCGGACACGCGGGCGCTGAAGGCGACCACCAGCGGCGCGATGCCGACGCGCGGCGTGGCGGTGAAGCTGGCGTCGAACGCGCCGAATTCGTACGCGCCCATGTCGACCATGCCATCCGTCAGCCGCGGATTGCCGGCCACATCCGTGGCGCCGACATAATACGTCGCCGTGCTGCCGGCATTGACGCAGGGCGAGTTGGACAGCAGATGGTAGTCGCCGACACTGTTGTTGACAAAGCGTGGATCGCTGCTGAGATTGCCCGTGCCGGCGCGCGCCGGCGTCAGCGCGCAATAACTGAATCGCGGATTGTACGCACCCGGATTGATGAAATAGTTGTCACTGGTGTTGTAATAGATGATCGTGTTGTGCACGACCACATTGCTTAAATTGCAGGCCAAACCAGAACCGTCACGGCCGGCAGTGTTTCCGCTGATCGTGCAGTTGACCAGCGTGCCGCCGTTTTTGGCATAGACGCCGCCGCCTTCGGAAAACGGGCTGGGACTCTCATTCGCCACAATCAGGCAATTGCGCAGCAGCCCGCCGCCCTGCAAATAGGCGCCCGCGCCATACCCGCCAAAATCGCCGTCAATGAAATTGCCGCGGATGCGACTGTTCTCCACCACGCCGGCGCCAAGGCAAAACACACCCGCGCCATAACCCTGCGACCCGCCCGCGCCACATTCCTCAATCACGCAATTGCGCACCAGCCCGTTGGTCATGCCCACGCCACCAGCCGCGCCGCCGCCTTGC
>JAPLST010000181.1:0-5716 GCA_026398485.1 bacterium
AAGGCGCGCGTTCCCGCGCCGGTGGCCCAACCCACCCCACGCGTTCAAGACGCGGCGGCGGTGGAAATGTGGCTGCGAAACCAGGTCGCCGCGAAGACCAAAACGGAACCGGCAGGCATCGATCGCCGGGCGCCGTTTGCCCAGTTTGGATTGGATTCTTTGGACGCGGTTCGCCTTTCCGGCGAGTTGGGCGCCTGGCTCCATTGCCGCCTCAGCCCGACAGTGATTTACGATTATCCCTCCATCGCCGCGCTGGCCGCGCACTTGAACCAGCACGGCTTTGACGTGGAGTTGGTGCCCAAGCGGCGCTTGCCCAATCACGGCTTGTTTTTCGCGCGGCGCGCGGCGGGCGGCGGCCCGGGCCGCACGGTCTACCACGGGCCGGGCGCGCACATGGCGCCGCCTGCCAAGTGAAGGTGTGAACCTGACGTCGCCAAATCTGTTGTGGGTCCTGCGCGTGCGTGGCCGGAGGGTGAGGTAGGGCGGTCACGCCCTGACCGCCGTTGCTGCATGCGCGCACACGCCTGTGATAACATGACGCAACGACGACCGCGGCGGTCAAGGGCCTGACCGCCCTACCTGTTATGCGCGCTTTACGCCGGCGGCTACCGTGGCAGGATCGCCGCAAGGGAATGCAGCTCCCGTTCTTATCGCGGAATTGCTGGGGACAGGCGGGGTGGTTTGACGAAAAACGGCGAATGTGCTATACTTTGCCTCACATGGTTTTTTTGATTTAACGTATTGAACAGGAGCTGCAATGAAGAATGGACTGTTGATCGGAGTGGTGGTGTTGGCGATTGGCGCGCTGGTGTTGGCCTTTTTTCTGATCACGACGGCCAGCGCGAAAAAGCAGAAGATCGCCGAACTGGCGTCCACGAACGCGGTGTATGCGGCGCTGGTTGAAGGGCAGGCCAAGGCGATTGCGGATGTGCGGGGCACGCTGGATGTGCGCGATGGCGACTTGAAGAAGGCGCGCACGGAGATTCAGAAGTTGAAAGATGAAGCGGAATCAAAGATTGCGGATGCGACCAAGGAGCTGACCGGGACGGTGGCCGCGCGCGACGCGGCGCTTGACAAGGCCAAGAAAGACATTGTTGCGGCGCAAGAACTATTGGCGCAGGAACAAGTGGCGCACAAGGCGACCAAAGACACGGTGGCGGAACGCGAGGCCACGATCAAGGCCAAAGAGACGGAGATCAGCACCCTGAACGCCACGGTGAAGGATTGGCAGACCAAGGAAAAAGCAGCGACGGTTGTGGCGGAACGCTACAAGAGCATGTTGCTGGCCAACAAGATTTCGGTCGAGCCGGAAAAGAAATTTCATGGCAATGTCCTGGTGGTGAACCGCGAGCAGGATTTTCTGATTTTGGATTTGGGCGCGGATGACAGCGTGCCGGTCGGGACAAAACTGGAAGTGGTCCGCGACAACCATCTGGTCGGCAAAGTGACCGTGCAGAAACTGGTGCCGGACAACAATCAGCTGTCGATTGCGACCGTGGATTCCCTGGTCACTCCGGCCGACACGGTGCGCGAAGGCGACGCGGTCAAGAACTAAGGCATGCGGGATCGCAGGCGCGGCGCGGCGTGGCGCGCATGGCCGGTGTGGCTGGCATTGCTGTGCGGCGGGTTGCTGCCGGGCTGCTCGGCGCCGGAAACCCAGCGCGACGACGGTGCCACGTTGCCGTGGAACACGCCGGAACAGTGGGAGCGCGAGCCCAACATGAAAGCGCCGCTGTCGTGGTAAGACGCGGCGTGGCGGCCACCAGCGGGCTGCATGCACCGGGTATACAAGGCGGAATCCGCGGCGCAGATTCTGCCTTTTTCTTTTCACTCTGGATGATGAGGTGTTGATGAATGAACTGGCGTATGTGCTGATTAATCCGTATACGATGTCCAAGTCGCGCACCGGCGGGGTGATCAGCCGGCTGCTGTCGCGCTCGTCGAGTCTGCGCTTGCTGGGTGCGCGCATGTTTGCGCCGAGCAAAGAGCTGGTCGAGGAATATATTGAGACGCTGACCGTCGACGAGCAGAGCGGGCCGGAGCAGCGCGAGGTCGAGCTGCTGGTGCGCGAATATGTGCGGACGCACTACCTGCCCGACGCGCAGGGCCAGCGCCAGCGGGTCATGTTCCTGCTGGTCGAGGGCGAAGACGCGGTGGCGTGCGTGCGCGACGAAGTCGTCGGCTCGATCATCCGCCAGACGGTGGGCGAGACGATTCGCGACACGTACGGCGATTTCATCAAGGATGCGCATGGCCGGCTGGTCTACTTCGAGCCGGCGGTGCTGATTGCGCGCACCGTCGCGCAGGCCCGCCGCCAGATTGACGTGTGGTTGAAGCATTCGACGCGCGACAGCGGCATTCTGCACGATGCCATCAAGTATCCGGCCGGCGTCACGCCGGAACACACGCTGGTGATGTTCAAGCCCGACACGCTGGCGCACTCGCGCACGCGCATGGGCACGGTCGTGGACTTGTTTGCCAAGACGGGCCTGTTTGTCATCGCCATCAAGATCATCCACATTTCCGTCGCGCAGGCGATGGAATTTTACGGGCCGGTGCGCGACATCTTCGTCGAGAAATTCGCGGACAAGGTGCGCGACAAGGCCTTTGCCGCGTTGCAAGGCGCGTTCGAGTTCCCCATCTCCGTGGCGGTGGCCGAGCATCTGGCGCAGGAACTGAAAACCGCCAATGCGGATCATGAATTCGGCAAGATTGTGCAATTCATGACCGGCCGCAACCCGTGGCAGACGCCCCAAGCGGACTGGCCCGCGCCGGGCAGCGAGACCTGCCTTGCGCTGGTGTACCAAGGCGTGGACGCGGTCAACAAGATCCGCGAGCAACTGGGCAGCACGGATCCGCGCAAGGCCGCGCCGGCGACGGTGCGCAAGGAGTTTGGGCGGGATGTCATGGTGAACACGGCGCACGCGTCCGATTCGGCGCAGAACGCGGCGCGCGAAATCCGCATCATTGACCTGGCGGCCAATGACCTGCCGGCCTTGGTGGCCAACTTTTACGGGGCCTGATCCGGGATGATCACGCGCGGGACGGAAATCCAGGAACTGCGGCATCCGGCGCGCTGGCGTGAATACGTCGCGATCGCGCTGGCGATGCTGGCGCTGCTGCTGATCCTGGCGCTGGTCTCGTACGATCCGCGCCAGTCGTGGGATCATGTGCCGCGCGAATCCTGCACAAATTACGTCGGCGTGCTCGGCTTGTGGCTGTCCCACGGCGTGTTTGAGGCGCTGGGTCTGGCAGCCTATGCCTTTCCCGTGTTCATGGCCGCGCTGGCGGTGATGGTCTTTCGGCGCGTGGTGTTTCCCTCCGTGACGATGGTGGTGCTGCGGGCCATGGTGCTGCTGGTCTTGACTGCGACGAGCGCGGGCTTGGCCGAGATGGTCGTGCCGCTGGGCACGGCGCGGGCCATGCAGGCCGACACGGCCGGCGGCTTGGTCGGCCAAGTGCTGGTGGCGGCGCTGCGGGCGCGCTGTGGCACGCCCGGCACGGCGATTATTTTGCTGGGCATGATTTTGATCGAGGCGCTGTTCCTGTTCGACGCCAGTTTGCGCGGCGTCTGGCGCGGCGGCTGCGTGGCAGGAAGGCTGCTGGCGCGCCTGCTGGGCTGGCTGTTGCGCGGCTGCGTCTGGCTGGGCGCGCGGGTGCGCCGCGTGGTGGTGTGGGCTTGGCTGTCTGCGCGCGCCCGGCTGACGCGTGCCGCGGTGGCGCGCAAGCAAGAGCCCTTGATTGTGATCACCGGCGAGCAGGCCATGCACAAGCAGCGTGCGCGCAAAAACAAGAAGCAGGCCGATGCCGGCGGCGTCACTGATCCGCCCGCGGAGAGCGCGGCGCCGGTCGCAGCGCCGGCGCCCAGCACGCCGCACGCACCCGTGGTGCTGCCGGCCTCGGCGTCCGAAGAGCAGGAAGAGTTGCCGCCGTATGTCCTGCCCGAGATTGGCTTGCTGGACCCGGCCGAGGTCAGCAATACCGAGGAAGTGCGCGAGGCGGCCAATCGCGCGATCATCAAACTTGAGCAAACACTTAAACAGTTTGACGTCGAGGCGCATGTCGCCAATGCCATCTGCGGGCCGGTGATCACCTGCTATGAAGTGCAGCCGCCGCCCGGCGTGAAAGTCAACCGGATCACCAGTTTGGAAAATGACATTGCCTTGGCGATGAAGGCCAAGAGCATCCGGATCGTGGCGCCGATACCGGGCCGCGACGCGGTCGGCATCGAGCTGCCCAATGAGGTGCGGCGGATGGTCATGTACTCCGAACTGGTTGAATCCAAGGAATATGCCGTGGCGCAAAAAAAGCAAATAATGCCCTTGGCGCTCGGGCAGACGCTCAGCGGCGAAACGTTTCTGGATGACCTGACGGACATGCCGCATTTGCTGGTGGCGGGCGCGACCGGGTCGGGCAAATCGGTGTGCATCAACACCATTCTATTGAGCTTGCTCTACCGCTTCGAGCCGCATCAGCTCAAACTGGTGCTGGTGGATCCGAAGCACGTCGAACTGGTGCCGTATCACAATCTGCCGCATCTGCTGATCCCGGTGTTGAACGAGCCGGACAAAGTGCCGGCGGCCTTGGATTGGCTGATTCTTGAAATGGAAAAACGCTACAAGTATTTTGCGCGGCTGGGCGTGCGCAATATCAGCATGTACAACATCAAGCGGGTGGAGAACACCCAGGTGTTGCGCGTGCAAGTCGGCGCGCAGGAATTCGATCTGCCGCCGCAGTTGCCCTATATTGTGGTGGTTATTGATGAGCTGGCCGACTTGATGCTGGTGGCGGCGGACGAGATTGAACGCAAAATCATCCGCCTGGCGCAGCTGGCGCGCGCGGCCGGCATTCATCTGGTGCTGGCAACCCAGCGGCCCTCGACCAATGTGATCACCGGCTTGATCAAAGCCAACATTCCGGCCCGCATCGCCTTTCGCACGGCATCGGGCGTGGATTCCCGCGTGATCATTGACGAGCAGGGCAGCGAGAAGCTGCTCGGTAAAGGCGACATGCTGTACAAGGCGCCGGCCGTGCCGCGCACCATGCGCATTCAAGGCGCATTCGTCTCGGAAGAAGAAGTCCGCAAGGTGACCAATTTCATCCGCGACCAGCGCGCACCAACCTATGTTGAGCTGGGTGAGGCGTTCACCAATGCCGGCGCGCCCGACCTGGACATGGACGAGAAATTCGACGAGGCCATCCACGTGGTGCTGCAATCCGGGCAAGCCAGCGCCTCGTACTTGCAGCGCGTGCTGCAGGTCGGCTATGCGCGCGCCGCCCGCTTGATCGACATGATGGAGGCGCACCGGATTGTCGGGCCGAAGCGCGGGGCCAAGCCGCGCGATATCCTGGTCGAAGACTGGCCGCCGCGCACCGACAATGAATCGTAAGTCCCAAGGATGACCGTCATGCCAACCACTCCGAAAGCAACCACCCCGGCCCGGCCCGCCGCCGGGCCGCCGACCAGCATAGGCGAACGCCTGCGGCGGGCGCGCCAGGAACGCAGCTTGTCGTTCGCGGAAGCCGCCGCGCTGACCAAGTTGAAACCAACCTACCTCGAGGCGTTGGAAAACAACAACTATGATGAGCTGCCGGCGCCGTTCTATGCCAAAAACTTCATTCACATGTATGGCAACGTGCTGGGGTTGGACGGCAAACAGCTGGCGCAGGAATTTGGCGCGCAGCACACCCTTGAAGTGACGCTGCCGCCGGCGAA
>JAPLST010000181.1:5739-9916 GCA_026398485.1 bacterium
CGGGCGGCTGCTGCAGCGCCCGCTGCTCCCGGTGATCGGCGCGCTGGTCATGGTCGTGGTGGTGATCTATCTTGCCGGCGGCGCCGGGCGCGGCAGCACGGTGACGATCAACTCACCGGATGACACGGCCCGCATTATGGCGGCGTACCGGCCGGTGTTTGACACGCACGAGCCGCTGCCGGCGTTGCCATGAGCGCGCGCGTCCATCTGGTCAGCTTGGGCTGCGCAAAAAACCAGGTGGATACAGAGGCAATCCTCGGACGCTTGCTGCCGGGGGGCTGTGTCCTGTGCGCCACGGCGCACGCGGCCGATGTGCTGCTGGTCAACACGTGTGCTTTCATCCGCGCGGCGGAAGACGAATCATGGCGCCACATTCGCGCCTTGGCGCGCGCCAAACGCACGGGCCAGAAATTGATTGTGTGCGGCTGCTTGCCGGCGCGCCATCAGGCAGCCGCGGCGCGGGTGCGCGGCGTTGACGCATGGCTGGGTGTGCGCGCCGCCGCCGGCGTGGCGGCCTGCGTGCAGCAATGGTTTCCCTTGACGCACGCGGCGGCACCGGCCAACGGTGTGCCGATCCGCATGACGCCGCGCCACAGTGCCTACCTCCGCATTGCCGACGGTTGTGATCATCATTGCGCCTTTTGCACGATCCCTTCCCTGCGCGGGCGCTACACGTCCGTGCCGCTCCAGACGCTGGTCGGGGATGCGCGCCGCATGCTGGCGGAAGGCGTGCGGGAACTGAACCTGATCGCGCAAGACACCAGTGGCTATGGCCGCGACTTGCGGCCGCGCCGCTCGCTGGCGGAACTGCTCACTGCGCTGTGCGCGCTGCCGGGCCTGGCCTGGCTGCGCGTGCAGTACCTCTATCCGGCCAGCGTCACGGACGAGCTGCTCGCAGTCATGGCGCGCGAGCCCGCCATCTGCCATTATATCGACATGCCCTTGCAGCACATCAATGACGGACTGTTGCGGCACATGCGCCGGCCGGGGCGCGCCATGACGGAGCGTGTGCTGGCGGCCATCCGCGCGCGGCTGCCAGGGGTGGCGCTGCGCACGACCTTTATCGTCGGCTATCCCGGCGAGACGCCGGCGGTGTTTCGTGAATTGTGCGATTTTGTGCAGACGGGCATGTTTCAGCATGTCGGCGTGTTTCCCTATTCGGCCGAGCCGGGCACGCCGGCGGGCGCCCTGCCGGACACGGTCAGCCCGCGCGAGAAACAGCGGCGGCGCGCCGTCATTTTGCGCCTGCAACAGCGCATTGCGTATCAACACAATTGCGCGCAGATCGGCACGGTCATGCCGGTCATCATCGAGCGCAACGCGCCCGGCGGCATGCACGGCCGCCGACGCGCCGACGCGCCGGATGTCGATAATTGTGTGCATGTGCGCGGCGCACGCCACCTCGGCGGGCAAATCGTGCCGGTGCGCATCACCCGCGCCGAACCATATGATCTGCACGGGCAGGTTGTCGCGCGCCGGGCAAATACGGTATAATACATTCAGTATGAATTTGGCCAACCGCATAACCTTCGCGCGCTTTTGCATCCCCCCGGTGCTGATTCCCGCGCTGCTGATGAATGTGCGCGGCGGAAAATGCCTCGCCTTGGCCCTGTTTACCGTGGGCGCCTTGACCGATTGGCTGGATGGCGTGCTGGCGCGGCGCTATGGCATGGAAAGCGATTTTGGCCGCCTGATGGATCCCTTGGCCGACAAACTCCTCGTGATTTCAGCCCTGGTCTGCTTTGTCGTCATGCCGCCCGGCGTGGTCAAGGCGTGGATGCTGGTGATCATCATCGCGCGCGAATTTATCGTCACCGGCCTGCGCCAGTTGGCGCTGCAGCAACACACCGTGATGTCCGCCGAAACCATCGGCAAACACAAGACCGCCTGGCAAATGACCGGCATCTTTGTGCTGTTGATCTACTATGCCATTCTTGACGTGGCGTCCGTCTTGCCCGTCGCGCTGGTGCACGCCTGCAAAGTCCACGGGCCACTTTATTTGCAAGCCCTGTTTTATCTGATCACCCTCCTGACCCTTGTTTCGGGCGTGATTTATTTGTGGCGCTATCGCGGCTTGTACAGCCAACACACCTGAGCGCATGACCACGACCACCCCGCTGAGCGGCCTCGACAAACTTGCCTGGCACATGGCAACCTGTGCCGGTCTTGGCACCCGCGTGCCGGCGCCCGGCACGTTCGGCACGGGCATCGGCATGGGCCTGTGGCTGGCAACCAGCCGCTGTGGCTGGGCGCTGGAACTGCAAGTGCTGCTGCTGGCCGGCCTGCTCGGCTTGGGCGTCTGGGCCAGCGGCCGGGCGGAACGCGCCTGTGGCCGGCACGATCCGGGCGCGATCATCATTGACGAAGTAGCCGCCGGCGTCCTGACCTTTATCGGCGTCACGCCGACCCTGTCCGCCGCCGTCGTCGGCCTGTGCTGCAATCGCGTGCTGGACATTGTCAAACCATGGCCGATTAGCCGGCTGCAGCGCCTGCCGCGCGGCTGGGGCATCATGGCCGATGACGTCGCGGCCGGCGGGCTGAGTGCGATACTGGTGCGGCTCTGGCCGCTGGCGATCAACTTCATCACATGACCACCACACGCATGCAATTAAAGTCATTGATTACTCTTGCCAACGAGCGCAACTTTGTGCTGCTGGACGATGCGTGGATGCAGTCGCTGGAGACGGCCGAGCCGGACCTCGATGAAATGCTGCATGTGCTGGAATGGCTGATCAAGGCCAAGGAGACCGAGCGCGCGCGCACCTTGAGCGCGATGCTGCTTGAAGCGCTGGCCGAGCGTCAAGACCCGCGCGCCCAAGTGCTGGCATTGCGCGTGCTCGAATGGTTTCCCGATGACGTGGAAGTGCGCCGCGTGCTTGGCCAGGCCATCTGCGTGGCAACGCCCGACAACCAGGCGCTGCCCGGCATTGTCCGGCGCAGCGGCTTGCGGGACGGCGCGCCGCTGGCAGCCGCGATCGACTATATTCAAACCCGCTGTGTCTTGCGCCCGGGCGTCTTCGCCCTCCATCGCAGCCGCCGCATCCCCGTCCAGATCGCCGGCTTTGACGCGCACGACGACGCGCTCCAATTGCACGACGGGCAGCAGGAGTACCGCGCAACCTTGGTGACCTACCAGTCGCAATACGAACCTTTGGCCGATGATGATTTCCGCGTCTTGCGCACCTTTCGCAATGAACAGCTCCAGCGCGAGGCCCAGACCGATCCGGCCGCGCTGGTGCGGCGCTTCTTGCGCTATTCCGGCAAACGCGCCACGTTCCGCGAACTGCGCGATGCCCTCACCGATGTGGCCGTGCCGGCCGCGTCATGGAAGACTTGGTGGACTGCCGTGCGCCAGACCCTGGTGCATGATCCGCATCTTGAAGTGGGCGAAGGGGCGCAACCGGCCTTGGTTCTGCGCGACTCGCCGCGTGATTACGTCGAAACCCGCATGCGCGAATTCGACCACGCCTCCTCCGTGCGCGAGAAAATCGCCATCCTGGTGCGCTATGCCCAGCAGGTGCGCGGCGGCGTGCCCGGCGATGCCACCTATATTGCCTATGTCGCCGAAAAATTGCAGGAGTACACCCGCGCCGCCGATGGCACGGTCGCGGCGCTCTTCGCCTGGCTGGCGTTGCGGGCCAGCGCGGATGCCTGTGGCTGTGCGACGCCGGACTATGATCCGCGCTGGCTGGCAGACCCGGCCACCTGTCTCCATGTGGCCCATTGGTGCGGCTGGGAAGCGCTCTTCATCGAACCGTTGACGGACTTGTTGCCGACGGCCGATCCGCGCTGGCCCGAACTCTACGGCCAGATGCTGCCCCAGGCACCCTTGGCGCTGGTCGAACGCATGACCAACGCCCTGCGCGCCAGCCAGCAGGCCGCCTTGATCGAGCCGGCCCTGCATACGCTGGCTGAACCGCGCGCCGAAATTGCCGAGCTGCTGCTCTGGCTGTGGCGCGAGCTGGCTACCCGGGCCGAACTCGATTTCACGTCACCGCTCGACCTGGGTGGCGCGACCTTTGCCCTCTTTCGCGTCATGCGCCAGTTGCACGTTTATCGCGGCGGCCCTGAATTCAATGCCCATGACGCGCTGGCCACGGTGCGCCACACCATCGCCGCGCGCAAGTATGCCTTGATCGGCGCCGTCTTCGAAAAACTGGGCAGCAATCACACGGCC
>JAPLST010000181.1:9973-16501 GCA_026398485.1 bacterium
GCCGAACTCTATCACGCCATGTCCAGCAATGCCGGCATCAGCGCGGCGATGCGCGCCCAACTGACGACGCTCCTGTCGCGTGTCGGTTTGTCGCGCCGGCGCACTGTTGAACATCAAGAACCACCTTCTGCCTAGTCTCATTAACCGCATCACAAGGAGCACGTATGAACACAACACGTTTCATGATCATGGCAGTCGCGCTGTGCATCGGCTTGGGCAATGCGGCGCCGCCGCCCATCACGCCCGTGGCGGAGTCCATCACGGAAGTGCTGCTGGCACAGGCGTTCGACAGCGCCGTTGCCGGCATCGAGCCGATGGGCTGGTTCGCCATTCGCAGCGGCGATGGCCAGTGTACGGTCACGCGCAACTATGCCGCCAGCATCGCGCAATCATTCCGCATCGGCTGCTCGCCGATCTGGGACGGCTTGTATGGCTACGGCTTTGCCACGCCGCCGGGCGGGGTCGTGCGCGTCGAGACCAAGATCCTGTGCGACACGATCGGCGCGGCCAAGCCGTATTGGGGCGTCAAAATCGGCCGGTTCTTTTATGAAATGGTGGGCGATCCGGAACGCCGCGCGACCCGCTGGTCGAACGGCGATGGCCGCTGGAGCCTCGGCCCGGCGCTGCGGCAGGGAGTGTGGAACACGGTGCGCATGGATGTGGATGTCACCCGCGGCGTCGCGCGCTATTGGCTGAACGGCCGCGTCGTGCTGGACAACAACATTGGCGCGCCGGCCCCGGAATTCGCGCGCAGCACCGAGGCAATCTATCTTGGCGTCATTGCCGGCGCGGCGGGCGTCGCCTATTTTGACGACATCACCATCTGCCAAATGAGTCAGCAATCGTTGCCGATGATTCAGCCGGCCCAGCGCGTCGCACCCATGCGCCCGCAGGCCTGCCCGATGGCCATGCAGCCGCAGGACGGCCCGCGGCAAATCCGTGTGCAGGGTGGCCCAATGCCCATGCGCCCGCAGGCCTGTCCGATGGCCATGCAGCCTCCCATGCCGGGACGCCCGCCCATGCAGGTGCAAAAAGAAATCTATGTCGTGACCACCGACGGCAAAGGCACCATGCCGTGCGTCAAGTGCAAAGAGCATTGGGCGAAAAGTGAGAAGCCCTGCGGCAAGGGCAAGAAGCCGTGCGACATGAAGCCCTGCGACAAGGACAAAAAGCTGTGCGGCGGGCCATGCATGCAGGGCAAGCCTTGCGGCAAAAAATGCCAGCGCATGCAAAAGAAAATGAAAAAAGACAAGGACGCCAAAGGGCCATGCCCGCAAGCGTAGCCGGTGCGCCGGCGTAGTAAACAGTTTTACCGCGCTGCCCTGCGCGATAGGCTGCGTCTGAATACTGATTTTATTTGCTACACTTAACGGGGGATCTATGTCGTCTGCTGATATTGGATTGATTGGGCTGGCCGTGATGGGGGAGAACCTGGTCTTGAACATGGCCAGCCGCGGCTACACGGTCGCGGTCTTCAATCGCACGGTATCCAAGGTTGACGATTTTATCAATGGTCCGGCCAAGGGCAAGCGCGTCATTGGCTGCCACGCGATCGAGGAACTGTGCGCGGCGCTGAACAAGCCGCGCAAAATCATGCTGATGGTCAAAGCGGGCAAGCCGGTCGATGAATTTATCGAGCTGTTGCTGCCCCATCTTGAAAAGGGCGACATCATCATTGACGGCGGCAACTCCCATTTTCCCGACACGATCCGGCGCACGGAATATGTCGAGTCGCGCGGCCTGCTGTACATCGGCACGGGCGTCTCGGGCGGCGAGGAAGGCGCGCTGAAAGGCCCCAGCATCATGCCCGGCGGCTCGCCCGCCGCGTGGCCGGAAGTCCAGCCGATTTTTCAGGCCATCGCCGCAAAAGTTGATAACGGCACGCCCTGTTGCGACTGGGTCGGCAATGACGGCGCCGGCCATTTCGTCAAAATGGTGCACAACGGCATCGAGTACGGCGACATGCAACTGATATGTGAAGCGTATCAGTTACTCCGTTATGTCCTGGGCTTGTCGGTTGACGAAGTCCAGCAGGTCTTTGCGCAATGGAACCAGGGTGAACTCGATTCCTATCTGATTCAGATCACGGCCGACATTCTCAAGAAAAAAGACCCGCTGACCGGCCAGCCGCTGGTGGACGTCATTCTCGACACGGCCGGGCAGAAAGGTACCGGCAAGTGGACCTCCGTCGCGGCGCTCGATTTGGGTGTGCCGGCCCCGACGATTGCCGAGGCCGTCTTCGCGCGCTGCATCTCGGCGATGAAGGATGAACGCATCGCGGCCAGCGCCAAACTCCGCGGCCCGAAAATCAAGGCGCCGGGCGACAAGGCCAAGCTGGTCGAGGCCGTGCGCGATGCGTTGTATGCCTCGAAAGTTTGCTCGTACGCCCAGGGCTTCGCCTTGCTGCGCGAGGCGGCCAGGGAATATAATTGGAAGCTCGATTTTGGCGCGATTGCTTTGATGTGGCGCGGTGGCTGCATCATTCGTGCGCAATTCCTCGGCCAGATCAAGGACGCCTTCGACCGCAAGAAAAAGCTGGCCAATCTGTTGCTCGATCCCGGCTTCAAGAAGATTGTCGTCAAGGCCCAGAAGAACTGGCGCAAAGTCGTCATTCTGGCGACCAAGTGCGGCGTGCCAATCCCGGCCTTCTCCTCGGCGCTGGCCTACTTCGACGCCTATCGCAGCGAGCGCCTGCCGGCCAATCTGCTGCAAGCCCAGCGCGACTATTTCGGCGCGCACACCTACGAGCGCACCGACAAGCCGCGCGGCGAATTCTTCCATACCGACTGGTTGGCATAGCAGCGCAAGTGTTTTGTATATATGCTAAAATACAAAGCATATACCAAAACAACATGTAGCCAGAGACTATGACGACGACGATATCCTTGGATAAACGTCATGCCAATCTGAATGATAAGGATCTCGTGCCGGAACGCACTGGTTGGTAAGATAATGAAGACGATAACCGCGGCGAAGAACATTATCACTGAAGAGCTCGGGACAAGCGGTGTGCATCCGCTGAAAATTCTCCTGTTTGGCAGTCGCGCGCGGCCGAATCCGCGTGCGGATAGCGATTGGGATTTTTACATTGTGGTGGATAAAGAACACCCTTATGCCGAACGCCGTGAAACTGTGTCGCGGATTCGCACGCGACTGGCACTGGCTGGCATTGTTGCGGATGTTTTTGTCCACACGGAACAATTCGTGGCCCAGCGAAAAAACAACACCGGCTATCTCACCTATTATGCCCTGAAAGACGGGGTGCCGATATGAACGATGACGCGGTGAGAAACTTACAAGAACACAGCCGAACAAGGAGCAATGATAGATGAAAGTCAAAGTAATCATACACGAAGCGGAAGAAGGCGGCTTCTGGGCCGAAGTGCCGCCATCCCCGGTTGCATGACGCATTGTAATCATCGTGATTTGTTGCGGTTGCTGCTTTTTATCGTCACGCTGGCGCTGGGGGCCTGCTCGCGTACTCCGCCCAAGGCGCCGCCAGCCGAGCCGCAGACGTCTCAAGCAGTTGTGCGCGCTCAACATACCACGTCATCTGTCACCGAGCGTGTCACGCCGCCGCCAGCAATCATGCAAACAGGGGAGACGCTGCGCGGCGGGGTGCGCTTGCGTTCCGGTGCGGTACTCACGAATATCGCCGTCTGGGCTGAATATTGCCGCGATGCCCAACCCGATGCGTTTCGGCAAGCATCCCGCACGCCGATAGGAATGATTCAGGACACGCGCGTCATGACCGATGCCGCCGGTCAATTTGTCATGGCGTGGCCGCCACCACAAGCATCCGCACCGCGTTTTATTGTGCGCGCCGTCGCGGCAGGCTTCCAGCCAGTCTATGCCGGGCCGTGGGCCATCTCGAATCCGCCGGCGGATATGATTGAACTGGTGCTGGACGATCTCGGCGCACACTTGGTCGGTCGCTGCAGCGATTCCGCCGGTGCGGCCATCACCAATGTCACCGCCATGCGGATGGTCGAAATCAAAGACACGCCAGGCTTCGCTGGCTATGCGCAGATGCCGGTCGCGCTGCACGTCGAGCCCGATGGCAGCTACACCTCGGAAATTGTGCCAGCCGGCGAATACAGCGTGACGTTTTACGCGCTGGGTTACGACGCGCAGAATATGCGTTGCGTGCTGCGCGATGAACAGGCAACGGTGTGTGATGTGGTCTTTCAACAACTGCCGACCATCACGGGCGTCGTTGCTGACGCATGGACCTTGCGACCGATCGCGGGCGTGCAGATCGGCGCACAAGACCGCCCGCCGCGCGATGCGCGCTGGGCTGCGCAGGGCCAATTCTGGGTGCGCAATGCCCGGTGGCTGACACTCACGTTCACGCATACCAACTACGCGCCCTGCTTTTACGAATTTAAAAATGCCGGTACTGTTGCCACCTCGATTGTCGTGCGGATGGCCGGCGGCGCCGATGTTGCGGTACACGTCGTTGACCCGCAGGGCGCGGCCGTGAGCAACATAAATGTCCACCTGTGTCTCTCACAAAACATGCGCACGGCGATCACGCCGACGGTGTGCGCCGTGGCGGGCGATGTCATCTTCAGCAATGTGCCCTGCGACGGTGCGGTGCTGCGCGCCTGTGCAGGCCTTGCGGATAGACCGCTGGCGTGGAGCGAACCATTTGACATGACGGCGCGCACGCCCCGCGAGATCCTGCTGCGTTTGCCGGCCTGCGGTACGCTCGACGTGCGCCTGGCGTCCACTGCACGCTACGACAATCTTGAAGTGCAGGTTTCCCGGATGCTGCGAGTAGCTAATCAACTGCACGCTGAGGCCAATGAGGATTGCGCAAGAACCGCAAACGGCTGGCACAAAGACAATCTGCCAACCGGCGAGTATTACATCTCGGTGCATGGGCCTGCCATATTGAGTTTCGGCACCAGTGTTGTTGTGCGGGCACAAGAAACCTGCATGGTCACGGTTCCCTGCCAATCGGCTGTTCAGATTGAGGGAACCGTGCGTGATCTGCGTGGTGCAAGATTAAGAGGATATGTCCAAGCGCGCGCCACGGCGCCGCCGCATCGCAACGCTGGGGCGCCATTATCCGACGGTGCGTTTTGCCTTGTGGGTCTGGATCCTGCGTCCTCCTATGACGTGACCATCGCGTTGACGTCCACCAATGTGCTGATCAAGAATGTGCAGCCCGGCGGGCCACCGCTGGCGGTCGTGCTGCCCGCGACCTATCGCATTACCGGCAGTGTGCGTGATGCGCAAGGTCAGCCGCTTACGGGTGAAATATCAGCAGGTTTCATAGATAAGGATGGTGAGTTTTCGCTCACGCCGTTCTTGCCGGGCAGCTACACATTGGTCATCCGTGCGCGGGGCTATGTGCCGGTGAGTCGCGCCGTGCAAGTGGTCAATGCGGATGTGGACTTGGGCGAGATTGTGCTGACGGATCGCGGGCTGAGTATCCGCGGAAAGGTCTGTGATGAAACGGGTGCGCCCGTCGCCGATTGCCATTTGTACTTGGGCGAGCAGCGGACGCAGGGGAGTGCGGCGCCTGATCCGTATCGCACGCAGATCAATCAGACCATCAATGCCGACGGCACTTTTGAATTTGCCGGTCTGCTGCCGGCGCGCACGTATGAGTTGTGGCTCGCGCGCGGTGGCAGCCGGGTGCAGCGCATGCTGGCTGATCTTCAGCAGGACACAGATTTAGGCACCATCATCGTCTCCAATGCCACCGCTTCGGCGGCGCAAACGCCACGCCAGTAACCACGCCGAATGCAAGCGCGCAGAGACCCCCGCGACCGCTGCAGAAATGATGAGTGATGAATGATGAATGCTTCTGAGAAGACCCCCACGGCCTTGCGCCGTGGGTGAATAAGATTGAGTAAAAACGCGCGCCGCGTTTTGCCCAATCTCTGCGTCCACCGATCCCGCCAACGGCGGGGATTGGTGGGGCGCCGGATTCGAGAGAAAGCCGCACTGCTTGGGCTGCACAGCATCCGCGGCGCGCCCCGCGGCCACATTGGCTCGCACCCGCAGAGACCCCACGGCCTCCGTGCCGCGATTCTTCGTGTGCTTTTCTTCCACCGAATACCGCACACTGAATACAGAACACTTCTGCGCGTACGCCACGCGCTCCGCGCGGGGCATGCAGCCGCTGCCCAGCGGGAGCGACCCCCGCGCTGGCAGCCAGCTAAGGCACCAGCCAGCTAAAGCACCAGCCAGTCCCGCCAGAGGCGTGGATCGCGATTCTGCGCAGCCGCTGCATTCGCCGCACGGAGGCGGCTCCCATACCGCCGTTGGCGGTACTGGCCCAGCCAGCGGAAGAGGTGCAGCAGTGACTTTCTTCCGGCCGGCTGCCGAAGGGAACGCGCGACGCCCGTGCCGCTGAGGGTAAGCGGGATTTCCATATCCCGCTAAATTCTCGTGGGTTACGAGAATTATGACGCGGCCAATGATTACATGCCGCTTCCGTCAGAAGCTGCGATCCGGCGATCGCAGCTACCTTCAGCCGATCTGGCGATCGGCGCTCCCTTCTCTGCGCGGCGC
>JAPLST010000468.1:0-627 GCA_026398485.1 bacterium
CCGGCAATACAGTGGCTGAAACCTATCAAGGAGGGGTGATCGGGCTTAGCAACTCCAACTCGCAATCGAATGCGCAGATAAAGTTCAAGAACACGACCGATGTGGCCAATGCCCAGTTCTTAATGACGGATATCGGCTCGGTTGCCGAATTTAGTGCTGCTGCAACCATGTATCCTGAACTGAATCTGCCCGATTACGCCGGCTGGGCGCCGTCCGTGCCGGAGCCGCTGGTGCAAGCCGGGCTGGCCTTGCTGCTGTTCATCTGCGCCAAGCGCACAACGTGCTAATGTGCCAAGGAGCACACCCAATGAAGACCACCCTATACCTCGTTCTCTCCGTTTTGTGCTGCGCCGTCACGTTGTGTGCCGCGAAATATGTAGACCCGCTGAATGGCAGTGACAGCAATGCCGGCAGCATCGACGCCCCGTGGAAGACGCTCAACAAGATTCATTTATTGAAAGACACGGTCTATATCACCAACTCGGCACTCTGCTATTTCAACGGCACTGACCGGAATCCGAGCAACGTGACGCTGACCTCGTGGGGTGACGCGCGGCCCACCGTCTATCTGACTAATATCGGTGGCAATGCCCAGATCTATATGAGCAGCGCCACCATTACTAGCGC
>JAPLST010000468.1:642-23433 GCA_026398485.1 bacterium
GGTGAATATCAAAGTGATGGCGGACACGAATTACACGGGCATTTTTATCTATCCGCGGACCGGCTACGGCAAGACGGTTGATATTGCAAATTGCGAGTTTGATTGGTCCCAATGTACCGGCAATACAATCCGGGTCATTCATCTGCGCAGTACTGGTGTGCTCTTCAATTTTTATAGCAATCTGGTGCATGACGTGACCATCGGGTCGGCCACCAGCGGCTCTTTTATTAGCAACGAAGAGCTTCCGTATGTGTGCGATGTGCGCTACAACCGCTTCTACAATTTTAAAGGTCTGAATCCGGGGATCATGGCGGTGGCTTCGGCATATTGCAGCGGCATCATCGCCAATAATACGGCGTGGGGCGCCAACTATTTGATGTGGTACAACCAGACCGGCAATTGCCTGCTGACCAATGTCAACAACGTCCTCGAGTACGCCAAGTACACCGTGGGCAAGAATTGGTTTCGCAGCGGCGCTGTTACCAGCCGATCATTTTGTGATTTCAATTTTTCCGGTGATTCCAACAGCGTTACCTTTGATGCCGTCACCTTACAGGGTCCCAGCAATCTGACCGCCTTGAGCGAAGCGCAAATCAATTTTAAAAACACGACCGATGTGGCCAACGCCCAATTTCTGATGACGGATCAAGGCTCGGTTGCCGCCGTCAGCGGTGCCGCGACTATGTATCCCGAACTGAATCTGCCTACGTACGCCGGCTGGGCGCCGACGGTGCCGGAGCCGCTGCTGCTTGTTGCGCTGGCATACGGTTTCGGCTGCCTGTATCTTTTCCGGCGGTAAGCAAGCCGCACGGCTTGGACAAACACTGCAGCAGCGGCGAGTCGCCGCTTGTACCACATAATGTTTAATGCTCAGTTTTGATTTTTATTTTGTATGCTGCATGCTCTTGATCAACACATAATTACTCCACCACGCTACAGCCGTAGTTTGCGCCGCGTGTTGCCATGCATTGCCCTGCTCGCCTGCGGTGTGGCCCACGCCGAGATCATTGTCTTCGCGGATGCTTTCAGCAATGGCTGGTCGCTGAACACGGGCACGATCACCAACGGCTATGCGCACAGCGGCACGCGCTCGATCTACAACATCAATTTTTACATTACCGCGAACAACAGCGCCGGCACGGCCAATGGTTCGCATCTGACCCTTGAGGCCTACCTGCGCTTCGACACCAGCGGCGTGTACTCCAACAGCCGGCTCCACCGGGTCAACATCGCGCTCGAAAATCCGGCGAGCCCGGGCACACTGACCGCGTATGAGTTCAAACCCGCCAATTCGATAATCCGCGTTGACGGCGTGCGTGACAGCGCGGGCACCATTGATTTTCCGGCCGACATGGCCTGGCACAAACTCGAAATTGAGTTGGCCAGCAACACCGGTGCGCCTTTCACACCCTCCAAAATTGGCACTATTAGTTTTGTCACTATTAACTGGGGCACGCCACCCGACCAAACATTTATGTTTGCCGATGATATCCGGCTGGTAGGCGTGGCGCCCACTAATGCCGTGCTGTCGGTCGCACCACGCACGCTCGATTTTGGCGCCGCAACCGACCTGCTGACCTACCAGGTTACCAATGCCGGCATCGGCACGCTTGCGTGGACCAACACTGTCGGCAGCGGCGGCGCATGGCTCGCCGTTGCGCCGTTTGCCGGCACGCAGACGGCGACGATCACGGCCACGGTCAACCACGCCGCACTGGCATACGGCAGTTACACCGGCCGCATTGATGTCACGGCCAATGGCGATGTGCCGCTACTGGCGGTCAATGTTTATGCGCGCAAATCGCCGCCGATGCTGGCCGTCGCGCCGCTGGCCCTTGATTTCAGCACCAATTTTGGCCTGCGCACAGTGTCGGTCTGGAACGGCGGCGATGGCGTTCTCACCTGCAATGTTGCCGCGCTGGATGCCTGGATCACCTCGGCGATTCCGGCGCAAGTGACGCTGACCACGAGTGTGCAGCAGATTGCCGTGGCGATCAATCGCGGCGCGCTGGCACCGTCAAACATGTATGCCGGTCGGGTCTTGTTCACGCCCAGTGTCGGCGGCGTGGTCACCGTTACCGTGGCGGTTTCTACCTGGCCGCCGGCGGCAAACGGCAACGGCTATTTGCACATTGCGGTCGCGCCGCTCACAGCGCCGAGCGCATTGATGCCCGCGCGCTTGATCTTGCGCGATGAAACCCGTGGCCTGTTCGTGCAGCAATTTTACAGTGAGGACGGCTTCGACACCAATCGCTGGGGCTATACCGCCTGGCCGGTTTACAAAATGTTCGAGGGCGTGCATCATCCGCGCAAGTTTCGCACCTACACGCTGCCGGCCGGCACCTACACGATCACCGCTGGGCGCGGCATGACTTGGTATCCCACCACGACGCAGCAACTCGTCAGCATCGGCGCAACCACGGATGTGACCATGTTACTGCAACGCTTGGTGGACACCGAAGCGCGCGGCTGGTATTCCGGCGAGGCGCATCTGCACGCCATGCACGGCGTGCCGGAAGTGCCGCTGGCGTGGATCACCAGCAATCAGTTTATGTTGTGGGGCGAATCGGCCGGCATCAACTGGCTGGCGCCCGACCAGGAATATCCCGGCGCTGGCCAGACCAATCTGGCCGGCATGCAGGCGCAGTATCTGCCCATGTCAAATGCCACGTTTCAGTGCTGGATGGGCGGCGAGCGACCCAAGAGCATTCTTGGCCATCTGGCCGAAATCCTGCCCTCGCAGAATCCGTTCAGTGTGCTTGACGATCCGCCGTATTACCTTGGGTGCGAGCAAGTGCGGCGCCAGGGCGGCATTACCTTCCCGGTGCATGCCGACCGGCAATTCGGCGCCGTGCCTTTCTACTACAACAATTTTTACAAGGACTATCCGTTGAGCGCCTTGCTGGGCCCGTCCTTTGATGCGTGGAGTGTGGCATCCAACAACGAGCGCGGCTTCAATCCACGCCAACTCGGTTGGTGGTATGCCTTGCTGGATCGCGGCGCGCGCCTAGCCGCCATGGCCGACAGCGATTACGGCTTTGATGTGTGGACGGGTGGTATGAACATGATCGGCAACTGGATCACCTTTGTCAACATCAGTGGCCAGGTCTTCTCCGTTGACAACATTTGCCGCGCGATCCGCGAAGGCCGCACGGTGGCCAGCAGCGGCCCGCTCTTGTTCTTTTCCATTGACGGTGCCGGCCCCGGCGATACGCTGGCGCCCGGCGCGCATACGGCGCGCATCGAGGCGTATCAGGCGTTTCATCCGTGGACACTCGACGCGTGCACCATTGCCAACACCACCACGCCCATGCGCCTGAAATTGATCGAGCTCGTGCGCAACGGCACCCAACTGGCCAAGTGGGACAATCTGAACGTCGCCGCCACAACCCTCTACTACGCGATCAACGAGACCGACACCAGCGCCTATTACACGGTGCATGTGCGCGCCACCGATGGCGACACGATCGCGGCCATCGCCAGCCCGATTTTCTTTGACGCGCGGCCCAACCGCCAGCCACCCTTGCAGACCACGATTGAGGGCCGCGTCTACGACGCCTTCACCGGCGACCACAAACCCGCCGTGGTCGAAGTCTCCCGCTTCGGCACGGTCCTGGCCAGTTTCACCAGCAGCACGGCCGGCTTCTTCCGTCTGCAGATGCCGCTGGATGCCGATGTGTGCGTCAAGCCACTGGCGGCGGATGCCGGGCCGGGCTGGCTGCCGGGTCATCGCGTCATGGACCACGAACAGGCCTTTTCCAACTTGACCACCATGTCGCGCACTACCCTCGGCAGTGATCCGGGCAGTTACGCCGCCAATCGCACCACCGCGCTTGGCGCACTTGACCAGATGATTGCGATTGTGAACACCATGCGCTGGGAGTTTCCGCTCAAGTATCAATTCCGCAATTCGTATGTGCTGATGGACTTGACCGGCGATTACGCGTTCAGCAGCGCGCAGATTCTGAGTTCGCCCGCCCTGCTGGCCACGTGGACGAATGCGATGTGCGCCATGCTGCTGCTCGACAAATACCAGGTGGCGCCCGGCGACACGATCAACTACGCCGCGCTCTTCCGCACGGAGGGCACCAATGCGGCGCTCAGCAGTTGCTATGTCAAGCTCAACTGCTGGAATCCCGACCGGCCCAGCTCGTTTACCACCTGGGGTTATAACGCCTATGAAAAAAACAGCGGCGCGGTCGCGCTCGGCCAGGGCTACTACGCCTATTTTGGCAGCATGACCGTCCCGGCCTTTGCCACCAACTGCTATCAAGGCCCGGGCGTTGTGGTGGACATGTACACGCGGCCCGGCGCCATCCGCGCCACCGAAATCAGTTTGTTTCTTAATGTCGGCGCAAGCAAGCGCGGCCTGCTGGTCAGCACATCCTTGCCGCAACTGCCCTTTTACTGGCCCAATCATCTGCAAACCGGGTTGGGTCCCGCCAATCTCGGCCAAGGCCAGGACAGTTGGCTCACCCATTATAATGACTACGCCGACCTGAGTATTCTGGTCAATGGCGCCCTCGCCATCTGCCCCTCGAACGACATGGCCATGTGCGCCGATGCGGATGATGCCCACTTCTATGATTGGGCCTACTATTATTCCATGGGCGCGACCGCGCACACCACCATACGCCCGCAGCCAGTGATCGAGTTCCCGCTGCTGGCGCCCGTGGTGGTCAACCCGTTTGTCGCCGGCTTCAGTAATGCGCCCCTCGCAGTTGCGCCGATGGCGCCCGCCGACGGCACAGTCTGCATGTTGGGCGAGGCCCTGCCGCTGCAATGCGATTATGCCGTGCTCGGCCGCGCGGTCAGCAATGTTCGGTTTACCGTCATGGGCCCGGGCGGCACGACCCAGTTGGACAGTGGCTACGAATTCGCGCGCGTCTTCTCCGCCACCACTGTTTCCGGCAGCTACACTTGGAGCGCGACCGTGACTGCGGCCGACGGCGCCAGTGCGACCAGCGCCAGCCGCACCTTTCAGGTCGTGCCGGAGCCCACGCTGGCCGGCGCCATGCTGGGCGTCACCACGCTATCGTGTATATGGCTGAAGCGCGCGTGCTGTACGTTTTAGCTGCCCGGTTGGCTTGGTATTTCTGTTTTCGGTTGCAGACACCGGTCACCGATAAGGCTGGTCGGTTTTCTTGATTGGTTTATGATTTTGAATGCGCGCAAGCACCACTCCGTTACTCCGCCACGCCGCCGTCGCAGATTGCGCTGCGTGGTGCTGGGCGTTGCGGTGCTCGCCTGCGGTGTGGCGCATGCGGCGGTGCTTGTCCCGGCCCACTCAACGTGGCAGTTTTCCTTGGTTCGCTCATCCACCAACTGGACCGGGCTGGCGTTTGACGACCGCGCCTGGGGCGCCTGCACCACCTTGGTCGGCTACGGCACGTCGTCGGTCGACCCAACGCTGCCCACGACATACCTGGCGTGTTATGGTCGTTCTTATTTCCGAAAAACGTTTTTCGTCGCCGACACGGGTGCCATTGCGGGCCTTACCTTGAAGATTGCGGCGGACAATGCGGCGCTGGCCTATCTCAATGGCGTGTTTGTCCATAATGACAGCGTGTGGCATGACCGAGATGGTCACGAATGGGATTACGACCCGTGGAACGCCGAGGTCAAGATTGATCGCGATTTTTTGCGCACCGGGACGAATGTGTTGGCCGTTGCAATCAACAATTTTGGCGGCAGTGACATGGGCTTCGATGCGCAACTGGAGACGGCGGCTGACAACACCGGCCTTGAAATTCCCGGCAGTGATCCTTTGCGCATGACCGACCCAAACCGTCCGCTGATTCTGCGCGTCACTCCCGAACGCGACAACGTCGTGCGGATCACGTTCAACGAAGAACTTGATGTTTACGGTGCGGCAAAGTCCGGGGCCCTGTTCATTACCTGCACCAATGACCCGGCCTATGCCACCAACCAATTGCCCGTCCAAGTCGGCTTCGAGATACGGCCGATCGGCGCGGTAGATCAATGGACGAGCACGCTGACGATCGAATACGACTTGGTGGTCATGCTGCCGTTCCCGATGCAGAACGGCTTGCACTATGACTTCTGGTGTACTGGCGTCACCGACTTGGTGGGCTGGACGCCCGCCGCGAGCAGCCTGCCCGTGGCACTGCACTACGCCGCACAGACGCTGACCAATCGCAATATTAAAGTGAACCAACTCGGCTACCGCGCCGACGCGCCCTTGAAGTACGCCTATTTCGGCGGCTATCTTGGCACGCTCGGGCCCATGCCGGTGGGCGGGATTACCACGTGGCAATTGATCGGCGCGGACACGCAGGCGCCCGTGCTCAGCGGCGCGTGGGTTTTGCGCGCGGCGAACGATGTGGACACCGGCGAGACGATTCTTTGCGCGGATTTTTCAGGATGGACAACGCCCGGCCGGTATTATGTGTATGCGCCCGGCGCCGGCTGCTCGCCGGTGTTTGAGGTGCGCCAAGCGGTGTACAACGATCTGCTGAGCTTGGCGGCGCGTAGTTTCTACCTGGCACGTTGCGGCATGCCGGACGGGGTCGGCCCGCCGTATTCGTCGCCGTGGCACTACGGTGTCTGCCACACCAACGATGGCTTGTACCATTGGTCCGTCACCAATTCGCCGTTCTGGCAGGGCGAACAGCCCGGCGCGTACCGCAACCTGCGCGGCGGCTGGCACGACGCGGCTGACTACGGCAAGTATGTGGTCAGCGCGATGGACGCGCTCTGGTGCTTGTTTTCCGCCTATGAGTGTTATCCGCAGAATTTTGTGGATGGCCAGTTCGGCATCCCGGAAAGCAATAATGGCGTTCCCGATTTGCTCGATGAGATCCGCTATGAACTCGCTTGGCTTTTGAAAATGCAGGACAGCGACGGCGGCGTCTACCACAAAGTCTGCACCAAGAACTGGTGCGAGACCTTGCCGGAAAACGACCCGCAGAACAAATACCTGCTTGAAAAAACGACGCACGCCACCGCCGCGTTCGGCGCCGGCATGGCCATGGCCGCCCGCGTGTTTGCCCCGTGGGACCAAGGCGCCGCAAGCCAGTTTCTGGCCGCCGCCACGGCCGCCTGGGTGTTTGTCGAGCGCACCCGGTACGTCGCCACCAACGAGTGGGTGATGCCCACCAACAGCACCTATCAACTCCAGCAATCCACGCGCTTCATTTATGGCGTCTGGCTCGGCACCGACACCAATCACACTGGCGCGAATTTCTACCAATCCAACCGCGGGTATTTTCGTTCGCGCGGCTTCAACAATGGCGCGATTGTTGCCTTCAGCAACGCGCTGCCGGCGCAAGCTTCCACCCTTGGTTTGTTTACCCAATATGACGCGTATTCGGCCGTGCCTGCCGGTGGTTTTCTCAACCCCGCCGACGGCAAATACGGCGGCGAATACGGCGACCGCTATGGTGACCAGGACGAGCGCGCCTGGTGTGCCGCCGAGTTGTACCGAACCACGGGCGAGGCCGCCTATCAACGCGCCGCGCTTGCGTTTGCCAGCAAAGATTTGAGTGGCTGGTCGTACGCGCACACCCCCGAGAAGGCGACGTGGGCGCTCGCCAACGCGGCCTGGTCGAATGCCAACATCACCGTCCGCACCCAGTGTCGCGCCCAGTTCATTACGCGCGCCACAAATATTCTGGTGGCGGCCATGGCCAGGCCGTATCGCTCCGACTACCACATTCAATTTTACGGCACGGCAGGCAACGCCTCGGTGCTCGCCCGCCAATTGCTGTGTGGCTATTATTTCAGCAGCAACACGGCTGCATTCCGCACCTATGCCTTGCTGGCCATGGATGCGCAACTGGGGGCCAACGCGCTGGCCTATCCGTATTTCACCGGGGTCGGCACCTACCGCATCCAGCGGCCGGTCAACAACATCTCCGAGCACGATGGCATCGCCGACCCGGTGCCGGGCCTGGTGATCAACGGGCCGGCGCCGGTGTTCGATTATTTTTACCGCCTGGATGCCGCGCGCCAGCCAGACACCTATTCGTATCCGCAGGCGCGCTGCTATTACGACGTGGAAGAGATCGGCACGGCCGAAGCCGGCATTGGCGGCCAGGGCTATTTTCTCTGGGCGGTGGCCGGGCTGGCGCAACCGGGCCTGCCTGAGCCGGGCATACTCGGCGCCATCTGCCTGCTGGCCATCTGGCGCAGGCATCACTGCTGATCAGGGTTCAGGGTTCAGGGAATGCGAATATCGAATATCCAACAAGGAATATCCAATGATGAAGTTCTGCGCAGATACTTCGCACTTGGACATTGAGTGTTCGATATTGGATATTTGAGTGTTCGCTATTGGATATTCAGCAGGGATCAGGGTTCAGGGTGCAGGGAATGCGAATATCGAATATCCAACAAGGAATATCCAATGATGAAGTTCTGCGCAGATACTTCGCACTTGGACATTGAGTGTTCGATATTGGATATTCAGCAGGGATCAGTGTTCAGGGCTGCTTGGAGTCCCGCCATCGGCGTGGGTTCGGGGTTCAGGAAAAAATGGTTTGGCTGACAACCATTTTGCACAAAACGAATTGCAGCAATTCATTTTGATGATAAAACGTTTTATCATTGACTTTATGCCCGAATTGTGGTACACTGATGACACCGGGACAGCGCGCCGCGGCATGCCGCCGCCGGGGCTGCCCGGCTAACGTTTTTGCCTTCTATGAACACCGATCTTCTTCGCCGCCGTCTCGTAGTCCTTCTTATGGCCGCGCTGACCGCGACCGCCGCGAAATACGTCGACCCGCTCAACGGCAGCGATGCCAATGACGGCTCGCCGGGTGCGCCCTGGAAAACGCTGCAGAACATTCATCAACTGGTCGACACCGTCTATGTGACCAATTCGGCGGTGTGCCAGTTCGGGCCGCTCAGCCGCACGCCCTACGATGTCACGATCCAGTCGTGGGGCACGGCGATGCCGACGATCGTGTTCAGCAACACGGATGCCGCGGCCCGCGGTCCGTTTCGGATTGAGGATGCGAATGCCTGGCGGCTGGTGCTGCGCAACCTGCGGCTGCTGTGCCCGCTGGCGTTCACGGACGACCGGCTGATCTATCTGCGCAACATCGGGCGCACCGTTGATGTCGAGCATTGCATCTTCGACAACGCCGGCACCAACAGCAACGGCGAGACCATCACCTTGCGCACCCGCGGCGTCTTCCTGCGGTTTTACCACAACCTTGTGCTGGGGTCGCCGAGCCACCCCCTGGTGATCGCTGCGGTCGACACCAGTGCCACGGCATCCACCATCGATTTCCGTTACAACCGGCTGTATCACTGCCGGACGGGGCTCAGTCTCTCGCATGTCTGTGAGGCGCTGGTGGCCAACAATACGGCCTTTGCCTCGGATTACCTCATCCGCGTGTATGCCGGCGATGTCACGACGACCAACCTGAATAATATTGTCGATAACGTGACGGGCGGCGGCCGCTGGTTTTACGGCAACACGGCTGCCACCCGTCCGTTCTGCAACTACAATTTCTCCGGCGACACGGCCGGCAACACCTATGTCAATCCCGCCCATGGCGGCAACGACCAGGTCGACCTGACCGACGCCCAACTGGCGTTTCTCAACACCAATGATCCCTTGAACGCCTTGTTTCTCAAGATTGACAACAGTTCCGTCGCGGCGAGTGCGGGAGCGGCCGCGGCGTATCCCAGTTTGAGCCTTGCCAGTTATGCCGGCTGGGCCGCGCCGATACCGGAGCCTGTCAGCGCCGCGCTGGCCGGCCCGGGCCTGCTGGCCTTGCTTTGCCACAAATCACACCGAACTATCAGGAACACATGAAAAAACTTTGTCTCATGCTGTGGGCCGTCTCGCTGGCCGCCCTGGCGGCGAAATACGTTGACCCGCTCAATGGCAACGATGCCAACGACGGCTCGCTCAGCGCGCCATGGAAGACCCTCACCAAGATTCACCAGCTCAACGACACGGTCTACATCACCAATTCCGCCGTGTGCTACTTCGGCGACACCGGCGACCGGAGTCCGAGCAATGTGCTGCTGACGTCGTGGGGGCCGGCCCGGCCGACCATCCTCGCCAGCAATGTGGCCACCAGCCGGCTTATTTATCTGGGCAGTCCCGGCCGCACGATCCGCATGCACAATGTGAAATGGACGCGGGCGTATGAGTTCGGCTCACGCATCGTCCATGTGCAGGGCACGTCGGCCAACACGGTCGACGTTGAAAACTGCGAATTCGACATGACCGGCAATACCAACAACCGCGCGTTCTATATCCGCACCGACCAAGCTTACGTCCGCTTCCACAGCAATCTTGTCTACAATTTGGTCACCGCGGAGTTTTTCATTCACAGCGAATCATATCCGTTCAACGTCGAGTTCCGCTACAATCGTTTTTATAACGTGACCGGCGGGATCTTGCACACCCGCATCGCCGGCTGCAAGGGCATTGTGGCCAACAACACGGCCGTGAGCTGCACCCTGCTGGTGTCAACCGAGGGCGACTCCAGCGGCGTGACCAACCTGAACAATATTGTTGACAATTTCGTGCCGAGTGGCAGCAGCAACAACAAATGGATCAGCTATTCCGCGCCGACGCGCATCATGTTTGCGGATTACACCTATGCGGGCGATCCCGACGCGACCACCTTTGGCGCCGGCATCATCAAAGGGCCGAGCAATTTGGTCAGTTTGTCGGATGCACAACTGGCATTTGTCAATAACAGTGATGTCGCCAATCCTGATTTTTTGAAGATCGAATTAGCGTCCGTCGCGGCCAGTTCCGCGGCCAGTATCACCTATCCCACCTTGAATTTGCCGCCGTGGGCGGGCTGGGCCGCGCCGGCCGGCGCGCCGACAAACGCAATCTTGTCAGTGAACCCCCTGACGCTGGATCTCGGCGCCGCGCAAGCCACGGCCACCTATGCCATTGCCAATGCCGGCATCGGCACGCTGGCGTGGACTAACACAGTCAGCACGGGCGGCGCGTGGCTGGCGCTCGCGCGCACGACCGGCGTGCAAAGCGGTATTGTCACCATCACGGTGGATCGCACCAGTTTGGCATATGGCTCTTACACCGGCCGGATTGACGTGACTGCCAATGGCGATATCCCGGTGCAATATGTCACCGTCTACCTGCGCAAATCACCGCCAGTTCTGGCAGTCGCACCGGCAACATTGGACTTTGGAGCGACCCTCACCGCACTGCCGTACACGCTGAGCAATGCAGGGGCCGGCGTGTTGTACTGGACGAACACGGTCACGGCCGGCGGCGCGTGGCTGGGTGTCACGCCGGCGACCGGCGCGCAGAACGGCGCCGCCACCGCCACGGTCAACCGCACCAGTATTGGCTACGGAGCGTACACGGGCGCCGTGGTTGTCAGTGCCAATGGCGCCGTGCCAGCGGCGACCGTGAATGTGTTCATGACCAAATCCCCGCCCGATTTGGCGGTGACGCCGCTGGCGCTGGATTTCGGCCGCGTGAGCACGTCGCAGACAGTCGCGGTATGGAACAACGGGGTTGGCACCGTGAACTGGACGGCGGCGCCAGATGCGGCGTGGCTGGCCACGTCCGCCAGCGCCGGCACGGCCAGCAACGTGCATCAAATCGTGACCGTGCTGGTGAACCGCGCGCTGCTTGCGCCGTCAAACGACTATACCGGCCATGTCCTGTTTACGCCCGATGCCGGGCCGGTCGAGACGGTCACCGTCAGCGTTTCGACGTTTGCGCTGGCAACCAATGGCATGGGCTATTTGCATATTGCAATTGTGCCGGAAAGCAATCCGGGCGTGCCCATGCCGGGGCGGCTGATCCTTGCGTCGGTCGTGGCTGGCGTCACGAATTACCTGCAATGGTTTGAAACGGAAGACGAGGCGCAGACCAATCGCTGGGGCTACACCGGCTGGTTCATGTACACCACCTTGCAGGGCGTGCATCATCCGCGCAAGTATCTGACCTATCGCGTGCCGGCGGGCGAAATGCTGATCACGGCCGGGCGCGGCATGAGTTGGTATCCCAGCAACGCGCAGGTGACGATCAACAGCGGTGCGACGACCGACGTCGCCATGCTGCTGCGGCGCGTGGTGGACATGGAGACGCGCGGCTGGTATGGCGGCGAGGCACATCTGCACGTCAACCACGGTGGCGGCGATTATCCGATCAGCCAGATCACCAGCAATCAGTTCATGCTGTGGGCCGAGGCGGCCGGCGTGAACTGGTTGTCAATCTGCCAGGAATACTTGGGCGCGGGCCAGACCAACATCGCCGGCCAGCAGGCATACATTTTGCCGATGTCGAATGCAACCTGCCAAGTGTGGATGGGCGGCGAACGGCCCAAGAGCATTCTGGGCCACCTGGCGGAAATTGTGCCGTCGCAGAATCCGTTCACCGTGCTTGACGATCCACCTTACTACATCGGCTGCGAACAGGTGCGCCGGCAAGGCGGCATTACCTATCCGGTGCATGCGGATCGCCAGTTCGGCGCCGTGCCCTATGAGTGGAACAATTTTTACAAGATGTATCCGCTGGATGCCTTGCTGGGCCCGGCCTTCGATGCCTGGAGCGTCGCCTCCAACAACGAGCGCGGGTACAATGGCCGCCAGTTGGGCTGGTGGTATGCGCTGCTGAACCGCGGCGGCCGCCTGCCGGCCATGGCCGACAGCGATTATTCTTTTGACACCATTGCCGGCAGCATGGCCATGATCGGCAACTGGATTGCCTATGTCAACATCAGCGGCCAGGTGTTTTCGAGCCAGAACATCTGCACGGCGATCCGCCAAGGCCGCACCTTTGCGACGACCGGCCCGCTGGTGTTTTTCACCATTGATGGCGCGCAGTCGGGCGATGCCTTGCCGCTCGGCGCGCACACCGTGCGCATCGAGGCCTACCTGCCGTTCCACCCGTGGAGTTTGGGCAACACCACGACCGCCGGCACGGCGCCGATGCGCCTGTCGCAAATCGAACTGGTGCGCAATGGCGTGCAGGTGAAGAGCTGGGCGAGTCTGAACGTGGCCGCGACCAACTTGTATTGGTCGATCAACGAGACCGACACGAGCGCCTACTACACCGTGCATGTCAAAGGCAGCGATGGCGACACCATTGCCGCCATTGCCAGCCCGATTTACTTTGACAGCCGGCCGTTGCGCCAGCAACCACTGGTGACCACCATCGAGGGCCGCGTCTACGACGCTTACACCGGCGCGCGCAAGCCGGCCACCGTCGCGGTCTCACGCCACGGGACACCGCTGGCGGATTTTGTGACGGCCACGGACGGCTTCTTCAAGATCCAGATGCCGCTGGACGCCGACGTCACCTTGCAGCCCCTGGCGCGCGACACGGCAGCCGGGCCACTCCCGTCGCATCGCGTCATGGACCAGGAGTTGGTGTTCTCGAACGTCACGACCATGGGCCGCGCGGCGTTAGGCGGTGACGCGGGTAATTATGCCGCCAATGCGCTCGTCGCCGGCGGCGCGATCAATGCCATGACGGCGATCGTCACCACCATGCGCTGGGAATTCCCGCTCAAGTATCAATTCAAGAGTTCGTATGTCGCGACCAATCTTCTCGGCGAGTTCCCGATTGCCAGCCTGGAAGTGCTCGACGCGCCGGCCACGCTGGCCTCGTACACCAATCCGGCCACGGCCATGCTGATCGTCGACAAGTATGAGGTCGCGCCGGGCGACACGGTCAATTACGCCGCCATTTTCCGCATGGAAGGCAACAACGCCGCCACGCCCGACCGCTGCGTCACCCGCCTCTACGCCTGGCAGCCGTATGCGCCCTCGTCCTACAGCACCTGGGGCTACAGCGGCTACGAGAAGAACAGCGGCTTTGTCAATCTCGGCAATGGCTTCCATGCCTTCATCGGCAGCATCCCCATCCCCGCCTTTGCGACCAATTGCTACCAGGGGCCGGGCATTGTGATTGACATGTACACCCGCGCATCGTCCGGCTACTCTCATCCGACCGGCCTCGGCCTTTATCTGAATGTCGGCACCACCAAGCGCGGCCTGCTCGTCACGACCAGCTGGCCGGGCGTGCCGTTTGCCTGGCCAAACCATTTGCAGACCGGCCTCGGCCCCGCCAACCTGACCCAGAGTTCGGACGGCTGGGCCATCCCGCGCCGCGACTACCGCCCGATGCGCGTGCGGCTCAACGGCTCGCTCGTCATTTGCCCAAGCAACGACATGGCCATGTGTGCCGATGCGGATGACGCTTACTTTTACGACTGGCCGTATTACTACACCAAAGGCGCGACGCCCAAGGACCTCGTGCGCCCGCAGCCGGACGTGACCTTCCCGGACATCGCGGCCTTGAGCATTGATCCGTTCGCGCCGGGCTTTGGCACCCAGCCACTCCACATCACCGCGGTCGCGCCGGACGACGGCACGCTCGTGCTGCCCAGCGAGCCGGTCGCGCTGGCCTGCGCCTATCAGGTCATCGGCCGGGCCGTCAGCAACGTGCGCTTCAGCATCACGGCGCCGCATGGCACGATCATCAAGGATTTCAACCACGACTTCGTGTACGACTTCGCCGATTTTGCCTCGTCCGGCATTTATTCCTGGACCGCAACCGTCACGGCATATGATGGCAGCAGCGCCAGCACCCCGGCGCGCACCTTTCATGTCGTGCCGGAAGCGACCATCACCGGCGTCTTGTTCGCCGTCGGCGCCGCCTGGCTCGGCCGCCACGCCCACGCCCATCATGAATAATATCAAAGCCCGCCTGGTGGATGCCGCGACCGCGGCCTTCATGGATTTTGTCGGCGTCGCCCCGCTCGACCGATTCAATGGCGTGCACCGGCGCATGCATCCCGCAGCGCATCTGCCCGGCGCGCAAAGTGTGGTCAGCATCGGCATGCGCTATCCGTTGGCCATGTATGAAAATGCCGGGCGCACCCTGGCGGAATCGTTCATGGCCATGGATTCGTTCGACTCGAACGTCATGCCGGCCACCTTGATGGCCGCCGCGCTCGACCTCGCACGCGTGCTTGAGGATAACGGCCATGCCGCCGTGCCGATCGCGGTCAACATGTATCGCGTGCATCCTTACAAGGACATTGACGAGTGCTGGTCGCCGGATTTTCGCAATGAGGTCGCCGCGGTTGCGGCCGGGCATGGCGAGATCGGGCTGCACGGCGTGGTCATCACACCGCGCTTTGGCACGCGCCAGATGTTCACCTCGGTCGTCACCGATGCCGTGCTTGCGCCCGACCCGATGTATGCCGGCGCGCCCCTGTGCGACAACTGCCGCAAATGCCTGGGCGCTTGCCGCATGCACGCGCTGGACGACACTGCGACCGACACCGTCGTCGTCGGCCCGCGCACCTTCACCATCGCGCGCAAAGACCGCTGGCGCTGCATGTGGTCGCGCAAATTTATGCTGAATGCCGAAATGGGGCCGAAGCTGCACGGCTTGGACGTGACGATTGCGCCGCCCGACGGCGCGATCACGGACACCGACGTGCAAAGCGCCCTGGCCGAAAAAGGCAGGCGCGGCGGGCTGCAAACATGGTACACCTATGCCATGCGCGAATGCGAGCGCGAATGCGTGCCACCCCACTTGCGCGGCGTGGACCTGCTCGCCGTGCACGCCCGCGCGGTTGCGCACACGGGCGCTGCCACGTGAACACGCTGACCGCAGCAGTCAAAGCAGCGGCGCGTGGCGCGCGCATGGACTTGGTCGGCATCGCGCCAATCGAGCGCTATCAGCACGCGCCGCCGCGCGTGCATCCTGCCGCGCATTTGCCCGGCGCGCGCACCGTCATTTCACTCGCCATTCGTTATCCGGATGCCTTGTTCGTCCACGCCGGTTGCGGTCTGGCCGAGAGCATTTTCGGCATTGAGCGGTATCAAAACTTGGTGATTGGCCGGCGTTTGCAGGCCGCCACCCTGCGCCTCACGCGCCTGCTCGAGGATCATGGCCATGCCACGATCCCCATGCCCGTCTCCGGCAAATGGCGGGTGCATGCCTACAAGGATATTCCCACGGATTGGTGCGCCGACTTCTCGCACCGCCACGCCGCCGTCGCAGCCGGCCTCGGCGAATTCGGCCTGCACGCATTGGTCATCACGCCCCAGTTCGGCATGCGCCAGCGCTTTGTTTCGATTATCACCGCCGCGCCCCTTGATCCCGATCCGCTGTACGCCGGCCCGCCGTTGTGCGACCACTGCCTGCGCTGCGTCAAAGACTGCCCGGTGCAGGCCTTTGACGCGCGCCGCAGCGCGCTTGAATCCGTCACCATCGGCGAGCGCACGTTTCTGTATGCCAAGGTTGACCACTGGCGCTGTGCCTGGTCGGAACAACTCAACCTGATACCCGAGGAAGGCCCGGCCTGCGCCGGCCAGACCTACGGGGTGCTGCCGCCCGCCACCGGGCCTGTTGACGAAATGGTCATGCTCAACACGTTTTATGCGAAATGCCACGCGGCCGGCCTGCAGGCGGCCATGACCCACGCCATGGGCAACTGCATGCGCGTCTGCATCCCGCCCCGCCTGCGCGGCACGCAGCAAGCCCTGACGCACCTCTGCCCCAAGACCACAAAACGCCACACCGAGCCAATCCCGGCCACGCCCGCCCCGCGCCCCTATCATCTGGTCGCCTCATGACGTCCCTGTTTGACGTCGATTTGCACGTCCACACCCAACTGTACGGTTGCTGCTCCGACCCGCATCAAACGGTGGCGGAGATTGCCCAACGCGCCGCCCAACTCGGTTTGCGCACGATTGGCCTCACCGACCACGTCTGGGACAATCCCGCATGGGAAACGACCGACTGGTATCGCCCGCAAAACGTGGCGCGGCTCTTGCCCGTGCGCGCCCAGATTGCGGCACTGGCGCCGGGCGTGCATGTTATGCTGGGCTGTGAAGCGGAATACGCCGGCGACGGTCACGTTGGCATCACCGCCGAACGCGCCGCCCAGCTCGATTTCGTGCTGCTCGCCTGCTCGCACTTGCACATGCATGACCTTGTGCGTCAGCCGGCCGATGCTTCGCCGCGCGCGCTGGCCATGCTCCTGTTGCAACTATTCCGCGAAGGGGTGCAGAGCGGCGTGGCGCACGCCATTGCCCATCCGTTCAGCCCGCATGGCCGCCCGGAACAGGCGTGCGCGGCGCTGGCTGCCATCCGCGACGCGGAATTCCGCGACGCGTTCGCGCTGGCCGCCCAGTATGGCGTGGCCATCGAACTGCATCCCGCGCATTTCTCCGCGTGCTGTGCGCCGCCCGGCGATCCCGCGCGCGATGCGGCCTATGCCCGCATGCTCATCCTGGCGCGCGAGGCCGGCGTGGCCTTCACCATCGGCAGCGACGCGCACACGCGGGACGGCATCGGCACCACCTTGCGTATGCACGCCGCCATCATGCAGCTCGGTATTCGCGGCAACCAGCTCGCCAGTTGGGCGTGTCGTTAAGCGGCGATTTGAGATTTGAGATTTGAGATTTGAAATTTGAACCCTGAACCCTGAACCCTCCTGCACCACAGATACTATGGCCACGAAGACACGAAGACACGAAGAAATCGTAGCAGCGAGTATTGACTATTGTGCCGCAGCCTTCTGCGCTTTGACCACTACCACCGTCATTGCTGTTGCTGCTTCTTCTTCGTGTCTTCGTGCCTTGGTGGCAAATTTGTCTGCTTCTGCCACGGATCTTGAACCCTGAACCCGCTGATGAATATCCAATATCGAACACTCAATATCCAATTACGAAATATCTGCGCAGAACTTCATCATTGGATATTCCTTGTTGGATATTGGATATTCACATCCCCTGAACCCTGAACGTGGCTCTGCCCATGTTGACAGCCGCGCTGCAACTCGTTATACTGGTGCGTTCCCTGCGTCACCTGCACGCCCTGCCGTCGCGCCCTCGGGCCGTCCGGGGTGTGCATTACCATAGCCACCCATGCCTGCAACGATTCGCGATGTAGCCCTGTTAGCCGGCGTCTCCAACGCGGCTGTCTCAAAGGTGTTGAACAATACCGACAACACCATTCGCGTGTCGGAAACGACGCGCAAGCGCATTGCCAGCGCCATCAAGAAACTCAACTACCGGCCCAACATCCGCGCCCACTACCTGTTTCGCGGCAGCACCCAAACGGTGGCATTCATCACCGACCGCGACACGATCAGCGTGCCCTATGCCCACCTGATCCTCGAGCAATGCGTCGAGTGCCTGCTGCGCCACGCCTACATAACCACGGCGCTGCTCTACCGCACCGGCGACGAAGACGCGCTCGCACGCATTGCGGCCATGATTGAAGAGCGGCGCTTCGATGGCGTGCTGTTTGTCGCCAACGACGTGCCGCAATTGCTGCACGCGACCGCGCACAGCGAGGTGCCCGCCATCCACATCAATCCGCCGCACGCCCACCTGCACGACAGCGTCGTGTTTGACGAGTATGACAACGTGCGCCTGGCGTTCGCTTGCCTGCTTGAGGCCGGCCACCAGCGCATCGGCTACATTGATTTCACCAAAGGGAACGCGACGCATGCAACCGTCAGCGCGCGCCGCAATGCCTATCTGCGCCTGTGCCACACGCACCGGCTCAGCCCGGTGTTCCTCTCCGAGACGTATGCGGAAATCGACGCGGCGCGCACGCCGCACGATCTGGCCGCGGTGCCGTCCGGCGTCATTACCTACAGCGATGCCATCGCCCAGAAATTCGTCGCGCATCTGTATCGCAATCGCGCCATCAATCCGCAGTATTTCAGCATCATCTCGGCCGCCACGGACATGTTTCAGGATCGCGCGCCCCTGCGCATCAGCGGCGTGGCCCTGCCCATTGATGTCATGGCCGAAACGGACGTCGCACAATTGCTGCACCGGATCGCCCACAAAGGGCAGCACGTCAAGACCAGCGCGCTCGCCTGCACGCTCGTGTTGCGCGAGAGCGTGCATCGCGCGCCGCCCGGCCCAACGCGCCCGCGCACCCGCCAGCCCCGCGCATGATTGAAACCCAGCACAAGCAAGTGCCCTGGCGCTGGGTCGTGCTGATCACCTTGCCGAGCTTTGCGACCACGCTGGCGGAAGGATTGAGCAGCAGTTTTTTGACCTTCACCCTGCGCAAGTTTTTCGACAATCCCGCGACCATCGCCTTCATTTCCAGCTTGAACGTGTTCTTCAATGTGGCCGTCGGCGTGGTCGTGATGTATGTCAGCGACCACGTCTGGTTCCGCAGTGGCCGGCGCAAACCATTTGTGATCACGGCCTGGATTTTGATGATCGCCTGCAGCATCTTTGTGCCGCTGGTGCGCAATGTGTATGTGCTGGTGCCGCTGGTGGTGGTCTGGCTGGCGTTGGCGGACATGAGCATGCCGTTCGGCATCTTGCAGCAGGAGATCATTCCGCCCCAGCAGCGCGGCCGCGCCAGCGGCATAGCCCAGTTCATCGGTTACGCCTATCTGCTGTTCGTCTACACCATCATGCTGGGCCGCTTTGACGACCAGGAATTTCAGCCATGGTTTGTGATCACCGGTGATCGCGCCGCCTTTTGGACCAGTGCGTTGATTCTGGCGATCACCACCGTCTTCGTGGCGTTTTACGTGCGCGAGCGCAAGCCGGTGCAGGCGCTCACCAGCCAAAAGGTTTCCTTGGCCAACTTTTTCACGAGTGTCTTTACCGACAAGACGCTCTGGCCGATCTACCTGCTCTCGTTTTCGCGCACCTTTCTGGCTATCGGCCTGGGCACCATGGGCACGCTGCTGTTCACCGAACAATGGGGCTACACCAAGCAGGAAATGGGCACCAACATCGCCATCGGCGGCCTTATTAACATTCCGCTGACCTTGGTAGTCGGCTATTTCGCCGACAAATTCGACCGCATCAAACTCTACACCTACTCGATTTGCGGCAACCTGTTGATGACGATTGCGTATTACTGCTTCGTCCAGTTTTTCCTGCCCGACCACCGCCCGCTGCTGTGGCAGATCATCCTGTTTGGTGAAATTGGTGCGCTGATCGGCCTGCTCTCGAGCACCGTCGCCGGCCCCATGGCCTATGATTATATTCCGCGCGACAAGATGGGCACGGTCGCCGCCGGCAGCGGCATCATCGGCAGTCTGACCCGCTTGCTGATGCTCAACGGCGTGAGTTTGTGGGTCACCTTTTACTCGAAGCGTTTCTGCCCGCCCGGACAGCTGGACTATTTCAGCGGCTACCTGATGATGATTGCCATGGGCATGGTCGGCGTCGGCATTTCCCTGCTGTTTGTCGGCATGGTGCGGCGCGGCGTGATCAAGCCCTACGGCCGCATGAACATCGGCGCCGTCGAACAAGCGCCGGCCCCATGAAGCGGGTCGTCAAAGCGGCGTTCTTCCCGCTCGTTGCCGCGCTGCTGATCGCCGCGGGCTATGGCTGGGGCCGCCATTCCTTCCGCCTCTTTTTCGGAGGCGCAAAGGCGTACGGAACGATCACGGCATTGTTGAAATATTATGATGCGCAGGCCGTGCTGATCGTCGCCATTGACCAGGAGGTTGTCTGCACCCGGACCAGTGGTGTGCAACTCCAAGGGCGGATGCACAATGGCCGACTCACCGCCGTGACCGTTATCAGCAACGGCCAGGCGACCGCCGTGCGGCTTGCGGATGCACCAGCCCACGTGTTGCAGTCTGCGGCCACGGAATTGTGTACCACGGACGCCAATGGCGTAAAGCGTTTTCTGATGCGCCAGAGCGTGCCATCCTCCACCGACCGCATGCAGACCATCGTGCGCACGGAAACCGTGCAGGTCATTCCCGGCGTGCAGGGCACGCTGCGCGCGATCAGCGCCTCAAACGACATCGTGCTCGCACTGGCCACGGATGCCGGCACGTTCACGCGCGCGTCGGCCTATCCGATTGTGACGACCATGACCTTCACGCTGCAGACCAATGCCACCCGCTATGTGCGCACGCAGAATGGCGCGGCGCGGCCGCCACCGGCGTTCCAGGATTTTTTTCTGTTCGAGCGCGACTATCGCTACAGCTTCCGGCCCCTCTTTTCCTTTGCGGTCAGCGGCGCGTGGTACACCGTGCTGGCCGACGTGGGCCGGCGCATGACCCCGCCGGGCGCGTATCCGCCCTTTGCCCCAGTGTGCCTGGCATACGACCCGCGTAATCCGCAGGATGCCTTACTCACGCCAGATTTCGCGGCGTTCAAAACCATGACGTTCTTGCAGCGCTTCAACGCCACGACCGAAGCGGTGTTCATCCGCTGGCTCTACCCCTTCCTGTTTTTCAGCATTGGCGGCGTGATGGCACTGGTCGCCCTGCTGCTCGCCTCGCTGGTGCTGGCGCCCGGCGTGCGGCATCCCGGCCACGCCGCAACGGCGTCGCCGCCCTGATCGGCCGGACGTTTTTTAGACCGCGGCGGGTGGCTCAGCGCGGCACCCGCAGGCTGTGTCCCGGCGCAATAATTTTGCGGGTGGCGCAAATGTTCACGGCCAGCGGCGCGATCCCCTTGTTGGTCACCGCCACACTGGCGCGGGTGATGTCAATATCCACGGGAGTGTCGTGCCAGACCAGTGGAAAGGCCAGCCGGTGCCACCGGCGCGGCAGGTGCGGCGTGATCGTCAGCACGTCCGCCTGCAGCGCGGTCGCCACGCCGGCAAAACCGAAAATGGCGGCTTGCCAGGTGTTGCCGGCGGCGGCAATGTGAATGCCTTCCGCGGCACTCCCCTTGCGCACATCAAGATCCAGTTCCGCGCTGCGGCGCCAGAATGCATAGGCTTGCGCCGCCAACCCGAGCCAGGCGGCAAGGATGCAATGCGTGCCAAAGGACAGCGAGGAGTCGTGGGTGGTCAACGGCAGATAGTAGTTCCATGCGCGCCGCATTTCCTTGGCCGTGAATTCATGGGGGAACAATGCCATCAGCAGCAGCACGTCGGCCTGCTTCATGCATTTGCTGCGGAACATGCGTTCCTGCGGGACCTGCCAGCAGAACATAATCCGCCGGTTTTTCCACACGGCCTTGATGTTCATGTCAGCCAGTCCCTCGAATTCTTCGCATTGCAGCACCAGCGTGCCGTCCTGCGCGCGCGGCAGGGGCAGGGCGGCGGCGGTGCGCGCAAATGCACGGCATTCCGCGGGCGCGGCACCGGCGGCGCGGCCAACCGCGGCGGCCGCCGTCAGCGCGAACGCGACCAGCCGGTTGGTGTAACTGTTATTGCTGGTCATGGGCGTGAATTCGTCCGGGCCCATGACGCCGAGCAAGTGCGGGCGCGGGTCGCCGGCGCGGTGATCAATACGCTGCATCCAATAGCGCGCGGTTTCGAGCAGCACCCGCGCGGCCGCGCCGCGCAGGTAGCCCGGGGTGTTGGTGGCGCGGGCATAATGCACCAGGCCGTAGACGACATCCGCGGTGACATGCACCTGATGATCCTTGAAGACCCACGGGCCGCAGCATTCATCGCCGTGGTCGTCGGACGTCCAGGGATAGCGTGCGCCGGCATACTTGTAGTGCGCGGCCACCCGCTGCGCACCGGGCAGGGCCTGGACGCGGAAGTCGGCCAGGGTGCGCGCGGCACCCGGGTCGGTGTACAAGTAAAACGGCAACATGAACATTTCCGTGTCCCAGAAAAACAAGCCCTGGTAGAGCTCGCCGGCATAGCCCTTGGCGCAGATGGCGACGCGCGCATCACCGCGCGGCAACGCGCGCAGCAAGTGATACAGGTTCACGCGCAGCGCATGCTGCGCCCGCGGGTCACCCTCAATCACCACATCCGCCGTGCGCCAGCGGCGTTCCCATGCGGCCGCGTGCTCGGCCAGCAATCCATCGAAAGTGACGCGCGCCGCGCCGGCCAGGACGCGGGCGACCGTGCCGGGCGCGCGGTCGCGACTGGTGCAAACC
>JAPLST010000474.1 GCA_026398485.1 bacterium
CTTCTGGCCTCTCTGCATCCATAAATTATCGTGTTGCACGAGAATTTAACGGCGTTCCGCGTGATGTGCTGCGCGCCGCACGCCGTGCGTCGGCTACGGGCAGAGCTACCGACCGCGGTAGGCAGTTCCGCTTCTGGCCTCTCTGCATCCATAAATTATCGTGTTGCACGAGAATTTAACGGCGTTCCGCGTGGCCACCGCCACATGCCACACCACCCGCAGCGCGTTCAATCGACATTTTTTGTCGTGTGCAGACAGGCGGCGCGGATGCTGCGACCGCAGATGAATGAACAAGGAGAAAAGGAGTGCAGGAGACGGCACATTGTTATCCGCAATCGAACGATGCTCTTCAGCAGGGCGGCTTGGCGGCATCCGCTGTAAGAGCCTGTTGGGCCTGTTGCCAGGCCGTTCTCTGGATCTCGTACTTGGCACGTGTCTCCGATCTCTCGACACAGACAAAGCCGCACTTCAGCATTACTCGCTCAGATGCCGAATTGCCAACGGCGCAGGATGCAGTAAGGCGCTCAAGTCCAAGCGCCTGAAACGCATACTCGATGAGCAATTGTGCAGCGTCCGTAGCGTACCCACACCCCCAGTAGTGCCTTCGGAGAAACCATCCACAGTCGCCGGTGCCTGGACCAGTGATCGTGAGGCCGACATTGCCGATCGTCTCGTCAGTATCTGCGAGGACGACGGCAAAGAAATGCCGGATGCGCGGGACCGTGGTCTGCTGCGCAATCGCGTCGGCAAGGCAAGCTCGGCTCTGGGCACGCGTCTTGGGTAGCCAAGTAATGTGACGCGCAACCTCCGGGTCGCTCTGCCAGTCGGCGTATGCGTCGAGATCCGCCAGCACATATTCCCTTATCTTGACTCTGCTCATTTTCATCGCGGCCCAACTAAATCCGCGCCAAGCACCCGGCAAGATGCGTGACGGGGTCGGGATGCGCGGGCCGTCCGGCAAAGAAGCCCACGTCAAGTCGCCTGCGGTAGCTGTTGCATCTGCCACTGCCGCTCAAGGTTGATGGCAGCCTCCCTCCGGTCTGGTGATGCTGCTGCGGTGGCCGTGATGGCATACGCGGCCGCGCCACGGGCATGCTCTGACATGTGGGCGGTTGCCGCGGCATGACCCGTGGCCCGTGCGGCAGCAATAGCAGCAGGCTGTGTGCAGGCACGTGCCGCGGCGTGCGCGGCAACGGCAGCGGCGCGCGCCGCGCCGCACCGGATCTCGCCATGCACCCATGCACGCGCTGCTGCAATGGCCCGGCGCGGGCGGTCATCAGCCGGGCGTTCGCGCTCAAAGTGAGGCAGAACATGCTCTGCGCAGCGGGCCGCCCATAGTGCAAGGGCACGCTGATCGAGCGCAGCAAGTCTGTCGGCGTATTGAGCAACGGCAACATGGCCCGTCTTATAGGTGGGTGGCTTGATTGCTGCGGGCATGGTGGCGATGGACTCCGTTGGTTGCAGAACAAAAAAACTCAGTCGCGCCATGTGAGCGATGTCGGCATTGTTTTGTTAGGCTGATGATGGCGTTGATTCATAAAACGATTGGCAAACTCGGCGGATTTCAATCTCTTGATCATCTGTTAAGAATAAAATGTGCAAATACCCGCCGGGACCCATAACTTTCATGAAAAGTTCGCTGATTTTTTCCGGATAGGACAAGTCGGGCAGCGGATTAGCTTTTATACAAAGACCCACCGTAAAGCCTTCTCCGATATCCAGACGGGCAAGATATGCTCTTTTGACCATACTATCAGCCTGAAACCGCGTGACAAGTGCGGCTTTCAGCATTCTTTCGCGCGGACCATCCTGCTCGCCGGTAAACTTGATTGAGGTTGGCCGCACCGCGACTGTGCTTGGGCGAGCCAGACGTATCCTTCCTAATCGCGATGTGAGATAGAGCGCACCAATTGCCCCAATTGCCCCAAGAGCCCCTGCAGTGACCAAAATCATAAGATTGTCCACTACACCTTCCTTAAGCCGAACGCACATTCAGCGGCTGCGCCACCGCGCAGGATACCATTTCGTTCATTGCACTACCGTGATTTTTCCCCGCACGCGCCGGGCACCCGATTTGCCTGTTCCCGCCGCTTCTGTCTCTTGAAAAGAATCGTGCAGGTCAGGCCCGTCAGAATGATGCCGAGACTCGCGTCGAAATATACCCACGCCGGCAGGCGGAGCAGGGCACTGCACCGCACGACCGCCACGCCGGCCGCCAGCGTCATAAGGCAGGCCCATACCATGGTGATGAAGCGGCAGCCTTGGATGAACTTCGGGTCATTCCAGCGCTCCCTGGGCACGTCCCGGCGGGCATACTGCAACGCAAACGGCTTGCCCACCACGATGGTCAGCCACATGGTGCCAGCCAGCGCGGTGTTGGCCAACAGGTCCATGTGTTCTGCCACCCAGACCACCTTGCAGAAATTCACGGCAACAACGCAAAAGCAGAAAAACAGCAGCGTGCCCCACTGCAGAATATAGCCGCGGCGCAGTTCACCAAACCCGAACGTGAGCGATGCAAGCAGCGCTACAATGCTGGCGCGTTCCAAGCTCATCAGCGTATGACCGGAAAAAAAGAGGAAGAGCAGCCACGGCACAAAGCCCAGCATCAAAACACCGAGTTCTTTCAAGTCGCGCATTTATTCTCCCAAGCGATTAGGCAGCCAGGTAATGATGTCTGGTGTGCTGTGCATCATGATCACCATATTTTCTTCATGCCATAGTATACCAGATTTCTACTTGGTTGCATTCCAATTGTGGCCGCGGGCGCCTGCTTGGAGTCCCGCCCCTCACCGCGGGCGGCTACAAGGAGGCTGCAAAGCAGAAAACGCATTCATTAGTAGTGATCATTTTCTTTTGCGCCCGACGGCGGCGTGTCCGGCACGGATCGCGCGGGTGCGCCGTTCGGCGCACCCGCGTTGGCTGATTGGCCGTTTCATGGTGCGCCATGAAATTGCGCCATATCTGAGAAAATATCGAGCGGGCTGGTATGCAGATAAAAGAGCATGATGACTATCCAGATGATGGCTGTCAACCAGAGTGCGGACAGCCGCTTGTGGCAAATCCGGGACACAAGCCATACTGCAAATAGAATCCACCCAGTGATTAGTACGCACGCGACGCCGATCTGAGTTAAGGCGTCGTATTTCCTTAGCGTGAAGTATGGTTCGTTTTGCGCGCTTTCGATAATGATCCAGAGCGACGCGATTGTCAGAAGCACGGTGATGCATGCCGGCCCTATGTTTCTGTGTGTCGTTTTCATTTCGTGTCTGCCAACGACGGCATTCATGCTGCGTCGTGCTTCGCGGCGATAGCATGCGCCGCCATTGTTCGCAGCCCGTTTCAGTCTTTCATTCAATTCCCAGAGCGCATTCCGGTTGCTGTCCCATCAAAGCAATATTCGGGAATGACGTAGACATCCGGCGACCACGAAGCCGCCGCGGCGAAGCAATCCTTCGGCACGGTTGCCGTTGAGTCCAACGCCAGCAAGGCGCCAGCGGCATTGATTCCGATTTCTTCTTTGGTCTCCCGTGCGGCGGCTTCTTCCGGCGATTCGCGGTCCTCGCCACCTCCGGCCACAAACTGGCACCATCCGGCATCGCTGCGCGTGAGCACCGCGTACTCCGGCTCCGTTGCCAGGCGCCGGAACGGGATGACCAGAATCTGAAATGGTGCTCTCATTCTTTCTGTGCTCCGAACGTTGCGGGTCAGGCGTGCGCGGGTTGCGCATCGCCGGCGCCATTTGGGTAGCCATCCGCCTTGAATCCCACGTGAAATTCAACGCTGCCCTGCGGAATATGGCCAGCCAAAGGCAAGGCGAAGAAGACCTCGGCCGGCACTCCCTCATGGACCAGCCCCGGGATGTTCTGAAACCCGAAGCGCCGGTAGTATTCCGGATGTCCCACAAGGCAACATCCCCGGGCACCACGTTGCTTCAGCCGTGCTAGCCCCTCCTGTATCAACGCGCTGCCAATCCCCTTGCGCTGGCATTCCGGCAACACCGACACGGGTCCAAGTCCGTACCAGTTCGGGCACCCGTCCGAAATCGTCACTGGGGAGAACGCGATATGTCCCACGACGCGCCCATCCACTTCAGCAACGAGCGAGACCGTGAGCGCCTTGGCGGCACGCAGTGCGGCAATGATGAATTGCTCCGTGTGATTGCTGATGGCCAGCGTCTTGAACGCAGCGATCGTGACCTCAGCGATGGCGCTGACATCGGCGCGCGTTTCATTTCTGATTAGTAATTTGTCCGTCATGTTTCCGAATTCCTTTGTGGATTGGCCGAAGTCCAATTTCAGCGGTGGCGTTTACGATGTGCGCTGGAAATTCTTGTTCGGTATTGCCTATGCTTGTTCGTCGAGTTGCTTGAGTGTCTTGCCGGCTTCGGTCTTCCAGGCAACAAGTCCGTTTGCGCTTCCACCATGAACAACGACTGCCGCCGCAGACGGGCTGGAGAATTCTGCATCCTTGGTGAAGACCAGGAACCCATCTTTGTTAACTAACGTGCCATCGGCGATGAGTTGTTTACGCTGAGCCATCACGTAAGGATAACTTTCGGCGGATGGGCGCTCCTCCAAGACGGCAGTGGACTCTCGAAACACAACAAAGCCACTGGCTGTACGCTGGCCTCGCGCCGCGGCACCCTTGATGCGGCAAATAAGCACGCCCCCGGGTTGAGGACTAGTGGAAGGCTGGGTGATCGGCGTAAGAATGTCAGAACCAAGGACTGGCAGGAGTTGCCGAATCCGGGCCAGAAACACCTCCATGTCCTCACGGTCTGATTCTGGAAGCTTTGATCCGCCTGCTTGATTCTGCTCGAGAGTGAACCTGCTTATCTGTGCGGCTTCGGCGAGCAGGCGACTTTCTAGATATCTCACATGAGCCTTGGTTAAGTTTTCATCCTTGCTGACGAAAACAATGGCCGAGATCCAAAACTCTTTCGTTTTGTGTTGCTTGAGGCGATCCCGAATGATCTCGGCTTCGCCGATGTAGGCTCGCGGGGCGTTGGTGAGTGGGTCACTGCCAATGAGTATGTAAACTCCGGCTTTGTCGAGTTCCTCACGCGCAAGAAGTTTATCGAATTCTGTTCGGGGCGCTGCGACCGCTTTTCCGGTCCAGTTAGATATCTCGGCGGTGCGTAAACTTTTCGCGTCCCCATGCTGAAGAAACAGCTTGATTGTTGCTGATGACATGTTTTTCCCCTGCCCAAATCGTTGTTATGCGTCCTTCTTACTATATTCTGCCTGCCATGGTTGCGGCATGCGTTGCGAAACTATTGTCGCGGCGGCGGCTCCCCTGCAGCTGGGATCCGGATCGCAGATCATGTCGAGATTGTAGCACGGCCCGGCACGCACGTCAAGTGCAATTCGTTCGCGTGAAATTCGTTCGCGGCGAACGAATGTATAATTGAGCGCAGGGCAGCGCAGCCGTGGTCGCACGTGTTCCACCCGGATCCGGCGGTTGGTCGGTGTTGTTGCCCCCCACCGCACCCGTTGATGGCGGGAGCAGTGGAGGCAGAGATTGGGGGATGGAGTGACGGCGCGTTTTTTTGCTCAATCTTATTCACCCACGACGCAAGGTCGTGGGGGTCTCGGCATGCTTCCTTTACTAACATGGGTGCTGGTAATGCAATCAAGTACAACGCTCAAGATGACTGCCGGGGCTTGCGCCGGCGCGGGGCGCGGTCGGCTTCAGCAGATGGCTGGGTGCTTCGCTCATGTGGCAAGGGTGGGTCGTGATGTTCCACCGCAATGGTCAGGTTTGTTTAATGCCAGCACGCGCAGGCAGGACGTGATTCAGAACTGCATTGGTTGCCGGATGATGGTTTTCCACTTTGCCGGGGCTGCCTTTCTGATGTCGCTCAAGTAGATTTCATGGTGTTTCCCGACCCGTTTTCCCCGGGCATCAATATGCTGATGCACTTTCTCAATCGCAGGCCCTTCTTCGGAGAACGGGCCCACATGCAGAATTTGCGCAGACGTTCCTTCGGATAGAACTTCAAGGCGTATTTTTGAGATTGCGGCAGGATTTTTCTTCTTTGTCACTTCGGCAATGGCTTGGTCAATCATTTCCCTGGCGACGCACTCTGGTTGCATGATCATCATCGTCCATTGCCAGTTGGACTTGTCGGCGGTCGAAAACGTGGCCATGTCATCAGTCCACCACAGGCCTTCCAATGGCATGACGCCGTAGTCAATTGCCAAAGCCCCTTTCTTGAGCATAAACTTCACGGTATACGAGACCGCGAACAAGGCTTCGATGGCCGCGGCAAAGGCTGGTGATGTGTTGGGGTCGCCTTCTCCGTCAATCATCAGGAAATTCATGGGCGGGACATCAACCACGGCAACTTCTTTCGCTGAAGGTCGATAGAGATGCGCAAGTTTTTTCTTGAAATCGATTTTTTCCATTATGGTATCCATACGGCGCATGCCAACGCATTTGTGTTATCCGGCGCGGTGCAGCGACTGCCGCGCGGCCGGAACCCGGATTGCAGATCCACGCCGAGATTGTAGCACGGCCCGGCCAGCACGTCAAGTGAAATTCGTTCGCGTGAAATTCGTTCGCGGCGAACGAATTAATAATTGAGCGCAGGCCAGCGCAGTCATGGTCGCACGTGCTCCACCTGGATCCGGCGGCTGGTAGGTGCTGTTCACCCACGACGCCTGTCTGCTGTAGCCGGCACAGGCAGGCAAGGTC
>JAPLST010000069.1:0-7336 GCA_026398485.1 bacterium
GGATGTTGTTGGTGATCGGTGATCAGTGATCGGTGATGGAAAACGGGGCATGATGGAAGCATGGATGCTGATTACTGAATACCGATTACCGAATACTGAGCACGCAGCGGCCTCCGCGCCGCGATTCTGCGGCACTGCTGCGCGCTGCGCCGGGAACGCCGATCTCCCGATCGGCTGAAGGCTGCTGCGATCTCCCCATCGCATCTTCTGGCGGAAGCCGCGTGCGATCCTTGGCCGCGTCATAAATTGTTGAGCGCGAAACGAGGACTGGCAGACGAGATCCGCCCCTGGGAACGCCAATCGCCCGATTGGCGTCTGCAGCTATTGTCCGTTCCGCGGCAGCAACAAGCGAATCAATGTATGATTGTCAATGCGCAGCACTCTGCGGCTGCACAATTTCTTTGCCTGATTCGCGGTCTTTGGCGTTTATTGGCGTTTATTCGCGGTTGCTAATGTTGCAGGCACGGTGGTCAGTGCAGCGGCGGGCAACGGTGTGCCCGCATACCTTCAGCGGCACCGGCGTGCCGCGCTCCCCTCGGCTGCCGCAGCATTCGCGGCACGGAGGCCGCTCCCATTGCAGAGGTGCGGCAGGGTTCAAGGTTCAGGGCAGAAACAGATGGATTTGTCACTAAGTCGGTGAAACGTACAGATGCATTGGCTGCGCAGCAATGGCGGCTATCCTCCATTCACTAACTTCACGCGTCGCGCGTGAAATTACAGCGGACTTTGCTGAACGGGACGACCGTGTCGAACGCGCCGGCGCGCACCGTCAGGCGCTGTTGCGCGCGATCAATGCGCTGCACCGTCGCAGTGCTGTGCAACAACGGCACATACACTTCATCACCGACGGCAAGCGTGTCCCACGCGGTGATAACCGCCGGTTCTTCCGCGCACACTTCGGTCGCCGGCTCCCGTGCGGGTGGCGGCGCGGTTTCGGGCGCGGCCGGCTTGGCCCGCGGCGTTTGCGGCATGCTGAACGGCCGTTCGGCGATGCCACTGAACGGCACCTCTGTTTCGACTTTGCCAATGTCAACCTGCATCATCCGCTTCTTGCGCCGGATCGCGCGCACAATGCCGAAGCTCTGCAACGGCCGGACAAAAACCCGGTCACCCAACTTGACGCGCTCAACGAATTGGGCTTGCTGCTCGGCCAAGGGCGTGCCGCGTGCCAGCTCGCGCAGGCGTTCGCACAGTGTCCGCGCGCAATCGCCCCACGGCGCCGGCGCATTCGCGGTCGCCTGTTGATATTCATCCAGCAGCGCGCACAGGTCGCGCATGGTGTCCTCCACCAGCGCATGCGCCTCGTCCACGATGCGACCGCGTTCGGCCTCGACGTCGGCCATGCGCGCGGTGGCGTCGCGCTGCAGGTCGTCGGCGCGCGTGCGCCGTTCTTCGGCCTCGACCCGCATGGCTTGCACTTTGTTCAGCAATTCGGTGGTGTCCAGCGCGCCCTCGGCCAGCACGGCGCGCGCGCCATCCAGAATTTCGGCCGGCATGCCGAAATGGTGCGCAATGACAATCGCATTGCTGGCGCCAGGCTGCCCGATGAGCAGGCGGAAGGTCGGCCGCATCGTCTCGGCATTGAACTCGACGCATGCGTTTTCGACGCGCGGCACGCTCGACGCATAGACTTTGAGCGCGCCCAGATGCGTGGTCGCCACGGCCTGAATGCCGCGCTGGCGCAGATGTTCCAGCAAGGCCGTTGCCAGCGCCGCGCCATCGGCCGGATCCGTGCCGGCGCCCAGCTCATCGAGCAAGACCAGTGCGCCGGCCGAGGCCTGCGCGAGAATCGCCACGAGCGTGCGGATGTGCGCCGAAAAGGTGCTCAAGCTCTGCTGCAAACTTTGCTCGTCGCCAATGTCGGCATACACGGCGCGCGTGACGGGCATGCAACTGCCGCTGGCCACGGGCAGATGCATGCCGCATTGCGCCATCAGGGTCAGCAAGCCGATCGTCTTGAGCGCGACCGTTTTGCCACCGGTGTTCGGGCCGGTAATGACGATACTGTCATACTCATCACCGAGCCGCAGTGAGATGGGCACGACGGCCTCGAGGCCACCGGCCGTCGCGGACGCATAGTGCAGCAACAGCGGATGGCGCGCGTCGCGCAAGACCATGCGCGTGTCGTCGCGCGGTTCCGCCGCGCACATGCGACAGGCAATGCTATAGCGCGCCTTGGCGAAGGTGAGGTCAACATGGGTAAGCACCGCGCAGCCGGCCAGAATGTCGGCACTGCGCGCATCGAGCAGGCGGGTTAAAATCCACAATATCCGTTCGACTTCGCGGGCTTCCTCAAAGCGCAGCTCGTCGAGTTGGTCACCGCGTGCGGCTCGATGAACAGTGTGGCGCCGCTTTGCGAACGATCCCAGACCGTGCCCGCCACCGCGTTGCGCATCCCGGATTTGATCACCAAAACCGGCCGGCCATTGCGCTCGGTGATGACTGTGTCCTCGAGTGCGCGCTGGGCCTCGGCGCTTTCCATGACGCGCCGCAAGCGCTCGTGGATTTGCCCGCGCAGCGTGGCCATATGCCGGCGCAGATCGTGTAATTTCGGGGACGCATGCGCATGAACGGTCTTGTCGCGATCAATGCAACGGTCGATCTCGGCGCATTCCTTGGTAAAATCGCCGATGGGTTGCATGGCCTCCCAGAGGGTCGGGGCAAGCTCGCGATAGCAGGCGCCAAAGGCGCGCAGGGCTTGCATTGCCTGCAGTGTTTCGGCAATCGCCAGCAGGTCTTCCGGTTCGAGCGGCACGCGCGCCTGCGCCAGCCCGGCGATACCCTCGGCAATATCCGCCACGCCCGACAGCGGCGGGCAATTGCCGGCTGTCAGTAATTGCACCAGCTCGGTGGTCTCGCGCTGCAAGCGGACAATGGACGCGAACTGGCGCGTCGGCATCAACGCCGCGGCCGCGCGCCGCCCGGCCGGCGTGGCCGCATGGCCGGCCAGCACTGTGCGCAGCGCGTCGAACTCCAAAACGCGGAGAGTATGAGCGATTGGGTCAAGCATCAGCATGCGCCTCTGCTGTGTCAAGATATATCCGAAGTTTCTTCATCATTTTGTTGTCATTATACCAATTCCCGTCTTCGCCGTGATGCGCCGCCGCCGCATCCGCGGCTAGACCCGCGGCCACTTCTGTTTGGTTTTACTTTGCAAAATAAAACGAATTAGCTCCCTGATCCACCCAGCAGCCAATACCATGCTGGCACAACCTCAAGCTGCATGCCGGAGACCGTGATGCGCTCATGGGCATCCTCGGTGATGATGAGGCCTTTGTTCAGACGGTAGATCGTCAACACCTCAAGCAGTCCGGCGATTTCGCGTTGCCGTGTGTGCGGGTCTGCCAGGCTGCGGCACACTTGGATCGCGCTGACAATCTTGCCGCGCTCGCCCACCAGGAAATCGCACTCGCGCTGTTCCTTGTGGTAGTACACTGCCGCGCCACGCCGGATCAGTTCGAGGAATATTATATTTTCAAGCCAGCGCCCGTAATCTTCAGAACCGGCAAAACGAATCGCCTTGACCAGTGCATGGTCAATCGCGTATATTTTGCGCGGCGCGACAAGCTGTTGCTTGATCTTGTAACTATGCCGCCGGGCCTCGAACAAGAGGAATATGTCGGTGGCATACCGCAAGAACGCGGTCAAGGTGTTCTTGCTGAACGAGTAGCCGCACGCCTCGAGTTTCTTGGCCGTGGCCGACACGGACGTCAAGCATGCCGTCTGATCGATCAGCAGCGTGAGGTAATCATCGAGCAAACGAATATTTTTGACGGCATAGCGCTCAATCACGTCGCGATAGAACATCACGCCATAGTACTCCCGTAAGATTGCCGCCGGATCCGCCGCCGTGAATACCTCGGGAAATCCACCGGTGTGCAGGTATTGATTGAACACTTTTTTTAGTGCGACCCCAGCACGACCGCGCAAAGCCGTGTGCAACAGGGCGGGCGTGGCATCCGCGCCGCGTGCGCGCGCATACTCGGCGAAGCTGAAAGGATAGACGGTGAATGTGCGCGCGCGGCCGCGCAGTTCCGTCGCGATTTCGCGGCTGAGCAAGCTGGAAGATGAGCCGGTCAGCACCAGACGCACTTGCGGGTTTTGTTCCACCACACGGCGCGCCCATTTTGACCAGTGCGGCGCATTCTGTACTTCATCCACAAAGAGGTAGACCGGCTGCTGCGACGCGACGTCACGCAGCTCGGTCTGCGTGTCCAGCAGCAAGGTCAATTCATCACCGTTAAACGGATGGAGACGTTCATCCTCGAGGTTGATATAGACCACATTGCCGGGCGGCAGTGACTGGCGCAGGCGCTGTACCAGCTGATAGCAGAGAAACGTCTTGCCGGCACGCCGCGGGCCGATCAGCGTGAGAATGCGCGCATCGTGAGCGCATCGTTGAACGTCCGCTCGAACAAGGCGGGCATGCGGAACTCGCTCCATTCGGTCAGCAAGCGCCTAAGCTTCTCGCGCGTGTCCATAGTGTACTCCCTGAAATACGGTTTAGTATATATATTGTATCATATATAATACATTATTGCAAGGATACTTTGTTCGCAGCGAACAAAGTAGTAAATGTGGCCACGCCACTTGGCTTGGATGTCTTCGCTACATTCGCAGCATCCGCGGCTAGACCCGCGGCCACCTCTGTCAAGTGTGGCCACGCCGCTCGGCTTGGATGCCGCCCTGTTCATCCGCAGCAAGTCTGCCACCTGTTATTTGCCACTTGTAACTCTTTCAATTTGCCACAGGTTGCAATTCTGCTACCTGTAACCTGCTACTTGTTACCTGTAACACTCTCCAGCCTCACATCCGTAAACTCCCCGGTCGTCGCGACGTTCCCTTATCCGAGATGCACATACACGACCGCCGTGCCGGTCACCTGATTGGTGAACACCAGTTCCTTGCGCAGCCAATTATTGTATTCACTCATCCAGACAATCTGCTGTTCCGGCTGCGGCGGCCGGAACAACGCGACACGCCCGCCGAACAGCACCCGAAATGACATTGTCGCCACCGACCGTGCCGCTGCGCTCAAGCAGTACACTACACCGGACACCAGCGGCACATTCTGCTTCACCCCACTTGGATTTCAAGTTACAGCCAGTTCATGTTACAGTACTTCGCCCGCCCACAGACGCGCGCAGAATACACGCCACGGCAACACCATGATCCCGGAGGAAAGCAGGCGCGGACGCGGATCGAGCGTGACCAGCAAGCGCTTACCGCAGGTGTAGTCGGCGGCAATGGTAACAAGGCCGCGCATGTGCTGGTCGCGGGCCTGGTTGGTCGCCTTCACCTCGGCGGAGTTCATGCTGGATAAAGTGCTCAAAAACATTTTTTCAAGTGACCGTCCGCACCGGGGCGGGGCGCTGCAGATTCTGACGCACAACACTACATGTTGCGCATCAGACCAAGTCATCCAAAAGAATGATGCGGATTTCCATAATCTTCCGCAACACGCGGTCATTTGAGATCAGCACGCCACCATGCTCCATTGCAGAGGCAACCTGAAACATATCAGGCAGCAGCAGATTATACTTGGCGCGAAGTGCACCAGCCATAACACCCGTTTTCCACGAAAAGTCACAGATACACATATTGGGCGCATTGCAAATGGCCGTCTGGTAACTGTCTGCAATATCATGCCGCCCACACTGCAATGGCTTCACGACGATTTCGGCCATGGTCACCGGTGTAATAACACCCGTGTATTCTCCAGCCTCGGCCTGCTGGAAAAGCCATTCACATACGCCGCCATATTTCGCATGATTTTCGAGCAAATAAATCAAGAGCATGGTATCGAGAACCGCGCCGCGACATCCCCTGAGGCCTGAAGGCATTTTCACGTGGGCTAACCCCATGCTGCCCGGAGTTTCTTCACATAGTCGGTTGCATCCGTAGCATTGGCAATTTCAGCACCCAGACCACGCATGCCCTTGGTCGTTACAGGATAGAGCAGAAGATAGCGGTCGCGTGCTTCGACATTGACCTTGGACGCAGGGTGCAATCCAAGTCTTTTGCGTTCTTCTTTGGGAATAACCACCTGATAGCGGTGTCCAATTGTTATGGTCGTCATCTGCATTCTCGGCGTTGGTTCAAGGTCATGTATATCGCTTCCGTGTTTAGACACGGGATAGCGGTGAATTTTCATTGTTGTTATTATACGCTAATTCACACAAATTTGCAAAAGGTTGCCGTCGCCCGGCAGCGTGAACCTGACTCTCTCCCCCTGTCACATGTCACTCGTAGCCACGCTGTCCAGTTACAGGTTACAAGTGCGCTGCGCGCCGCCACACCTGCAGCACCATCCCCAGCACGGACGTGCAGTGACGCCTTGCGTCACGGACTTGCTACTTGCTACCTGTAACTATTTCTAACCTCACATCAGTGAATTCCCCGGTCGTCGCGACGTTCCCGTATCCGAGATGCACATACACGACCGCCGTGCCCGTCCGCCGTGCCCGTCACCTGATTCGTGAAGACCAGCTCCTTGAGCAGCCAATTATTGCATTCGCTCATCCAGACAATCTGCAGCTCTGGCTGTGGCGGCAGCCACAGAGCCACGCGCTCGCCGCGCGCTTGCTACTGCGCCGGCTGCTCCAGCTTCGACCGCAAGTAGGCAAACCTGTGCTTCACATAGTACGCCCGCTCTTCCTGCTCGAGTACCGAGCCTAGGATCGTGGTAAAGTCGCGCTTCGTGAACGTCCGCATGATGCGGGCCAATTCCTCTCGCGTCGCCACGGAAACATTCAGTACCCCACCGCGGCGCAGGATGAACTCAATATCGAAGAAGTCCCTGATGATTTTCCGTTCCAGCGCCGCGCGCATCTTCATCCGCAGTGCCTCCGCCAAGGTTACGGCGTTGAGCATCACCTGGATGGTTCCGTGTTTCGAGAAGGCAATGCGCTGCTGCCAGGCATAGTGCGCAACCTGGGTGCGAAACTCGAGTTTCACTCGCTGCGGATAGGACGGCGACCGCACTTCACACAGAATCGTCTTTTGCTTGGCCTGCGCATCCGTAAGATCGTAGCGCGCGCCAAGCACCGTCGTAAGAGCGTTAAGGAAGCGCCGCGCGTCTATCTCCCGCAGCGGGAAGAAATCCAGATCAACGGAATAGCGGTTGAGTTCATAGCACAGCCGCAGCATCGTCCCGCCGCCAAAGACAAATCCTTGCAGCAGCCGCCGGTTCTTCAACTCCTGAAGCACCTCGATTTCAAACAGCTCGTGCCGCGCCAGGTCAGTCACCGGCTTTTTCCAAGCAGCGCACAACGCGTGTCGGATATTTGGCACCAATCGCCTTGATCCGGTTTTGATCAAGCTTCCTGAAATCCAA
>JAPLST010000069.1:7355-18880 GCA_026398485.1 bacterium
ATCCAACGATGGATGGTCAAGCCGGTAGTGCCCGTAGCAGGCTAAGTACATCGCGTCAACATAGGCCTTCTCCGGCTCGGCAATGAAGAATCCTTCGCGGCGCGAGAAATCGCCGTATAGCGCCGGCTTGACTTTTACGTAGCTGAATACAACGCCCCCGACCTCAATCGTTGTGGTGCGATGCACCGCAATAGATTCAACAAACCCGCGCTGAATCTGCGTCGAGACCTCATAAAAGCAGAGCGCGGACATCAAGGATACGTACGAAGGCGTCTGCCCCACATTAGCCAATGCAAACAGCTCTGGCGTGGTGAGATGCTCCCATCGATCCGCGCGCACATACACGTTCCGCTTTAGCCGCACGAGGAAGCCCTGCTGCACATAGCGGACGGCGGTCACCCTGGCGGCATCGATGCTGATAGCGAGCACGCGGGCAAGTTCGTGATACCCGAAGTAGAGCTGGTCAATCGCCTTGAGTTTACGATAATTCATAGAAAGTACAGTATATTAACATTATCGATAATCTATTGTACTCTATTATCCGCCGCATGTCAAGTGGAATTTTGGGTTTGCGGCGAGCAAATGAGTAAATGTGGCCAAGCCGCACGGCTTGGATGTATTCATCCACTCAACTACTATGTACTCATCTACCGCTCAACCTTCTCCAGCCTCACATCCGTAAACTCCCCGGTCGTCGCGACGTTCCCGTATCCGAGATGCACATACACGACCGCCGTGCCGCTCACCTGATTGGTGAACACCAGCTCCTTGTGCAGCCAATTATTGTATTCGCTCATCCAGACAATCTGCTGTTCTGGCTGCGGCGGCAGCCACAGAGCCACCCGTCCACCGAACAGAATTTCAGAAGCCTTGGTTGCCAGCGACCTCACAATGCCCGATAAACGGTAAACCGCATTCGATTCGAGATGTACAGTCTGCTGCACACCAACCAGCTTCTTGTGCGGATTCATGATGCGCAGCGCTTGCCGCACGCCGGGCATGCCTTGGACCGGCACAAGTGCTATACTATTCGTCTGCTGACACGCATCCGACCAGTATTGCCAGCCTTTCAGTCCATCACGAAACGCACCATTGTTCAGCAATAATGCGGATTTAGATGATACCGTGAGTGGCGTTGATTGCACAAGTTCACTGTCTATATTCTCGGATCCAGAATCAATCCCAGTGACAGTCACTCGACAATTCTGTGGCGTGGCCGGCACACCGATGGAAAGTATGTGCAGGCCGTGTGGCAAATGAGCTGCTATGGTGCCACTCGCATCCAAACGATAGGCAGAATAATCATTCTTTGCTATTGGCACCATGTGAAACTCGAATATATCACCAGGATTGTACATGCGTATGCCTGCCCACCACACATCCGATGGCCGCACTGCAACCCGACCCGATGTCGAAAACACCACATCAGATGCGTTTGTCAGGATGCCATCAAAGCCGGTGACGGATCCAGAAACGGAAAATGTATCAGGCGTGACAAATCGCATTGTCCACTTCTCCGGCACTGCATTAGTGCCCGCGAAGATGCGCAAAGGTCTGCAGAAATCAGTTTTGTTACCAAAGGGATGCTCACCAGTATTTACATTATTTGTGTGCGGTAGCGGCGTTGTGGCAAACATCACCATTTGATTTGAATACAATGGCTGTACCCCATCAATGTAGAAAGCAAAGTTACTGCATTCGACCGTGCCAAAAGTGGCAACAACCCATGTGCCAGTGAAGAGGCAGTCCAATTTCCCACCCGTGCGCCCAAGATAATCGGCTGCGCCTTTGACGGGATCATGTACTTGCCACTGATCACTGACCGCCTTGACCGATTGCTGTGACCAGCGCGCCACACTATTTGTAAGAGACAGCGCCGCTCCACAATAAGTACCCAATGTGCGGGCAATCAACTCTTGCCCTTGGCGGCTCGGATGTTTCCCGTCGTTCCACAGCAACTCTTTAAGCGGCAATTCATTATTCAGAAATGCATAGCGCATATCCACAACACTGCAACCTGTTTCATTACCAATTTGCAGCACCGAATTATAGTGTGGCAGATCATGGTACGTCTGGTCAATTTCAGGCAAGAATGGCGTGGGGGTCCACAATACCACATGTGCATCGGTCAGTTGTTGAATCGTGCGTACTATCCAGCGCAAGCGTGTGAAATAGGTATGGTAGTACCATGCCTCGGTCTTGGCCACATGGATAATCACGAGGTGTGGACGATATGCAATAACATTAGCATACAACCTTTCAGCCATCTGACGCGTGCAATCACCACCAACGGATGCATCAATCAACTTCACGCGCGTTGTGGACGGCATTGATTTCAGCGTGCTATCCACCAGCTTGCGAAATTGTTCATGCCATCCAAAGCCTTCTTGTGCGCCGATGGCAACAATTGAGTCGCCAAACAGCACGACCCGCAATTCCGGCAATGAACCTGCATCCCGCATCGCCACAACACGCGACATGTCCTGGGTGCGGAACGGCTGTTCGAATAGTGATGGTGGATTCGCCAGTGGTTGGATATCCTCATAGATTGGTGAGGGCCAGAGACCGTCCGCGATGCGCGACAATTTGACGGCTTCTTTTATGCTACAATTTCGTCCATTATCTTGCCGCAGTTGGTTTTCTTTACTTTGATATTCAATATTGGCATATTTGTTTGTAATATTTGTATCATTTTGCCGCTTTTCAGTCTGTATGGCATCGTTTGTAATGATAATTACGCTTTCCTCAAGTCGCTCCAGCCGCACATCAGTAAATTCGCCGCTGGACGAGACACCACCATAGCCCATGCAGCCAATTATTGTACTCGCTCATCCAGACGAGTTGCTGCTCTGGTTGCGGCGGCAGCCACAGCGCCACGCGCCCACCGAACAGGATTTCAGAAGCATTGGTTGCCACTGATCGTACACTTCCCGACATTCGGTAGACCACATTCGATTCGAGCTGCACAGTCTGCTGCACACCTACCAGCTTCTTTTGCGGATTCATGATGCGCAACGCTTGTCTCACGCCGGACATGTCTTGGAGCGGCATGAGTGCGATGCAATTTGATTGCTGGCGCGCATCCGACCAGTATTGCCATCCGTTGAGACCATTTAGGAAAGCGCCATTGGTCAATAGGTCACGCCATATAAGATTCGTTTTCTTGCGCGTATATTTCTGCAGATGTCCATCATAATAATATATCTTCCAGCCAAACTCATAAGTGCCGCGCTGGAGATCCCAAAATGCCGGTATTCCCCAGACGCTCTTGTATTGCGGCTTGCCAAAAACAGCAGTGGCATATATGATTGATGCCCGTCTATAAATACTGTTGGTAGGTTCGGCCCCAAGATATGGCAATACGTTGCGGTTAAACTGCGCACTTGCCTGTTCACTGCAAGGAAGTCTGAAGTAGTTGAGTGGACTTTCGCGATATGGCACACATATCAAGCCAGGCTCGTTAAGATTACCAATAGTATGTGGGAATATGCATTTTATGTCTTTGCGACCATAGAACACGCGTAAGCTGATGGAAATGTTAGCCAAAACTTCGCCTTGGCCGGAGTCCACCACGAAATAGGCAACACCGTTGGTGGGCGTGTTATTAACTACATACTCAAACATATCGTTCCAAGTCGCATCATACTGTTGCTGAACTCGCCCCTCAGACAATTGGCCAACCAACACACTATATGTGCCGTGCATTGACAACAGAACCGCAATAAGCATAAGCAGAAGTGCCGCCCACACCTTCACTATTTGCGCCTTGCAGTAGTGCATTATAGACAGACACAGGTTGGCCGCAAGCACTGTCCATATTATTCCACCAACAATTCCCTGCAAGTAATACCTAGGGTTTATCCCAACCCATGGTATAAGTATAGCAATCATACCACCGAAAAAGACTGCAAAATATAATGTCCACGCGATTTGTGGACGCACTGGCGACATTCTTGGGCTATTCAAATATAAAACAGAGGCAGTGATAGTCGCTGCCAATGCCGGAATCATATATGAAGCCGTGTCGAAGAAATATCTGCTGAGTTGCCGAGTGCCACTAAGTAGATTGCTAACTGTGACGACATAGCCCAGACCGTCACTTGACCCATAGGTGACTGGTAAATTAATATATAGATGAAATAATATTAAGAAACATATGATGTTTAGCAGTGATAGTAACCAGGTCCTTTTAATAGTTTGCGCTACCGTTATCCCGGCGCCCCATGCAAGCAGCGGCAGACCGAGGATGTAGACGCCAAGAAATGCTGCGCCAGTCTCTTTGAGTGAATAAATGAACATAACCGCTACAATATCGATAAAAAGCAAGAAAATACCAAACAGCCAATCCGAACGCCGGACATGTTGGAGGAGCTGTTGCCAGACACGATAAGTGATCCACAATGCACCCGTTAATATCCACGGCTCGCCTTTGAACATCGTATAGTAGTTTTCCGTGAACGATGGTTGACATAATGCCAACGCCGCGCAGACAGCTCCAAGCCATTTTCGTTCGGTCGCTTTGTAAGTCAAGAAAAAGACGAGGATGCATGCAACCGAGAGCATGAAGCCACTGTGAAACCAAAGTCGCAGTGCCGGGCTCAAACTAAAATACGAAGGGAATAGATATAAGAAAACACCATAGCTGGCACGGTTATGAAGCAAACGGTATGGGTATGTTGTCGGATTGTACCATGTGATATTCTGCGTAATTTCATAACATCCCGCGCAATCTAGAATACAGAAATGTGAGTCTATGAGAACTGGCAGTAATGATAAGAGAACTATTGCAACAACAAAGCAGAGCCATGACCAAAGATAAATATTCTTTGCATTAGTACCGTTGTTTATATGCATAAGTTTCTCATAATTATTCAGTGTGGATCACACTGCATGATGTTTAACTAAAATAAGATACTTAATACCTCTATCACTTTTTGCGTATCGGCTTCAGTCATATCATAGTATAATGGCAAACGCAGTAACCTATCGCTTGTGTCATTGGTGACCGCCATATCTCCGTGTGCTCGACCGAATTTCGCGCCTGCGGGTGAGGAATGCAGCGGAATATAGTGAAACACGCTTAAAACGCCGCGTTGTTTCAGAAACTCGATAGCCCGCGTACGCATGTCCAAGTTTCCAAACAACAAGTAAAACATGTGGGCATTATGTTTGCATTCGGCTGGAATAACGGGCAGCCGCATGACGCCTTCACGCGCATAACTAAGCAACGCGCCATGATACGCATGCCAAATTGCCAGCCTTTTTTGAGTAATCTTCTTCGCTTCGTCCATTTGCGCCCATAAAAACGCAGCGACAATCTCGCCGGGAAGATACGATGAGCCAATGTCCACCCATGTATATTTGTCAACCTGGCCACGAAAGAATTTGCTGCGGTTCGTGCCCTTCTCACGAATAATCTCGGCTCGCTCTATAAAGCGCTCATCATTGATGAGCAACGCACCGCCTTCGCCAGAAATGATGTTCTTCGTCTCGTGAAAACTCAAGCAGCCAAAATGGCCAATGCTGCCCAAGGGCTTGCCTTTATAGCTCGACATAATCCCCTGCGCGGCATCTTCAATCACCAACAGATGATGTTTGTCAGCAATGGCCATGATTGCATCCATCTCGCAACCGACGCCAGCATAGTGCACCGGCACAATCGCTTTGGTCTTGGGTGCAATGGCCGCTTCAATTTGCATTTCATCAATGTTCAGTGTATCCGGACGAATATCCACAAAGATCGGCACGCCACCGCGCAAGACAAATGCATTGGCAGTCGAGACAAAAGTGTAGGACGGCATGATAACTTCGTCGCCCGGCTGAATATCAGCCAGCATTGCGGCCATTTCAAGCGCCGCCGTGCACGAATGCGTCAACAACGCTTTCTTACAGCCAGTTTGCTGTTCGAGCCACGCATTGCAACGCTTGGTGAATGGCCCGTCTCCCGACAGTTGTCCTTGCGCATGTGCCTGCTCAATGTATTGAAGCTCCTTGCCAGTGAGATGGGGCTTGTTGAACGGTATGTAAGACTCCATGCTCACGCCATCACCTCAGCCACTTGTGGAATGAATGGTGTGCGTCCTCGATTCTCCACCCCAATTTTACATAGCCACGGTGGACACCATAGTTGTTGATGTGGGTGGGACCTTCGACGCGTGTGGCATGACGTTCCAATAGCTCAGTGCCTCGGAGGGTCAGCGCGCTGAAGAGTCCTTGACCATGGAAGTCGGGATGAACAGCACCTATGCTGTAGTGGCCCATATCCAACTTGTGACGCATTTCTCGTTCTGAAGGTTGTTTCCATGCAGAATAGCCTGCAATCTTCCCGGCAGTCTCGGCCACTACGACCCAGTCAGCCCAGCCGTTCAGGCAGGATTCAATCCAGCGTTCGTAGATTGTTCTTGAACACTCTGGGCCAAGTCGGACGTCCACATGGAAACGTCCTGGATGAAAGGCAAAGGCCCGCCGGGAGACCTCCACCAGTCCTGCTAAATCATCAGGATCAGCTAGTCTCAACTCCACGCCAGCGGGTGTGACAGCAGTTTGATGTGCATTGGGAAAGCGTCGCAAGTCCACTACAAAATCCAATAGCGTGTCTACTAAAAGGAACCCCTGACGCTCAAGGGCGTGAATCGTTGTGAAGTCGTCCGTGTAAGTCTTGCATAGCAGAAAGTCATAGTTACTGTCACGGGTCCATTCCAACGCAGTAGAAACTAAAGATGCCACAACTTCGGCATGTTCTCTTCCAGGCATCGCAGCCATGTGCTTCACGGCCGCCATCTTCCTGTTCAGAATAGCGCTCTCCCACGGCAGGTCGCCAATCACGCAGAAGCCCACCGGACATCCGTCCAGTTCGGCAAGAATAGCCGCTCCTCCAGGGCCATTCAGCGTCGCTTCCACCTCGTCAAGCCACCAATCGCACAGATGCTGTGGCAAGACGTCAGCAAGATAGCGGAGGGGCTTATGTGAACAAGCGTCAAGCAGCGGCCGCAAGACTTCCGCGTTAGANNNGTTGTGATATTCATGAAAGCTTTCCTTTTTCTCTGGCTTCCGTATCTTGCCGTAAGGCACGGTTAGCACGGGATCTTTAGGTTGTTATGACATGAAACTGACTCTGGACGAAAGAAAATAACATTAGAGACATGATACGACACACTAAGCAGCAGTAGGTCGATCTTGCCACCGCGTGCGCGCACCAAGTCATCATTTGTTGTCCGCCTATGAGTAAGGTGATTCTCAATTGCCGTGATCTTAACATTCATCCGTTTTCATTTTTCCAACCGCAGCCAGACGGCGCAGCAAAGACTGTTGTCTGCCGCACTACATACAAAGGCCTATGTTTTGTTTCGTCAAATGTTTTGCCGAGGTAGATGCCGATTACGCCCAGCAGGGTTACAATCAGGCCACCCAGAAAATACATCGAGACGATCAGGCTGCTCCAACCTACAATCGGAGAACCACATGCAAGAGAACGCGCAACTATGTAGAACCCGTAGAGGAACGCGCAGAAAGCCATAAGAAATCCCAGTTTCACCGCCAGCCGCAGCGGCTTGTCAGAGTGCGCGATGACGATGTTGATAGCCAGTCTAAATAGTTTACTCCAAGTGTATGTGCTCCGGCTTCCCAGACGTTCAGCATGACACACGTCAATACTCGCTGTAGGAAAACCAACCCAGTCGACCATCAGTGTAAACCCGCGCGTCTGTTCGCGCATCTGCCGTAATACCTCGACAACTTTGCGGGACACGATTCGGAAATTGCCGACTTGGCCGTCGTACTGTGCCTCTGCCAAATAGTTAAACACTTTGTAGAACAGCCAGGATGTCATACGTTTAAATAGTGGATCCTTACGCTGACCGCGGCGGGCCCGCACCACATCAAATCCCTCCTGCGCCTTTGCGTACAGATGCAGAATTTCCTCCGGTTGATCTTGCAAATCGCAGTCCATGACGACTACCCAGTCGCCGTCACACCGGTCGAGTCCAGCGGTAATAGCATGATGCTGGCCGAAGTTGCGACTGAGCTGAATGCCTTTAACGCGTGGATCAGCTTGCGCAAGTTCAGCAATGATCTCCCATGACCTGTCGCCGCCGCAGTCCTCGACCAAGATAATCTCAAAATCCGGAGTGATCTGTTCGAGCGCAGCCACCAAGCGGCGGTACAGCTCAAGCAGGCATCCCTCGGCCTTGTAAACTGGTATGACTACGGAAATATCCATCATCGTTCTCTTATGTCGATAGACGATTATACAATTTGTGCATCATTGCCGAATAATATTTCGTTGTAGTCCGAATTGTAGTTAGTGGCGAGAAAGACGTCAGTCACGCCAAACTTTTTATGGCGCTCGATCTGGATCTCGAGCACTGCTTTTTCACCGATGGGAAGCAGCGGTTTCGGAATTGCCTCCGTAAACGGCCGCAAGCGCGAGCCCAGCCCGCCTGTGAGAATTACTGACTTCACGGTGCGTTCTTCATGTTCTTGCCAATAGCATCAGAGAGCAAAGAGCCACGTTGAGAATTTCGAATGATTTCACGACTTTCACGCAGTGTAGTCAAGCAGTCATTTGTACTTCCGAAGTGCCATGCCGCTTCAGCACTCGACACGGCGCTCCACCAACTACGTGAGGGATCATTGGCACTCACAATAACATCCCGTGATTGCGATCATCCGCCACGGCGTACTTCGGTTCGCTATATCCGGCATTGGTGACAGTTCGTTCATTGTGTTATTGTCCAGTTTTTTGGCGTCATGCTTACTCGGCACTTCGACATTCGCTATGCGTCATTAATAATTGTGTGATTTCTTTTTGTGACATGGCACGATTAACAAGTGCAATTTCTCGTATATCACCATGAAATGGGTAACTTCCTTGCAAACTGCCAATGGTAAGCGGATTGTTTAAGACATTGCGCACGGCATCCGCGTTAACTATAGAACTGCCGATCAAAACATCGTTTTTATATAAATTGATGCTATGACGCTGCGCATCGTATGTGGCAATAAAAACAAGCCATTGACTGTTCCACGTTTTCCTCCACGGGAACGATGTGCGTATCTCATAATTATTGGTGTTGTTTTCAACAAACTCCATCATAAATGTTATGCACTGCTCAGGATAAAACGCAATAAACCATGGGCTATCTGACACCGAACGGCCTTGGCCTTGGCCCACCGGCACCTGCAACACATTGTTTGTCGGCGGACGCATCATGACGATAAACGACATGCTGCCTGTTTGCGGTATAGCACAAGTATTTGTGTACGACAGCCACGCGCCATTTGAAGCAAATCCATTGGTCGTCAAGTGACTTCTAAGAGACGAGGCACCGTACAATTGCATTGTGGCATTTGTTGGAACGGAAAGCGCATATGCAGTTGTTGACGTTGTTGGCTGAAATACCACATGCAATGTCAGTCCGTTTATTGAGGAAATCAACGCCGCAACGGGCGGCACAAACCGTTTCGCATCCACACGACATGCCACACTCAGTACATCGTAAGACCGTTGGGCGGTGTCTGAAGAGCGCCGTTTCGCGCCCTGCAAACATTCAAGAGCCTTTTGCACATACTTGTTTTTGCGTGCCGGCGGAAAATCAGCACTTATCGCAACCAAATTGTCAGCAATGGCTTCGTACATGGATGTGTGGCGGGATGAAAACTTCAGTGGAGCAGTAAGCGCAGCAATTGCAGCATCATCCAAAATATATTGCGCACATAGAAGGGCAAACGCACCACAACGTTCGAGATTTCCGTAATCTCTCTTTAACAAGAGCGGGAGGGTTTCTGTAAACTGGGCATCAGGCATCCGCTGCACCATATTCGTAAAATCATGCATGGAAATCTCAAGCGGCTTCATATAAGCCGCCAAGTCCACCACCCATTTTCTTGTTTCCTGCGTTTTTTGCGCAACAGACATTGTTTCAAATCGCGGTTCAATCCACCACAGATCAAAACCCATTGGCAATCGCAGCGCTTTGTGAGTAAGAACTTGCCGGTAATTGTGCTCGATCCCATTCTCAGGCGCTACAATCCACACTTGATGACCGACTTGTATCAACCGTTCAACATCATTGCTAGTGATAATCTGCCCGTTGCTTGTCCACAACGCATTGAAAGTAAGTTGGCCAAATTGCGCTTTGTTTTTTGCATATGCAAGCATGCCCCAATACATGCCCGAGCCATCTTCCAATATCAGCACCGACGCGTTTGGGCACGCACGCAATCTAAGTGCCTGACCACAGAGTTTGAACGCAGGACCGTGATCGCGTTGATTGCCGTAATATGTCAAAATAGCACGATCCCAGCAATACCATGTCAGCAATGCCGCCACTAGAACATAAGCTGCAAAACGCGTTATATCATACACAAGCGCGTGTTTTGCAAAGAACTTTTGGAAGATGTGCATAAGGATTGCGCCGCCGGCGGTCATGCACACAGTGGCATTCAAGTACACAAACATGATGCGTTTCGGCATTACCACAGCGTGACCATTATTGCAGATATGCACAACCACATACCACGTAATCAATGTTGCTGCGGCAAACGCGAGCAGATCAAAACGCCGACGCACCAGCGCGATGAATAATGAAGCCACAAACACCCAGATGATCCACGGCACATCAACAACATTACGCAGAGCCTCAGTGGTGGTTGTGGCAACATACTTTAGCGTAAAGGCAACCGGTGCAATCCAAAATCCATCCATATTACCACTGCGTTTATCCGGCAAATCAGGCACCAACACATAGTGCAGCGCAAATAGAACCAGAGGCATGCCGATAATCAGCCATTGCAGCAGAAGCCTGCCAATGCGCGGAGGCTTTGAACGAATGGTTATGATCAACAACATGATTCCCGCGTAAGCGGAAATACAGCCAAGCCAAATAACACTCCATGGCCAAACATGCATCGCGATAAAAGCAAAAAACGCGTAGCATCCCCAGCGCCCTATTTTCTGATTATGTAATGCCCATTGCATTAAACACCAAGCCAGCAGCATCATACCGCTGCCTTGGATGTAAAAACGATTCATTTGCGCGTATTCGCGAAAAAGAGGATGAAACATTACGAAGCAGGTGCAGGCGATACCGGCCGCCTTGCTGCCAAACTGCGCGACGGCAGCATACGCGCAAAACGCGAGGATACCTGCGCCAACAAGAACAGGGATACGAACAGCAAAATCAGAAAAGAACGCCGTGTCAAATACTTTGCACAGTATGTAGCTTAATGACATAGGAAACCGCAACAACTGCATCCATGACCGCCCGGAAAAATCGTAACGCACGCTCAATTCATCGAGCCACATTCCCGGCACACCAGCAGTGCTCACATATATCACTACAAATAAAATAAGCAACACACTTAATAGTAGATACGGTATGCTTTTTAAGCTTTTGTTCAACATAAATACTTATTTAACTTAAAGCTGGGGGGGGGCCGGTACGTAGTGTCACTTCTTGCGCAATGTTTTTCATGTCTCGTTCGGTCTTGCTGAGACGCACACACAGGAACTTATTCAGCAGTAC
>JAPLST010000069.1:18907-21693 GCA_026398485.1 bacterium
CTGAAAGAGGTGTAATGCCGAGCGACCGGAACAGTTCGGCAGCAACACCGTATGATGCGCAAAAACCAATGGAAACAAGTGAGATTGCTACCCATAACAGGGAATATGAAATTGCAAGACGGCGTTTGGCAATCAACCACAGCACCGCGCCTAACATAACCACACCTGCGCCGATGCCGACTAACCGTTGGATCAGCGGGAAATCATTCATTGTTGTTTGCATGTTTTCTTGGTGAGCAAGCTCAGCAGCATCACAGTCATCGAAAGACACATATAGTAAATGTAAAACACAGACTTCCAGCCGCCGTGCATGCTTGAGCCGACGAGACGCTGCCGCATTTTCACCGGAAGTTCTACCACACGCAGGCCCGAAAGATGGTAGAGCAGAATCAAATTGGCGTCCGGATATTCGCACGGAAACGCGTCAGTGCAGCACAAGGTAATCGCGCGCTGATCCAGTGCTTGAAATCCGGACGTAACATCACGTAACGAAAGACCCGAAAATGCTTTTACCATTATCGAAAACACCTTCGACCCCATGCGGCGCATCAACTGCATGCGATAGCCACACGCAAAGCGCGAACCAATACATACATCTGCCGTGCCGGACCACACGCATTCTAGTAGTTTGGCTATTTCAGTGGCAACATGCTGGCCGTCTGCATCAAACCAGACCAGAAAAGAGTAGTTGTGTTCATGTGCATATTTTGCGGCAGTCTGCACCGATACGCCATAACCAAGATTGATCGGATGCCGCACTATGGGAATTCCTTCTGTTGTGACTACCACATACGTATTGTCTATCGACCCGTCATCAACCACAAGAATATCCGCATCAATATGTGCTGCAACTAATTCTCTCAACGTGGCCGCAATATTGTCCTGCTCGTTATAAGCAGGAATTGCTATCAGGGTGCGAAGTGTCTTGCCTATCACAGAAATATGATTTTGATGCATACAATCACACCGCGATTTCTATGATTCACAGGCAATTGATGTGCCTTAATAGTAATATATAATGCGCTGCCGCATTTTAACCTGATCGTGTTAATTATTAGCAGGTTTTGCGATTGCACTCTTGGGCGTCACTACAATTCCAGCAATGTGAGGATTAACTGAAATCTTGCTGTGTAGTGTTACAGAATTCGCACCCATATTGAGAGCAATTGTCCCCGCTTTAACGGAAATTGCATTACCACCCCACATGCTGGCGTTGGACACTATGATGTCCTCAATCACTTCCTTGTGGTTGACGATGACCGAGACAAATCGCGCTTCGGGTGATGATGCTTTAATTGTCAAATTGTACTGGCCGTTCGTGGGTGCACTAATGATAAAACGCGCAAACCAGTTCGATGTTTTTTCCGTAGTTTCAGATGGGAACAGCACCGGAATAGGATCACCCCAGCCGAAATTTACCTTCCTCAGATCCGTTTCAACCACATCCATTGCTTCTGCGTGCATAGTGCTCATACTAAGGTCACTGTTGGTCTCCGATTGCTGCGCAAGGAATAGTGATGAATTAGTACTACTCTCATTTACATAATCGCCTGTACAAATCACAAAAGACTGAACAGCCTGATCAGCTTCCTGTGTGACCGTGGCCGCTGTGTCAGCAATGACGGTAGCCGGGACATCAGTAACGGCTGCGATCGGCTCTGGCATCGTTGCCTGGTTGTCAACAACCGGTGCCGGTTCTACATTCTCTACGGCGGGCGGTGTTGCGAGTCGTTTTGCCTGTTCCGGTGGGGTTTGCTTCGGTGAGCAGCCAAGCAAAAGAATAAGGCTGGTTGCCATGATACATGTTGTTTTCATTTTCCTGTGTCCTTTTTAGTGATTAAATTCGTCCGCAGCGAACGAATTTGGAGTGAGCCGTCTGGCTCGTTTCAATCGGGAGAATTCCCGTCTTGCGTTCAAAGTTCTGTGTTTGATGTTGGATGTTCAATGTTCAATAATGTTACGTGCTATCTGCCAACGCTGCACCGACCACCGGCGCACCGCTTTGTGCATTGGTGCCATAGTTGCAGTGCTCATCGCCATTGCATCTTGTGTTATCCTGTTTCATGGTATGAATCATAGCAAAAACAGGCAAAAAACGCAAATGCCGGGGGTTTTGTTCTCAACGAACACTCCTCATTAGTTTTACGCCTCTTGCTGATGGCAGGGCAGAGCTGCCTTTGGTAGTCCAGTTTTTCGCAAGGCATGGAGGAAATTTGTTCGGTGCGAATAAATTCATGGTGCAGCCACAAGCGACTGCACTGCCCCGTCCTGCGTTCACTGTTAGGTCTTCCAGTCATCCATCCAGTCTTCCATTTGCAAGGACGGTGCCTGGCTGTGAATTGATACTTCGCATTGCTGCGAAGCGCATCCTGTAAGCAGGCGTGACATGAATCGGTGTCTGTTTGTCTTGCACCGAATTCGCTCCAAATAGGCGGGATTTCGGCTTTGCGTCAACATCACGCATCCTTACCAATACCTGCCATCGGCGTGTGGTCATGCGCTCATGGTGGCGAGCGTTGGTTGCAGTGATGGGGGGCTTCATGCCTGCGGCTGCCATTGCGCTTCGATTGTGTCCGCGGACAGATCTGCCCCGCACGACCATTCGACAAAATAGCCGCCGTGGGATACTTTCTGAAATTCGTTGATGTCCCGTAAAGGCTCGAATGCTTCGTACTTCAGATAGGGCCTGATGTCGAACGTGCCCATACGACCATCGTCTGAAACAACGAACAACACCCAATCAGATTCCGGCCTTATTCTGACTATCGTCATTGATCAAGCCCTTT
>JAPLST010000153.1 GCA_026398485.1 bacterium
CAATCGACATAAAATGTCGATTGAATGCGGCGGCTATGCGTGGCGCTTTTTGTGCCGCGGTGTCTTTTTTTTGAAAAAAAAGAACAGCACAGCATGCCCCGCGCGGAGCGCGTGGCGTACGGGGGAGCGCGGTATTCGGTGTTCAGTATGCGGTGGAAGAGCAAACGTGCAGCGGCAGCATCGCGGCACGGAGGCCGCTCCCACTTTGCAGAGGTTTTCAGTTTACAGTTTTCGGTTTTCAGTTGCAGAAACTGACGCACCGATCACCGATTACTGATCACCATGCATTCCCCTTCGTGTCTTCGGGCCTTCGTGGCAATAGTTGCAGCGCGGGCATCAGCGGCTGCGGAACAGTTCGCCCATGCGCTGGCCGAGGATCGTGCCGGCGATCAGCAAACTGGCGCCGAGCAGTAACATGCCCAAAATGCCCATGGCGCTGGCGATATTCGGCCCATCGGTCAGGCGCATGCTGAGCAGGTAAATGGCCTTGGCGATCGGATATTGGTCTTCGCGAAAAGCCAGGACCAGGGTGCTGCCGACTTCGAAGACGGCAAAGGAAAAGGCCAGGATGGCGCCGGCCAGAATATGGGCCGACATCAGCGGAATCGTGATTTTGCGCAGGACCGTCGTGGCGCGCGCGCCGAGATTGTAGGCGGCTTCCTCGAAGGTTTCACTGAGCTGCTGGAAGCCGGCGTAGGCTGAGCGCACCATGTACGGCAGGCGCCGAACGCTGTAACAAATAATCAGCAAGGGGAACGCATTGCGGCGGGGAAACGACTGAAAACTGGCGACATAGCCGAAGGCGAGGACAATCCCGGGAATCGCCAGCGGCAGCATCACCAAGGTGTCGAGCCAAGCCGTGACGCGCGATTTGCTGCGCGCAAACAGATAACCGAGTGCGACGCCGAAAATGATGTCAATAATCGTGGCGAAGCCGCTCAAGATCAGCGAGATGCGAATGCTGGATGCGGCGAGCCGATGGGTGAGTGCGAGCTTGAAATAGCGGTCGGTGAGGTCGCGCGGGAAGATGGTCATGAACCAGGTGTCGGACAAGGCGACGCCGAGGACGGTCAGATGCGGCAGCAAGGCGATGGCGGTGATGCCGAGCAACAGGGCATAAATGCCGGCCAAGCCAAGGCGCGAGGGCCGGCGGCCGGCATCGGCCGTGGCGCCTTTGCCGGATGGCACGACATGCGTGCGCTGGGCGAACCATTTCGAGGCCCAAAACGCCAGCAGTGAAATCAGCAGGGCATAGACGACAATCGCATAGCCGATCGGATTTTCATTCAGGTCGCTGAGCGTGTCAAACATTTGGACGGGCATGCAGGTGCGGTACTCGAACATGAGCGGCGCGCCCGGGTCGGTGAACGCCCAGATGAAGACGATGATGGCGCCGGCAAACAGGCCGGGTGACATCAAGGGGAACGTGATGCGGCGGAAGATGGTCCAGGGGCGCGCGCCGAGATTTGCGGCGGCTTCTTCCATGGCCGGATCGACGTTGGCGAGGGCGGCGACGATGTTCAAGTACATGATCGGATACAGATGCAGGACTTCGAGGATGACGACGCCGAGCATGCCGCCGCCGCCAAACCAGTCAACCATGGGCAGATCGAGGTGCTCGAGCAGCAGATTGAGCGAGCCGCAGCGGGCGAAGACTTGCTTGAGGCCGAGCGCGCCGACAAAGGGCGGCATGACCATCGGCACCAGCATCAAGCCGTTCAGCACGGTCCGGCCCGGAAACCGGTAGCGTGCAAAAATCCACGCCAGCGGCAGCGCGATCACCATGGACAGCAGCGTGGCATAGACACCGATCATGATGCTGTTGAGCATGCCCTGGCGCAAGCCGGCATTGGCGAAGAGAGCGAGGACAAACGTGGCGGTCGGCGTGCCGTCCACGACGACGGCGCGCACCAGCACGCGCAGCATGGGATAGACCAGGAACGCACCCAGAAAGAGGGTGGTGGCCAGCAGCAGAAGCCAACTGGACAGGCTGCGTTTCATTTAATTTCTTGTGCCGCGCAAGAAATTATGCGGCAGTGCGCCGCGTTGATCGTCAAGCTGCAAGGGTCGCCCGGACGTGGCGGCGGGCCGGCGGTGTTGAGCGCGGTGACGCGCACGAGCGTGTCGCCGATGGCGCAGACCGCCTGGACAATCTCCCCCAAGTAGGTGCTTTCGACGACCCGCGCGCGCCAGGTGTTGCGTGCGCCGGCATCGGCCGCAAACACAAAGCCCTCAGGCCGGATGCTGAGCGTGACCCGATCGCCCGTGGCACATGGCTGTGCGGCGCGCTCGCGCGGAAGATGCACCGTGCCGCAGGGCGTTGCGAGCACATACGCGCCGGCGTCGACGCCGGACACGGTGCCGGGCATGACATTGGTTTCGCCAACAAAGGTGGCGACGAAGAGCGTGGCGGGATTTTGGTACATTTCGACCGGCGTGCCGACTTGCGCAAGCCGGCCTTCGTGCAGCACGGCCATGCGGGTGGCGAGTGAGAGCGCCTCTTTCTGATCGTGCGTGACATAGATCATGGTGACGCCGAGTTCGGCATGGATGCGCTGGATTTCCTTGCGCATTTCGATGCGCAGACCGGCGTCCAGATTACTGAGCGGTTCGTCGAGCAAGACGACATCCGGCTCGATGACCAGGGCGCGGGCGAGGGCGACGCGCTGCTGTTGCCCGCCGGAGAGCTGATGCGGGAAGCGCTCGGCGTAGGCATCCATGTGGACGAGGTCGAGGGCGCGGGTGACGCGCGCGCGGCGGTCGGCGGCGCGAATATGGCGCACCTCCAGGCCGAAGGCGACATTGGCGGCGACCGTCATGTGCGGCCAGAGCGCATAATTCTGGAAGACCATGCCGGTGTTGCGCGCGTTGGGCGGGACATTGCCCATGTCGCGGTCATCAAAGAAAATCGTGCCGGCGGTGGGCTCGAGAAAGCCGGCGAGCATGCGCAGCAGCGTGGTCTTGCCGCAGCCGGAGGGGCCGAGCAGGAAGAACAACTCGCCGGGCGCGATGGCCAGGCTGATGTCGCGCACCACCTGGGTGGTGCCATAGCTCTTGCTGATATTTGTCAAGTGGACGCCGACCATGTCACCTCTTTTTGTGCTGCTGCGCGGTCTTAATGATGGTTGCATAGCGTTGGCGCGCATCGCCGGCCCATTGCGCCATCAAGCGTGCGCGCGCCGCCGCATTGACGTAAACCCCCGTGGCCAGGCTCATAAGGCCCTGCTCGGTCAGCGGCTGGCGCATGAACAGCCGCCGCAGGGGATCGTCGGCCGGCCGGGCGCAGACGACGGCCCACGCTGCCTTGCACTCCGGGTGCGCGTCAATGAACAGGCAGCCGATATAGTCATTGACAATATTCCAGCGGGTCGCGCCCTTGTAGGCATCATAGCGCACGACGTTGGTCCAGGCGAACGGCGATTCGTGGAAGACGACGCTGTCCTTGTATTTGTCAAACAATGCCGGCCAGACGGGCATCTTGGCCAGATCAAATTCGGTGGGTGCGCCGGGCAGCGCGTTTTTTTTCAGCATCCAGACTTTCTGGCCGGCTTCGGACATGACAAAACGGATGAAGTCCGCGGCCAGGTCGGGATGCGGCGCGCCGCGCAGCAGCGCAATCGCGTCGGGATTGGCAACCGTCAAGCCCTGCGGCATCACGAACGCAAGGCGATCTTCGCCCATGCGCGCGACGATGCTCCAGGCATAGGTGTCGATGCACATGCCGGCCGCAATGTCGCCGAGAGCGATGTCGCGCGGGACGGAACTAGCCGTCTGGCTAAAGCCGCGCACGTTGCCGGCCATGGCGCTGAGAATATCCATGCCGGCGTCCCAGCCATACGCCTGCAGGATGATTTCATAGGCCATATGCACTGCGCCCGACTTGCGTGGATCGGCCGAACCGAGCCAACCGCGCAACGCCGGATCGGCCAAGGCCGCCCAGGTGCGCGGCGCCGGCAGCGTGAACTTGTCCACCACGATATTATTGTAGAGAATGCCAAAGCCGGAAAGGGCGGCGCCGTACCACAGGCCGTTGGTTTCGTAGAGCGGCACGCCATGGATCGCCAGGGGAATATTGGTCAGAATTGCGGCCGGCAGCGGGCAGGGCGCCAAGACACCTTCGCCGGCCAGCGTCAAATACGGATCAAGCCCGCCGCCAAAGAGAATGTCGATGTAATTATTTGAGGTGGCTTTGTTGGCGCGCAGGTAGCGCAGAATGTCGGACATGCCGCCGACATCGAACCATTCGATGACGACCGGTTCCTTGCCCTGCGCTGCGCGCGCGTTGTTGAAGGCGCGGGCGAATTCGATGCGGATGCCCTCCCAGTGCGGCGAGATGATGCGCAAGTCGCCGTGCGCGTCGTGGCGCAAGAGCACCACCGCCAGCGCGATGGCGGCCATAAAACTCAGAAGTATGAACGCAGAACGCATGTGAAGAACGATTTACGATTTACAATGGACAATTTACAATGGACAATGGACAATGAACTATGAACTATGAACTATGAACTATGAACCCGCTCGTCACTCAGATCACATGCCCGTTTCGCGGTGCAGACGCTTCTGGCGGCGCATGACCAGCAGCATGGCAATGCCGCCCAGCACGCCAAAGCCGGCCATGATGACGTACCAGAAAGTATAGCCATAGCGCGCCTTGGTGGCATCCAAGACGCGCCCGGTGATGAACAGCGACAAGGCGCCGCCATAATATTGGAACGAGTCAATCACGCCGGCGGCAAAGCCGGCCATCTTCTTGCCGCCGATGTCCATCGGGGCGGCGGCGCCGACGACTGAATGGGTTGAATTGGCGGTAAAGGAAATCAGCACCAGGAACATGCAGCCGAGGAAAATGCCGCCGGGCGTCGGCCCGACCACGCCGCTCAGCAACACGAGTGCGGCGGTCGAAATGACCAGCGCCTCGATGAAGTAGAGCGCCATGGCCACCGGCGAGCGGTGGCCTTTGAAGAAGCGGTCGGATACCCAGCCGGACAGGAACGAGCCGCCGACGGCGACGATCGGCATCAGCGAGAGCGTGATCATGGCTGCGCGCGGGATGTTGGTGCGCATGTTGAAGCCGAGTTCATCCTGGAAATACAGGATGGCAATCTGGTCCGAACTGGTACGCACGGCGCCGGTGCAGGCGTAGGCCGCGGCGTAGAACCAGACCAGCGGGTGCATGAAAATCGTTTTGAAGGAATGCAGCAAGCTGACGGTGACGCCGGATGAATTGTCCAATTCATCCTTGATCACGCCGGGATAACCGGCATCGTCGGGTGTCTGGCGCGCCGCGAACCACATGAACAGGGCGCACGCCGCCGTGAACAGGGGCGGAATGCGGAACAGCCAGCGCCAGTCGCCGGCCGGCACGATCAGCGGGCCGAACATGAAACCGGCCAGGATGAGCGGCGCCAGATAGTTGATGGCGACTTGCCCGAGTTGAATCATGAAGCCGAAAATGCCGGCAAACGGATCTTGACCATGCCGGGCGCGCCGAAGGCCTGCAGGTAGCCGTTCATCAGCCAGATCAGGGAGAAGGTTGAGAAGGTGCCGGCGAACGAATTAAAGCCAAACACCAGGTTGACCGCGATAGTGCCCAGCGCGCCGATGAGCATGGAACGCTTGCCGCCGATGCGGTCGGAGAGCAGGCCGTTGATCAATTGGCCGGTGCCGTAGGCCAGCGACCAGATCGCAAGCATGTCGCTGATTTGCCCGGTGGTAAAGCCGTATTCCTTGATCATGCCCGGCGTGGCAAAGCGGAAATTGTAGCGGCACATGTAATACGAGGCGTAGGCCAGCCCGAGGGCAAACCAGTTCAAGCCGCGGCGCATGCGGAAGCCGGGCGGGTAGCTGTACGCGGCGCCGCCAGCCATGACTGGTTGGGTGAGAGAACGGGTCGTGGTCATAAAAAAACTCCAATAGCTTTCATCTACAATACAATAAAGTAGATGGGGAAGTCAACCGCGCCTGAAATTCCGCTATAGGGGGAAATGCGAACCTGACGTAGCCAAATCTTTTGTGGGTCCTGCGCGGGCGTGGCCGGAGGGTGCGGTAGGGCGGTCAGGCCTTGACCGCCGTTGCTGCCTGCGCGGCTAAGGTAGGGCGGTCAGACCCTGACCGCCGTTGCTGCATGCGCGCGCACGCCGGTGCTACAATGGCGCAGCGACGACCGCGGCGGTCAAGGGCCTGACCGCCCTACCTGTCTGTGCGCTCTGCGCTGGCGGCTCCCGTGGCAGGATCGCCGCACGCGAATGCGGCTCCCGTTCTTATAGCGGAATTTCAGAATTGCGGCGATGTCCATTGAC
>JAPLST010000493.1:0-2187 GCA_026398485.1 bacterium
GGCAGCGGCGCTGGCCGGCGACGAACAACGAGCGGAAATACAGATGGCCCGTGGCGACTTCGGGCAGGTCGAGTGTCCAGGCGCGCCGACCAGCATGGGTGGTTTCGGCCCAGCCCGTGAGCACGCGGCCGCCGTCGAACAACGCTTCACCGCGGCCAGGGGCGGCGGCGTAGGTGGTGTGGCCGTCGTGTGGGCCGAAGGCGACGGGCTCGCGCAGCGCGTAACGACCCGGATGGACAAGCACGGTGGCCGGGCCGCTGAGTTGGCTGTCGGCGCGGAGCTTGCGAAGAGCGTCGCGCGCGCCGGCAAGTGTGGCCCACGGGCCGGTGGGTTTGGTGTCGGAGCCGGTGGGCTTGATCTGGAACGTGTTCATGTTTGGTCATTCCTCTGCTATAAAAATGAAGTGCCGCACTTCATTTTGCACAAAATGGTTTTGCCGCAAAATCATTTTTCCCTGAACCCTGAACCCTGAACCCTGAACCCTGAACCCAGCAGCAGCAGCGGCAGCAGCAGCGCCGGCTCCGGCACGCCCGTGCCATACAACATGATCGTTGCATCGCCCCCGCCGCTGGCCACCACGGCATTGGTATAACCGCGTTCGGCCTCGGGCGTGAACTGCAGCGTCAGCGTGGCGCTGCCATTCACGGCCAGAGTATACGCACTTGCGCCGCTGACGTCAAACGGCGCGGCCACACCGCTGAGCGCGCCGGTCAAGCCACTGCCACCGACATTGCGCACGGTCAGCGTGCGGCTTGCTGTCTGGTCCAGCACCACGCTGCCAAAATTCACCAAGGCCGGCTGCACGCGCAGCAACGGGCTGTTGGTCGCAAGTTCATACGCGCCAAGGTCGACAATGCCATTGATGATCCGGCTGGCGCCGTTCAAATCCTTGGCCGTGTTCATCCACGTCTGGTTGAGGCCGGCATTGACGCAGTCCGAGCGGCCGCTTAACTGATAGTTGCGCGCGGCGCGGTTGACCAGGCGCGGGTCATTCGTGATGTTGCCCGTGCCCGCATAGGCAGGCCAGGTGCAGGTATAGGTAAACGTGCCGGTGCCGATATTCTTGGCAACGCCGCCAATGGTGTTGTAGTAAATAATATTGTTGCGCAAGGTGCCGCCGTTGACCCACGCCCCGGCCGAAAGCCCGCCGTCCGCCGTGTTGTCTACAATCGTGTTGTTTTCCAGCGTGGCGGTCATGCCCCAGCCGCCGACGCCGCCCATCGAGGACAAGCCTTGATTGCGCGCCACCAGACAATTGCGGATAACCGGCGTGCCCCAGCCACTGAGATAAATGCCGCCGAATTGATAGCCCTTGTTGTCCGTGACCGCGCAGCGCTCGAGCGTGCCGGCGGAATTGAACGCCACGCCGCCGCCATAAATCGGATCGTCGTTGTAATCGCCGCCGCCGCCGTTCCCGACAATGACACTGTCTTCAACCAGGCCGCCGCCGTCAAACAACACGCCGGCGCCGGTGTAATAGGCCTTGTTGTTAATGATCCGGCAGTTGCGCGCCGTGCCGGACACCAGCCGCACACCACCTACATTATAGCCGTAGCCGTTGGAAAGCGTGACGCCATCCAGCACCGCCGCGCTGTTGCCAAGCTGCACGCACAACACCGCGGCTTGGCCGTCCAGCACCGTGGCCGCACTGCCCTGCACGCCGCGCACCGTCACGGCTTTTGCAATGTTCACCGGACTCGTCAGGCGATACAGCCCGTTGGACAACAGCACGGTATAGCCGCTTTGACTGGTGTCAATCGCGTCCTGAATATTCTTCGCCGCGCTGGCCCACGAATTGTAGGGCCACGTATCGCCGCCGTTCGGCGCGGCAAACATGACGTTGCTCGCCAGCACAATAATGTAGTCCGCCGCGAACCATGCGGCGCATTCACCCACGCTGTTGCTCACGACCACGCCCGGCGAAAAGATGCCCGCGTTGGTGTAGCTGTGCTGTGGCGTGGCCAGTTGCCATCCTTGTGTTTCAATGAGGCCGTCGTTGTTGAAATCCCACAAATAGTATGCCAGCGTATTGCTGCCGGACACGCGGGCGCTGAAGGCGACCACCAGCGGCGCGATGCAGACGCGCGGCGTGGCGCTGAAGCTGGCGGCGAACGCGCCGAATTCGTAGGCGCCGATGTCGACCTTGCCGTCGGTCACCCGCGGATTGCCGGCCACATCCGTGGCGCC
>JAPLST010000493.1:2245-3712 GCA_026398485.1 bacterium
CGTCAGCGCCCAATCGGTGAACTGCGGATTGTACGCATAGGTGCTGTTGATGGTGTAATTGTCGCGGGTGTTGTGATAGATGATCGTGTTGCGCACGGCCGCATTGCTGAACGTGCAGGCAAAGCCGGAGCCGTCGCCGCCGGCAGTGTTGCCGCTGATCGTGCAGTTGACCAGCGTGCCGCCATTGTAGGCATAGACGCCGCCGCCTTCAGAAAACGAGCTGGGATTGGCATTGTTCACAATCAGGCAGTTGCGCAGCAGCCCGCCGTCCAGCAAATACGCGCCTGCGCCGTAGCCGCCAAACCCGCCGTCAATGTAATTGCCGCTGAGGCGGCTGTTCTCCACCACGCCCGCGCCAAGGCAAAAAACGCCCGCGCCGCGGCCTTGCCACCCGCCCGCGCCACATTCCTCAATCACGCAATTGCGCACCAGCCCGTTGGTCATGCCCACGCCGCCGGCCGCGCCGCCGCCTTGAAACATATAGCCATAGCCGTGCCGGATGGTGAAGCCGTCCACCACTGCGCCGGCGTGCAGCAGTTGCAGACAGCCCGCGTAATTGCCGCCGTCAATGATGGTCGCCGCCGCGCCATTGACGCTGCGCATCGTCACCGCTTGGTTCAGCACCATCGCGAAATTATTATAGACACCGTTGGTCACGATCACCTGCCAGTCATCGTGCACCAGCGCCAGCGCACTGCGAATGTCGGGCAGCGCGCGATCCCAAGTGTCGTACGGATATATGCCCGGACCGGCCGGCGCGACATACACAATGTTGGTCGTGACCACATAGCTGCCCGTGCCGCTGGTGGCCGCGCTGCCGTCATTGGCCAGCGCGCCGACGAGATACTCGACCACGCTGCCCTGCGCGCACGGCGCCAGCGTGTTGGTGTAATACGCGCCGGCATCCGTGCCGCCGGCCGGGTACATCGGCATGCTCGACCAACTGCCGTTGATGCTGTACTGCAACGTGACGCCGGCGATGCCGCTGGCATTCGACGCGATGCCGGCCGTGATCGTCGCCGGCGTACCGGCGTCCAGCAGTTGCGGCGTGCGCACGACCGATTGGACGGCGCAGGCTGGCAGGTTCGCCGCCGCGCCGCGCACGACCAGCGCATACGGCTGGCGGCCGCCCTGCGGCACGGTGTAGGCGGTGACATACAGCGTGCTGATCCCCGGCGGCAAGGCCGGAATGTCAATGGTTTCCACATTATTGAGGCGATCCGGCGCGGTGCAGCCATTGGGATACAAGGTGGCGCCGGCCGGCGTGACCAGGCACAGGTCGAGATCGTTGACCAGCTTCTTGCCGGCGCCGGCCGCGGCCGGGTAATCGGTCCAGGCCAGGCATACTGATACCATATTAGTATCAGTTAGCATGAGCGTGAACGCGTCGCTGGCGCCGGTCGCCAGCGTGTTGGTGGCATAGACCGTCAGGTTGGTCAGGGTGGCGGCCACGTCGACCTGGCCCCA
>JAPLST010000293.1 GCA_026398485.1 bacterium
GCAAGCGCGCACACGGGTTGGGCGGGTGGGTGTGCTGAGACCCCACGACCGCGCTAAAGTGGTTCAGAGAATGCGAATATCCAATATCCAACAAGGAATAACCAATGATAAAGTTCTGCGCAGATACTTCGCACTTGGATATTGAGTGTTCAATATTGGATATTCATCATCTCTTCTGCTTCCACCGATCCCGCCGGCGGCGTGGATCGGTGGGGAGCAACAGCACAAACAAACCGTCGGATCTGGGCTTGTGCGGTGTGCGGTGTGCTTGACTTTGCCCGCGCGCTTGAGTACCATTAGTGTTGCTGGCTTTATTCACACTGCACGGTGGCGCGCCCGCCGTGTGCAACCGGGAGGTTGGTTATGAACTTGCTTTTGATTCTCGTCGCCGCGCTTGCGCTGGGCGGTTTTATTCTCTTCATCGCCTTGATGCGCTATGTCACGCTCTGGATTCAGGGCTGGGCCTCCAATGCCGACATCGCGTTCTTCAGCCTGATCGGCATGTCGCTGCGCAAAGTCACGCCGACCGTGATTGTCAATGCCAAGGTGGCGGCCGTCAAGACCGGCTTGGCGGTTTCAACCGACGAACTTGAAAGCCTGTACTTGGCCGGCGGCGATGTCATGAATGTCGTGCGCGCCTTGATCGCCGCCGACAAAGCCAATATCCCCTTGACGTTTCAGCGCGCCGCCAGCATTGATCTGGCCGGCCGCGATATTTTTGCCGCGGTCAAAACCTCGGTCAATCCCAAGGTGATTGACTGCCCCGACCCGACCAAGGGGCGCAGCACGATTGATGCCGTCGCCAAAAACGGGATTCAGCTCAAGGCCAAGGCGCGCGTGACCGTGCGCACCAATCTCGACCGGCTGGTGGGTGGCGCGACCGAAGAGACCATCATCGCCCGCGTCGGCGAGGGCATTGTGACCACGATCGGCTCGGCCCCCAATCACAAGGATGTGCTGGAAAATCCGGACTCGATCTCGAAACGCGTGCTGGCCAAGGGACTGGATGCCGGCACCGCCTTCGAGATTCTTTCGATTGACATTGCCGACATTGATGTCGGCGAGAACATCGGCGCGCGCCTGCAATCCGACCAGGCCGAGGCGGACAAGCGTGTCGCCCAAGCCCAGGCCGAAGTGCGCCGCGCCATGGCCGTCGCCTTCGAGCAGGAGATGAAAGCCAAGGTGCAGGAAATGCGCGCCAAGGTGGTCGAGGCCGAAGCCGAAATCCCGCGCGCCATGGCCGAGGCCTTCCGCAATGGTAATTTTGGCATCATGGATTATTATCGCATGAAAAACGTGCAGGCCGACACGGCCATGCGCGACAGCATCGCCGGCACCGGCCATGGCCCGTCTGCCCCGCCCACGCCCTGACCCTAGATACAATGGCCACGAAGACACGAAGACACGAAGAAATCGCAGCACCGATGATTGGCCAATCGCAGCAACCGAATTCTGAGCATTGATCACGGAACACATGGAAAAGAATGGACACGAAGAAGATCAGCACTTCACTAAAAAACTTTCGTTGCGAAGGTTTTTCCTCCAGAATATCCTGAACCTTGAACGACGGCCTGATCAATGTCTTGATTCTGCTGGCGGTCGGCGCCGGCTCGTTGCTGCAGTGGTGGCTGAAGAAGCAGCGCGCCGCGCAGCCGGAGGCCCGCGCGACGGATCCATCACCCGCGCGGGCGGGCGGCTCACTCGAGGATATGCTCTCCGGATGCGGCGGCAGCCAAGGCCGAGCGCGACACCGTGCCGCAGCGGCGGGTGACCGACATTGTGGCGCCGGGGCAAAGTGATGCAGCGGGCACGCAAACAACCGCGGGCACTGTCGTCATCGGCACACTTGCACCCGCCGACCTGCGCCGGGCATTTATCTTGAAAGAACTGCTGGATCCGCCGGTCAGCTTGCGCTGATGCAGCGCGGCACGCGCAACGACACTTCGTCCTTTATGACCACACCAACCACCATGAACATCATCACCCGCACGTTCAAACATCTGATCAGTATTGTCACTGGATTATTCTTGGCAAGTTGCACCGAGGAGACTGCCACGCTCACCCCGGTGAGTAATTTTGACGCGGCCCGCTATCTCGGGCGCTGGTATGAAATCGCGCGCTTGCCGAACCGCTTTGAAGAAGGCCTTGCCGATGTGCGCGCCGAATATGCGCCGCGCGACACCGCCACTATTACTGTCGTGAACACGGGCTATGACGTGGCGCAGCAGCGCTGGCGCAGCGTGCGCGGCATTGCGCGCTTTGCCGGCGCGCGCGATGTCGGGCATTTACGCGTCAGTTTCTTCCGGCCGTTCTACGCCAGCTATAAAATCATTGCCCTGGATACCAATGCCTATCAGTATGCGCTTGTCACCGGCAATGATTTTTCATATTTGTGGCTTCTGGCGCGGACGCCGCAGCTGCCGGACGCAACGCGCACGATGCTGATCGAGAAGGCGGCCGCACTGGGCTTTGCGACCAATCGGTTGATCTATGTCGTGCATGAGCGCGATGATTCTTTCGCCGCGAAAGAATTAAGGGAGGCTTCGCCTCCATAACTCGCTTGAACTGCGCAAGGAGAACCCGCAATGACGATTGACGGCCACCCCTATCGCACGGTCTGGCTGGAGCATGACGCCGTCTGCCTGCTCGACCAGCACGCCTTGCCGTTTGCGGTCGAAGTCCTGCGCCTGCACACGTATGCCGAGGTTGCCGCGGCGATCCGCACGATGCGCGTGCGCGGCGCGCCGGCCATTGGCGCGACCGCCGCATTCGGGCTCGCCCTCGCCGCGCAGTCCGCGCCGGAAGACAACTTCCTTGCCACTGTCCGCGCCGCCGACCAATGCCTGCGCGCAACCCGCCCCACGGCCCAAGACCTCTTTCATGCCCTTGACCGTGTCGGTCATGCCATGACTGCCGCCACCGACATATCTGCCGCACGCGTCGCCGCGGTGGCCGCCGCCCAGCAGTTCGCCGAGGACAATGTCGCCGCCTGCCGCGCCATCGGCGAGCACGGCGCAACACTCCTGCGCGATGGCATGACCGTCCTGACGCACTGCAACGCCGGCTGGCTCGCCATGGTGGATTGGGGCACGGCCCTGGCGCCGCTGTATGTCGCCGCGCGGCGCGGCCTGCGCCTGCATGTCTTGGTGGATGAAACCCGGCCACGCTGCCAAGGCGCGCGCCTGACCGCCTGGGAATTGCAGCACGAGGGCATTGCCGCCGAGATCATCGCCGACAACGCCGCCGGCCATTTCTTGCATACCGGCGCCGTGGATCTTTGTATTGTGGGCGCAGACCGGGTGGCCGTCAACGGCGATGTCGCCAACAAAATCGGCACCTATGAAAAAGCCGTGGTCGCACATGAAAACGGCATCCCCTTCTATGTGGCCGCACCCGCCTCTACCTTCGACCATGCCTGCCCCACGGGTGCCGCCATTCCCATTGAAGAGCGCGACCAGGACGAAGTCCTCGCCATCGAAGGTCTGCTGGCGGACGGCACGCGGGCAGCGGTGCGCATCGCGCCGCCCGGCGCCCGTGCGCGCAACCCCGCCTTTGATGTCACGCCGGCGCGCTATATCACCGGCTGGATCACCGCGCAGGGCATTTCCACCATTGCCCCAACAATTGCCCCGACGATAAAGCCATAGCCAGTGCCCATGGCGCATCGCGGCATTCCGTATTTTACGGGCATCTTTGCTAGTTGAGTTGCGAATGGAGCTCAGATCAAACACTTTCCGCTTTTTCGGAAGTGTGGTGTCATAGGGAAGCATGGCCCGTGTCTGGCAGATGGTATGTGTTGTGGCTCCCCACCGATCCACGCCGGCGGCGGGACTGGTGGAAGCAAAGATTGAGAAAAGAACGCCAGCGCGCCTTTTTACTCAATCTTATTCACCCACGATCCCGTCAGCGGCGGGATCGTGGGGGTCTTGCACACCCGCGCCGCGATAGCATTACATGCGGATCGTCACGCTCTTGCCGGGCGTCGCCACGCCGTCCACCAGCGTTGCCGTGCCGTCGGCGCCGATCGGGCTGATGTAGGTCTGTTTCTTGCCGCCTTCACTGGGCGCGATCAGCAGCGTGTACGTATGGCTGGCGGTTTTCGGCTTGTCGAAATGGCAGCGCACTACCGGCTTGTCGGCCCCTTCCGTGATGCGGATTTTCTTCATGGCGTTGTCGCCCCAGCGGATGGTGCCGCTGACGTCTTCGGCGATCGTGGTCGCGCTTGTTTTCGTCGCCACCCAGGCGCCGTCGCGCAACTCAACCCGCACCCACTTCGCCATGGCAGTGAAAACGCTGAACTGGTCAAACGCGGCGACGGCCGGCCCGTCCACAAATGCCTCGATGAACTTGAAGCGAAACGGAACTGTTTTGGATGTTGCGGTGGTTGTCATACCTGCCTCTTTTTTTACTAATAACTTGCCTTGGTCTCATTACTCATTGCTCACTGTGCCCGCAGGCCTTTGCGGTGCTCGCGCACCTGGATGCCGGCGTCGAGCAGCGCGTCGAACGTGCCGGTGTCGAGCCAGAAGCCGTCGTAAATGCAGACATCGAGCTGGTTGTCCTTGAGATAGCGGTTGTTGAGGTCGGTGATTTCGAGTTCGCCGCGCGCGGACGGCTTTTGGCGTTCAACCCGCGCGACCACCGAATTGTCATAAATATACAGGCCGGTGACGGCGTGATTGCTCTTCGGGCGCATCGGTTTTTCTTCGATCGTCCTGGCGCGCATCTGCGCGTCGAACTCGACCACGCCAAAGCGTTCCGGGTCGGGCACATCCTTGGCGAAGACGCGCGCACCCTGGCTGAAGGTGCGGATGGCATTCAGCAAAAAGGTTTCATTGCCGAGGAAGATATTATCGCCCAGGATCATGGTGACATTGTCGTCGCCAATGAAGGTCTTGCCCAGCAGAAAGGCCTGGGCGAGGCCTTCCGGCTTGTCCTGGATCTCGTAGGTGAACTTGGCGTCGAACTCCTTGCCGGAGCCGAGCAGGCGGAGGAAATCGCCGGCGCGATCGGGCGCGACAATGATCAATATCTCGCGGATCTGCGCATCCAGCAGGGTCTGCAGCGGATAGTAAATCATCGGGCGGTCATAGACCGGCAGCAATTGCTTGCTGGTGATTTTGGTCAGCGGGTGCAAGCGCGTGCCGGCGCCGCCGGCGAGGATGATGCCTTTCATTTTATGATCTCTAGTGAGGTGAGGAAATTCGTTGCGACAACGAATTTTATGGTAGAATGTGTTAGTGTAGTTGCTCTAGTCTATGTGCAAGTTCCTCGCCCACACCGGGGACGGCTTGAAGGTCTGTTGCAGAAGCAGTCAGCACGGCGTGGATGCCGCCAAAGTGTTGCAGCAGTGCCGCAGACAGCAGCGGGCCAATACCTTTGACTTGCAGCAACATGCGTTGCTCCGCGGCGAGGCCGGGCCGCTGAACGCATGCGCTGGAGATAGGAGCCGTGGTGGTGGTTTTGTCGCAGCGTGCGGCGATGCGTGCAAGGTACCACGCCGAGCCTGCCACATTGCTGCTGCGCAGCACGGGCAGATGCCATTCAACGGCCAGCGCACACAAGGCGCCACGCACACTTGGCCGGCCAGGCAGGTGTGAACCTTCAACGATAAGAATGCTGTGCTTGTGGTTGGCGCACAAGCGCGCAACCTGTTCGAACAAGCGATGAGTCGCAAGACTGTCCAAAAAATCGGGCACGGTTTTGCGTTCCACAAAGATCATGCCGGCAACAATGTAATCTGCGCACGCAAGCCGCTGAATGGCAAAAGGCACATGCAATGCGGCAAGTGCGTCACAGATACCACTGCGCTGTTCCCGATCATCGACGTCGATCATGAAAATAAAAATGGTTCAACGAACCATTTTCCTTCTTAGGCGAAGTGGCGCTTGATGTAGTCACAGGCGTCTTCGAGCGTCAGCAATATCTTGGTGCAGTATTTCACCATCCACGGGCTGCAGTCCTTGAAGGTGTAGGGCGAGAAGGCCACCACGAATTTGCCCAGATTGTGCGAGGCATGGAAGATTTCCATGGCGGTGCCAATGCTGGGCTTGTTGTAATTGACCAGCAGCAGGTCGGCGTCATCCACGTCCTGCAGGTCGAAGCGCACGATTTCGTTGGCGCTGTCGACTTCACGGTCCTTGAAATTGCGGCGCATCGGGTCGAGCAGGAAAAACTTGTCGCCCAGCAGCCGCTTGGAGATCTCGCGCCACTCGCGCGCGACCCCCTCGTGCTCGTCCATGATCGGCCCGCTTAAATAGATTTTTTTGACCATTGGGTGCTCCTGGTTAATTTGTTGGCAGACCAACAAATTAGTAATACTGCGTGAAGACCATGGGTACGCGTCATGGCGCGCGCAGTGAAAGAATCCGATCCGCCAAGCGCGGCCCGACCCCGGGGACGCGCAACAACTCGCCGCGCGCGGCAGTCAGGACGCCATGGACGGTGTGCAGTGCGTCGGTCAACGCGCGGGCTTTGCGGGGGCCGAGGCCCGGAATCAGCATCAGCATTTTCTGATGAACCGATTGGCGGCCATGCTTGCGGTGATAATCGCCGTGCAGGGCCGGCGCGGCATGGGCATCGGCATGGCACGCCATGCGCGCCAAGAGCCAGGCAGTCTGCGCAAGATCCTTGCTGCGCAACACCGGCACGCACCATTGGGTGGCCAGCGAGCACAGCGCGCCCATAACCGCGGGGCGATTCGGCAAATGCGCGCCTTCGACAATCATGACCGCGCGGTGGTTGTCGGCGCGCATGCGCGCCACTTGTGAAAACAAACGTTGATCCGCAAGGCTGGCCATGAAATCCACGGCCGTCTTGCGCTCGACATACAGCGCATTATTGACGACGTAATCCGCGACCGCAAGCCGCTGAATGCAGTAGGCCTGGTGCAACGCGGCCAGCTGCGCACAGATGCCACTGGCGCGCTCGCGGTCATCAATCACAATAACGCTCATGGTTGCTGCTGCTGCTGCTTCGGGTTGCATTATTAAAATCCCGCCGGGGTTGCCCTGCGGGATTTTACTCCCATTCAATCGTGCTGGGCGGCTTGCTCGAAATATCGTACACCACGCGGTTGACGCCCTTGACATTGTTGATGATCCGGGTGGCGACCCGGCCGAGGAACTCATGCGGCAGGCGGGCCCAGTCGGCGGTCATGCCGTCCACGGAGGTGACGGCCCGCACGGCGATCACATTTTCATAGGTGCGTTCGTCGCCCATGACGCCGACGGTCTGCACCGGCAGCAGGACGGCGAAGGCCTGCCAGGTGCTGTGGTAGAGCTGCTCTTCCTGCAGGGCGTTGATGAAGATGGCGTCGGCCGCGCGCAGAATTTCGAGGCGCTCCTTGGTGACTTCCCCGAGGACGCGCACGGCCCGGCCCGGGCCGGGGAACGGATGGCGTTCGATCAACACCGGCGGCAAGCCCAGCGTGCGCCCGACGGCACGGACTTCGTCCTTGAACAACTCGCGCAACGGCTCGATCAATTTGAGTTTCATGCGCTTGGGCAGGCCGCCGACATTGTGATGCGATTTGATCACCGCCGACGGGCCGCCAAAGGCCGAGCGGCTTTCGATCACATCGGGATAGAGCGTGCCTTGGGCGAGAAAAGTGGCATTGCCGCAGGCGGCGGCGGCGCGCTCGAACGAGCGGATGAACTCGCGCCCGATGATCTTGCGCTTGCGCTCCGGGTCAATCACGCCGCGCAGGGCGCGCAGGAACGTGTCGGCGTCATGCGCCACCTTGAGCGCCAGGTGATAATGCCCGCGGAACGTTGCGACCACTTGGCGCGCCTCGTCGTGGCGCAGCAGGCCGTTGTCCACAAAAATACAGGTGAGCTGCCGGCCAAGGGCCTTATGCAGCAAGATCGCCGCGACCGACGAATCCACGCCGCCCGACAAGCCAAGGATGACCCGCTGGGTGCCGACCAGCGCGCGGATCTGGCGGATCTGCTGGCGCACGAACGACTGCATGGTCCAGTCGCCGGTGCAGCCGCAGATCCCCCGCACAAAATTGCGGATGACCGTCCGGCCATGTTCGGAGTGCTCTACCTCGGGATGAAACTGCACGGCGTACAGCGGCGCGGTGGCATGCTGCATGGCGCAGTGCGCGGTGTTGTCCGAGGCGGCAAA
>JAPLST010000478.1:0-28758 GCA_026398485.1 bacterium
CCTGATGTCGCCGACCTTGCGTTTGTCGACCTCCGGATGGTCGGAGGCGTGAGTCACGTCGACGGCAATTCTCACCAGCGGGTCGATGCCGAAGGTACTGGTCCGCGCCCCGCGCAGCCCGACTTCCTCCTGCACCGTCGCCACCGCAAACACCGCCGCGCTGAACTCCTTGCCGCGCAACTGCCGCAGCACTTCGCCCACCACAAACGCGCCAATCCGGTCGTCCAGCCCGCGCCCGATAAACACATTGTCGTTCAACAGTTCAAAGCCCTCGGTGTACGTGATCGGGTCGCCGATCGCCACCAGCTTCTTGACCTTCTTGCCGTCGTTCAGGCCGATGTCAATCCACAAATCGCCAATCTCCGTCGGCTTCTTGCGGTCTTCCTGCTTCATCAAGTGAATCGGCTTCTTGCCGATCACGCCTTTGACCGGCCCGTCTGCCGTGTGAATCGTCACGCGCCGCCCGGGTATGATCATTTCATCAAAGCCGCCAATGCCCTGAAAGGCAATGTAACCCTCGTCATTGATGTAGCTTGCTTGAAAGCCAATCTCGTCAATGTGCCCGGCCAGCATCACGCGCGGGCTACCCTGCTCATTCAGCACCGCGACGCTGTTGCCGTGCGTGTCGCCATAGACGCGGTCCGCAACGGTCTTCATTTCCGTGCGCCACACGGCGCGCGCCGCATCTTCATAGCCCGACGGGCTCGGCGCATTCAACAAGTTTCCCAAATACTCCAGAATCGGCTTCTTCATTGTGGCTCCTGTGTCATAATTAAGGTTTCGTACAATTCGTGCAATGCCTGCGATATCACGCGCGTATCGGCCGTCGTGCTCATGAAATTCGTGTCGCCCTGCCAGCGCGGCACAATATGCGCGTGGACATGCTCGGTAATGCCCGCACCGGCGACCGCGCCCAGATTGATGCCGATGTTCACGCCCTGCGCGCGCATGCCGCGCTCGAGCCGCTGCTTCCAGCGCACCAGCAAGTCCATCATCTCGTGCAATGCCGCCGGCGCCAGCGCCTCCAGTGTCGCACTGTGCTGATACGGCGTCACCAGCAGATGCCCGGCGTTGTAGGGATAGGTGTTCATCAGCACAAAATTATGCACTGCGCGTTCCAGCACCAGATTCTCGCGGTCATGCGCGGCGGGCGCCTGCGCTTTTTCGCAAAAGACGCACGCCGCCGGCTTCGGCCCGAGAATATATCCGCAACGCCATGGCGCCCACAGCGCGTACAACTCGTCATTTGTCATAGCGGTATTATACACAAAACGCCGCCGGCAGGCAACGCCGCCGCAGATACATGCTTTTTGTAGCCGCGGGCGGTGACCGCGGCACATGGACACCGGCCGCCCTCAGCGCGGGCGGCTACAATATCATCGCCACAAGGACTGTGCGCGCAACGGCAGACAATTTACAAAGAGTAAATGAGTCAAGGAGCAAACAACATTCTGTGTCGTTTGCGGGAGGGTCGCCGGCCTCGGCGACCGTGCTGCCGAATTAGCAAATGAGTCGCCAAATCTGTTGTGGGTCCTGCGCGTGCGTGGCCGGAGGCTGAGGTAGGGCGGTCAGGCCCTGACCGCCGTTGCTGCATGCGCGCACACGCCGGTGCTACCATGGCGCAGCGACGACCGCGGCGGTCAAGGGCCTGACCGCCCTACCTGTCTGCGCGCTCTACGCCGGCGGCTCCCGTGGCAAGATCGCCGCACGGGAATGCGGCTCCTCGCCGCACGGGAATGCGGCTCCCGTTCTTATAGCAGAATTTCAGTGGGTATCTCGGCTGCTTTCATTTTTCATCAGGATATGCTATAGTGTCCACATCGTGGCCGGTTGCACCCACCCAGCCGGCATGTTGAGGAAGCGTGACATGTTGTTGTTCTGTTGAGGCGATTGACCGGAATGTTTATTGCGCTGTACAATGAGTTAGGGCCACTGCGGCACTCAATAAGTCACGCGCACGCGGGAGCGCGGGCGTGACTGCGTCCTCCATCATCCGTTCCGCCCTGCTGCTCTTGCTCCTGGCTTTGCTGTGCAGCACCGCCAGCCCGTCCCCCGTTACAAAAGGGGGTGGTTTGGCGCCGCGCCAAACGGGGGATTTTGCTGCGGCCGCCGTCCCCGCTGCCGCCGATTCTGCACCGATTACCGATCACCGATCACCGATTACCACCGCAGCGGCTGCCGCCGGCCCCGCGGCTCCACCGCTTCTGCCCCAGCCCGTTCCCGCCTTGTCCATCCAGATCATTCTCCAACTCGCGCGTGGCTCCGCCTGCCGCGACGCCGCCAAAGCTATTGAAGAAGACAACATCGCCGGCGCCCTGGCGATGCTGGACGCGTTGGTTTCCGGTCCATTTCACTGGCGCGGCGGAGTGACCAACGGCTATCAGCAGGGCTTCTTTGTCTATGCCCTGCGCGGCTACTGCCTCGAACGCATCGGTGACATTGTCAAGGCCTATCGCAACTATCAGAACAGCCGCGCGTGTTTTGACGATCAAGCCGCGGCCATGCAATGTCCGGAACCGCGCTTGGAAGTGTTTCTCGGCATTGGCCGCACGTGCAACGTGGCGGGCCGGTACACCGATGCATTCAACTGGCTTGATCTGGTGCGACTGGAAGCATCGGCAACGCCGCGCCTCGCGGCCGCCGCCGACCGCGCCTTGATCCGCCGCGCCGTTGAGATCGGCGACTACCACGACGCAATCACGAACTACGGTGATCTGCAGGCGCAACTCGCCAGTGGTGAATTCTCCCGCCGCGAACAGATATTGGCCACCAACGAATACGTCGAACTCGCGCAACTCTATTTCTGGACATACCAAGACCGGCCCGGCTTTGCCAAACTTCTGGAAGGATTGACCAAAATCGGCATAGACAACGACCTGGGCATCAAGGATGCGCTGGTTGTGTGCTTTCTCAACAACATTGCGCGCGCAGACGACGCGGAAGTGCGCCGGTTCTACGATCTGCTCGGTTACGCACTACTTGACGCGCGGTCACTCAACGGCGATGAAGAATACATCGCCTTTCTATGCAACGCGCGGACGCTGATGTGCACAGTCTACGATTTTCTGCCGCAAGAAGAAGATCTGAAAAAAGTGCATGCACGCATTGAACAGGTGCAAGCCCAATTAGCCAAGTTGCCGGCCACCGCGATTTCCGTACAGCCCGGCAAACAATCCGGCGGTAAGCCCGGCACCGTTGCGCCAACACTGAACGCATATGGTCAAGTCAGTGCATCGCCCGCAATCGTCATTGAGGATCTGTTGATGCTCGGCGATTGTCTGGCGCACCGAGGTGAACGCGGGAAGGCCGGCACCGTTTTCGGTAATGCCTATGCCGCCATGACCAATACCCCGCTTGCAAGCCAAGCCTATGACGGCACCACCGCAGGCAATGCCGCACAAATCGGCATGCTCGTTGCCTCCCGGAACTGGCGGTCTGCAGCCGCCGGAAATGTCGTGCCGGACGGCTCCCACCGATATATGAGTTATGAAATCGAAGCGTTTGATCCCAGCAACAGCGCGGCATGCATCGCGCTTATACAGACCGTGCGCATCAGCGGCTTGCCACACGCCGCGCCCGTGGCGCTTGCGGCGTTGCAGCGCACCATCAACACACTGGTTGCTTTAAAATGCAGCGATGAAGCAATTGAGGCCGCCAACGAATATGTCCGCCGAGTCGCCTTTTCCACAATGGTGTATCATCAGACCGCCATTTTGATGCTTGCGCGCAATGATAGCACAGCCGCATTCCGTTGGTGGATGAACGAAGAATTTGGGCCACAACAACACATGGACCACTACCATAATCGTGGATGGTGTCGTTTCGGCTTCGAATTGGCCAGCCGCGACGACTTGCTGAAATACGCCAAGGCATGGAAGAGCGCTGAAATTCACCCAGCACTCCTTGAACTGGCCGCGTCATACTTCGTCAAACGCGCAAACACAGAATACGCATTTGAACGGGCGCTACAGTTCGCCGCTGATATTGTCCCAAACGAACTACACATGCGCGATGCCTTGGACAGTGGCGATTATTCAACCGCGTTGCGACTGAGCGATGCTCCTTCCATATATCAAGCCCAAGCGTTCCTGGGTATGGGAAATACGAACGCTACGATTGATTGCCTTTGGGCATTACAAAAAGAGAAAGAGCGTATTGTTGGGTTCCCGGTATATCCATCTACGGAGATAGATGCGATAAACAAAATCATTGCTCATGCGCATCCCAGTTATATTCAACGGTATCTCTCGTGGTTGCAAAGAATATCATCGGCGCACAGCACGGCAGGAAAAACACAAGATGTGACGAACATTGAACAACGCATCGCAGAGCTTACTGCACTGAAACAAACCAAACATTGAGATAGGCAATGAAACAAAAAATGCGATATACCGTCGTGCTTCCCGTTATCTGCACCGTTGTTTTTGAATTGACAGGTTGTTCAAAACAAAATCCCATTACCGCTGCGGTTCTTCCACAAACAAACAGTCCGCACAAGAGCACGATCACACCTGCCGTTCAGTCCAATCGCCCGCCATTGTCAGTGTCGGCACCGGTTGCAACCAATCGGTCACCAGCCAACGAAGCAGTGGTGAAGAAAAATCTGACGGCGTTCAAGAATGTCGTGACCGCATTGACGTCGTCCGGTGGCGAACGCAACCATGACGACAGAGCCGAACTATTGGAAATAATACGGACGGACCCGACGTTTTGGAACAACATAGACGATAGAGACAAGCCCGATACGGTTTACAAGCTGTTATATTGTCCGGGAGCGTGGGCGGCTCTTGAAGAAAAGCTGGGCGCCCTGACCAATCATCCTGACCCATCTGTGCGAACCGACGCGCTCACCGTGTTTGCAAAACACGCCGGCAGAGAAGGCGATTACACAAGTGCTGATCTGTATTTTGCACAGCTTGCCGACATGCTCGGCCCACAGCTTGATTCAAACGACCCCAAGGTTCTTGCACGTCTTTCGTCCGATCAATCAATAGCGATTCGTAATTACTATCTCAACCGCATTGTTCTTGCAGACATGGCAAAGAGACATCAAGAAACAGACAATCCAATATATTGGTGCAGAAAACGGTTGCTGGTGGCACAAAGCTGTGTGCCGTATCCTTCGGGTCCATATTTTTGCTTAGCCAACTATTTAGTGCGCGACGGCAAGTATGAAGAAGGCATACAAATGCAAGAAAGAGGAATAGAAAATTGCAAAAAGTCAGGGGGTGATGTACCAAATGAGTATGTAGAGCGACTCAAAGATTGGAAAAATGGAAAATATGATCGCGGCTTTTCACTTTCCTATTAGTCCAACTGGTTATGTCATAATAGACAAGACAAGAGGGGTCACCATACAAAAACAAAGGAACATGTTGGTGGTTGTACTAACGGCGGTTTGCGGCTGTATAGTGTCGCTGTGTTTTTTATTGACATTGGAAGCTGTCGTTTGTTTTTCCCGCTCTGTTTCTCCAAATAGATTACAGTTAACCTATAAAGCCTGTGATAGCCGACGAAAAACTTGCAAGAGATTTACTAAAATGTTACTGATGCGACCGCATGGAAGAGAGCCGCCCACCGCAAAGCAGAGCTTGATATTTACCTATCTTTTGAATTAGTTTTGTTTTGAACTCGACACAAAGGAAGTACATCATGAGTGTTATAAAGTTTACGTTGGTATTTGCCGTTATTGCAGTTGTATGCGTTGCTACGACGCAGTATGAAAGACACTGTCCCGGTACAAATTACTGTATTCCATCGGATGCTGCAAAGCAATCAAGTTGGATTGACCAGAACGATCCGGTTTCCTGTAAAGTTAGCATACCTGCGAACAACACGGCAACAGCGCAAGTTAAGGCACGAGAAGGGTATCAGTGCCCTACGTGCGAACACTGGAACTATAAGTGGAACCCTACCGCCGACTATACTTTTCCTAAATCAAGTGTGGTGGGACCCGTAGATTGGTTGAGTGACACACAACCATGTGGGAACAAACACAAGATAACTTGCACATACACCGCTGTAGATGGTTCTAATTAATTTGTGTCGTCACTAATAAAAAAGCGCTGCCTAGGCAGCGCTTTTTTATTGTAGATCTTAAAAAACCAGAAAGTGAACTTACAGCACGGGGAAATTGGGTTTTATACAGACGTTTTTTCGTTGGTCTTCATTGTCGCGGCGGCGGCGGCGTTTGTTTTTTTGTGGTACACAAACAAGAGTCAACAGCATCAAATTGATGGAGGATGGTGGGCTGTAATACTTATCGGCACCGTTTCCTTTGCGATTACGGGTGCTGGCTGGATGGATTGCCAGCCCACTGTGCTGATCATAGGCGGCGGATTTTTTTATTTGGCTGCACGACAGCACATTCCGGCGGCAAACGCCGCGCGATGGTTCGCTTTGCTCATTGTGATTGCAATAGTGCCTGCAGTGTGGCAATATGTGGGCCAACAGCGATTGTGTGCCATATTCAGCAACGAAAACTACTTCGCGGGTTTTCTGGCAATTGCCGCGCCAATGCTGCTCGGCGCCGCACTTGATCGCAGCTCACGGCCAAAGGTATATGCAATTGCTTATGGCGCTGTTGCTGCATTGTCGGTTGCAATTTTTGCATTGCTGCGCGGGCGGGCAGCGTTGTTGGGTGTCAGCGCGGGGCTGGCGGTGATGCTCATGCCGATGTTGATCGCAAGGTGGCGAAAGACGACCGCATGGCAGCCACAACTCAAAACACTGCGCTGGATGCTAATTGTTGGCATGGTGCTTGGTGGCTGTGCCGTAGCAGTGCCTGCTGCGCATCAGCTCTATCTTCTCAAACCAATTTCCGGCGCAGGACGTGTCCTGATCTGGACCGTGGCAGCGCGCATGGTGGCGCACGCGCCCATAACGGGCGTTGGCTTCGGCAATTTCGCTAATACCTACAACCTGTTTCAAGCGGATTTCTTTGCAAACGGCGCGGGCGGTGTGCCGCAGCGCATGGCGGCAGACCCGATTCGTCACGCATTCAACGAGCCGCTGGAAGTGGCAGCGGAGCTCGGTGTTCCGGGATTGGTGCTACTGTTCCTATTGGCCGGGCTCATTCTGAAAGAGGTGTGGGAAGTGGTTCGGCGGAATGGTGTGTCGGCTGCTTGGAGCTGCTTGGAGTCCCGCCCTGGCGACGATCCCGCCATCGGCGGGATAGTCGGTGCGTCGGTGGCAGAAGGCATCTATCGCGACGCGGAGGTCGCTCCCACTCTACAGTCCGATCACCGACCACCGACTACCGATTACCTTACTTTGGGCATGGCGGGGAGTGTCGTGTGCTTCATGGTCATGTCGCTGTTTCATTTTCCGCGTAAGGTCGTGCCGACTTGGTTGGTGTTCAACTATGCGCTGGCATGGGTTGTCACCGTGGGTCAGCAGTGTAAACAAGGAATAAATGAGCTAAATAGAAGTCACAAAACATTAGTTGTGGTGGGCTGGCGAGTCTTCTGGTTCATTGCATTTGTTGGCAGTGCGGCGTTGCTGCCGGTCTATGTGAAAAACTATCTCGATGCGCGACACTGGATTGCCGCACATGAATTGACCGTCACGGGTGAGGATGCCAGAGCATACACGGCGTACACCGAGCTTTATCCAAGACTCAAGTGGAGCGGTAGATTCTGTGCCTATTACGGCAACGCGATCATGGCGGCATCTGAAAACACAAATCAGTATGTGGGCATTGACGGAAATCCGGCCGAACGAGCCGTCTCCTTATATGAGAAGGCGAAATATACCTATCCCGATCCCTACATGTTTGAGAATCTGGCGGTGGTGTATTTGCGCTTGGCCAATGGCACGAGCTGGCCGGTGTTTGTCCAGACACAGTACCGCATGGAAACACCGGCGCAGACACTGGTGCGCAGAGCACGCGAGTGGCGCTGCGGCACGAACCTGTTCTTCGAGCCGCCGCCGACCGCATTGACTCAATCCGACTGCATTGGCAGAGCGATTGATTATTTGACGCTGGCGTCGAATATCCTGCCGTGGCGCTTGACCTCGCGCTGGTATCTGGCGCAAGTCTATCGCGACGTGGGTGATGTCAGCAATGCGGTCAAGTATGCGCAGCTTGTGGTGAATATTCCCATGAAAAAAGACACACCGCAAGGGCGCGTGTTCAAACGCAAAGCGCAAATAATGTTGAATGAGCTCGGCGTGCCGTGTGATGATCCTGGCATGGTTGTGTTTGATATTCATGACCGGAAGACGTGGAATGAGGGGAAGTGGTAGGGAAATTTGCAAATTACAATTTACGATTTACAAGACATTCCCCGGTAACGGGATATTCGGTGGCGGATGAAATCCCCCAGCCGCACGGTGCGGCCACCCTACCGCCGTTGGCGGACGGCGCGGACGCCGTCAGCGGCGCTCCTTTGCGATAAGGCTCTCATTACGTCGCCATGCCGCGCCGACTTGAGCCGCGAACTCGTCGCCGCTGGCGGATCACGGCGCAGCCCGCGGAGGGAAGCGACTGCAAAGCGGACATTACTACTGAATTGCAATAATAATTCGCGATTCGTGTCGCGATTCGCGCCTCACTTGACATTCAAGTTTAATTATGGTATAACGGTTGCATGATGGTTGGCTGTACCCACCCAAGCCATCAGTGAGGAAAAGGAAACTAAGGTTAGCACAGGCAGTGATATGAATGTTGATTGACCATTTCAATGAGTCGCTTGTTGTTGTTGCGCTACTTTTTCTAGTGCTGCCATGCCGCGCCGCTTCAACTTCGGAAACAAACTCTGCCAGCGCCCGGGATGGTGCATCAGTACATCAGTACGTCAGTGTGTCAGTGACACAAAAACCGACCACCGACGCACTGACCAACGACCACCGACGCACTGACGTACTGACCACCGACGTACCTCTAATTCCCCAATCCGTCCCCCTGTCATCCATTCAGTCGCTGCTCGATCTTGCGCGCCACTCTGCCTGCCGCGACGCCGCGCGCTTGATTGAGGACGGCAACATCAGCGCCGCGCTGGCTGCGCTCGACGTGCTGACCGCCGGCGCGTTTTACTGGCGCGGCGCAGTGACCAACGGCTACCAGCAGGGATTTTTCGTCAACGCCCTGCGCGGCTACTGCCTTGAGAGAGCGGGCGATATTGTCAAGGCTTACCGCGCCTATCAGAACAGCCGCGCATATTTCGATGACACAGCCGTGGCCATGCAGTGTCCCGAGCCGCGCCTCGAAGTGTTTCTCGGCCTTGGGCGCACATGCCTTGTGGCCGGCCGCTACACCGACGCATTCAATTGGCTCGATCTGGTGCGGCTGGAAGCATCGGCCGAACCGCGCATTGCGGCGGCGGCTGACCGCGCGCTGATCCGCCGCGCCGTCGAGATCGGCGACTATCACGACGCGATCACGAACTATTGGGATCTCCAGGCGCAACTCGCCAATGACGAATATCGAATAAGGAATGACGAGTGTCGAAGTGAGCAGACTGAATCAAATGATATAGAATCAGTAGCTGGCTTGGCCAGTACCGTCACCGGCGGTATGCGAGCGGCCTCCGCGCCGCGAACCTGTGAAGATTATAAATTCGTTCGCCGTGAACGAATTTACTCCCCCAAGGAATACACCGAGCTAGCCCAACTCTATTTCTGGACGCATCAAGACCGGACGGGCTTTAAAACCGTGCTCGACGGCCTGACGCTGCTGGGCATTGACAACAACCTCGGCGTCAAAGATCCAATGGTGGGTTGTTTTCTCAACAACATCATGCGCGCAGACGACGCCGAGATTCAGCGCTTCTACGACCTGCTTGGTTACGCCCTAAGCCATGCGCGCGCAGAAAAGGGTGATGAAATATACATCGGATTTTTATGCATTGCGCGAACTGTGATGGCAGAAATGTGCCCTTTTCTTGCATCGGAAGATAATATTAAAATATTGCGTCATCGCATTGATACCGTAAGAGAATTACTAAAGCGTACGATAACTGTATCTGCAGCCAAAAGACAAAGAACAACTGCACAGAATGCTGACCACCTCGAACGCAATGGCCTTTATGCGCATGTTTTCCGTATGCATACCAGCAATACCTATTGTGAAGATACACTAATGCAGGCGGATTTGCGTGCGAAACAATATGCTTGGCGTCGAGCGCTAAATGTTTATAGCAATGCTCTGGGTTGCTCAAAGGAAGAATTGTATGACGGTACAACAACGCGTCATGCTGCCGAGCTTGGCATTGCTTTATCATCTCTGGAAATACAACCTAATTATTTTTCTAATTGCACTGCGGCAATGTTTGATGGCTCGATCCGTTCAGCACTGGCATGTCTTAGGATTTGTATGCAACTTGGTGAAACGGCAATGCCATCCTATGCATCATGCGCGGATATGTGCCTATCTCAGTTACCGAGAGCTAATGCAACAGTGCTCCAGCACTTGCGATATAAGGCGCACCAAGAAAGGCAAGCCATGAATGTTGAGCGTGTATTCACGCTTTGCGGAGAATACGAGCAACGCGCGGGTGCTGTGCCTGCGGATATGGCACTACAATGGTTCGCCATGTTATGCGCTCGCGGCTCAGTGTCTGATGCCTTTTCCATTTTGTTACGCACACTTGTTAATACAGAGCTGCGTGACTACTCAGGTAGCGACAAGTTAACCGAATTGTGTGACAATCAATGGAGTTGGGCGACCGACGATGACTTGGCTCAGTATGCTCGTGTTCGGGAACTCGTGGCTCTTCCTGAGTTGATTCAGTTCGCCTATATTATGCCAGTCACTGTTGCGGTGCGCTTGAATTTGATGAAGACATGGCGTGATACATTATATGTGCGTGAAGTGAATATACGTCGCGCAATGAAAGCCGGTCAATATGTCCATGCTCTGACGTTGTTCACAAATACGCCTTTGGAGAAATGCCAAGCAGGCCAAATGTCCAGCTTCGCTATCATTAGTGCGACTGTGGGTGACACAAATGCGGCATGCGCCGCTATGCTTGCCGCTATGAAAATGCGCGCAGCCGTTGCACATGGAGCCAGAGTGCCACTTGCACTGCCGTGTGCCGAGATGGAGTTTGTTGAAGAATTGATTGATAGCGTGGCAAACCACAATATTGTTTCCGACTATTTTGCCGCCGCGACAAGTTACGTGGGTTCCACCAATCAAAATGTGTTGCGCACGGGGAACAGACCACGTGCAGAAGTGCACATAGACAGTTCATCCATATCAGGTGAATCACAATGATCATTGAAACAATCAGGCAGTGTCATGCGATACGTTATCGTCGGTTCATAACGGCGGCACTTGCTTGTGTCGCTTGCGCCCTATGCTCGTGTGATGCGCATAAGCCATTGAAGGGTAGAGAAGATCAAATCGCTGCTCCGGCACAAAGCAATTTGACAAATCGTGTGACCACAAAGCTCACAAGCATGTCTCAAAAGGAAGGCGAGTACAACAGCAACAATCAAACAACACAAAAAGTGTGTTGGGCGTTCTTGCTCGCAGAACATCGCTGCTGGAATGGACCGATGCGGATTGGCAATCATTGATTGAAGTACTCGCCAACGCGAACAGTAAAGAAAAAGCTGCATTTATAGAATACATGTGCGCATTGTTCCCGAAGTTGGGAGTCCTGCCTCAAGCAAAGGTTCTTCCTGTTATTAGTAATCTTGTGGTACTTGGCCATGTCTCCGCAGATGCAACTTTCGGGAACCGCGTTCTGCAAGAAGCAGCTGATCTCTACAATGCCTGCGACTGGTGGCCTGAAGCACGTGGCATATATCTTGAGAAAATCTCTGCGATGGAAAATGGACATGCCCTTGATAGATGGCAATACCTCTATTTTCAGGCTGGAGTCTTTGGTACATATGCATCTGAAAACAACTATGAAATGGCCGAGCGGTATTATGAAAAGGCATTGCAGTCACTGCCTGATTTAACGCCAGACGAGAAGTGCGATCTCACTCATGCCGCCACACGTATGTACTTCATGCACCATTCACCGGCCTTACGCAAAAAAGGTCTTGAGCGTTACAAAGTTATGGTCAACGATCCCAGCATATCATCGGATAAACGGAAGGTGATTGAGGAGGAGTACAGATTGATCAAGGAAGCGCTGACGCGAGAGAAAACTGAGAGTGTAGGACAATGAACAATAGATCCCAACAACGGAGGTGCAGTATGTGAGAAATATTATTCGATCACAACTTTAGTTGGTTCATATGTTTCACCCAATTGAAATCGAAGGATACTCATGAAAACATTTCTTATGTGTATAGTCATTTGCGCTTGCGTCACTTCAAGCCTCTATTCCAGCGTCGTTTGCCAACATTACTGGGGCAGTTTACTCAACTACACGCAAAAACACCACTCGCATGACCAAAAAGGAATAGAAGGTGTATGTACGCATCAAATCGTACGCATGTATGTAAATGGTAGTTATAACGTATGGGATAAGACCTATCCTCTTGATCCTTGCGCCGATCACTGCATACCATGCGTGTTCGGACCTGAAGGTGAAAGCGACGACATGTGATTTGTGCCCGGCAATTCGTGATAACGCTAAGCGATGATAAGGTATCGCAAGCGTTCTCATAGTGGCTGCCTTGCCAAGAGATGGCGGCCACCTAACTTTCTATTTGGCTCACGCCCGACACTTCCGCATTCATTGGCCTAGTGTGAATCATTGGCGTTCAATATTGATATCAGTATGAAGCGTTAGAGAAACACATTTGTGAACAGTAAAGCGGTTAGTTTGGTCATGTGCTGATATTCTAAGTGCGTCAAAGGGTCGCAGAACAAGATAAACAGGAAAAACCGTTGTGCAGCATGGTGACATAGGATTTTTCGAAGACGTTTTCTCGCTCCTCTTGGTTCTAACTGTGGTGCTCCTCTCTTTGCTGACGATGTCCAGATATGGTGGCTACGAAAAGCCTGCAGCAAGTGCCACGATGGACGGTGCTTATGTTGGATTAACGGTGGTAAACCTCTTTTCTTATCTGATCCTGGCGCAGAGCGGCAATCACTACCAAAACATTCTGATAATTGTTGCAGGTTGCCTCGTTTACATTTCATTCCGTCTCTTAACATGTATTGCATGTAGCCAGAGATTACTAGCTATTTGTAATATTTGCATAATATTGCTCATGGCTTGGCAATATTTAGCCATAAATAAAGTGTGCGCTGTGTTCAGTAACCAAAACTATCTTGCGGGATATTTGGCAGTGACGGTGCCGATGCTCGCGGGCGCGGCCCTTGTTTACGGCAAACATCTAATGCGTCGAGCAATCACTTATGCAATTGTCGCACCCCTTTCGGCAGCCGTTATTGCACTGATTCGCGGGCGTTCGGCGCTGATTGGTGTCGGCGCAGGTCTCGCTGTCATGATTATGCCTCTATTGATCGTATGGTGGCGGAAAGTGGGCGCGTGGCTCCCGCCTACCAAAGCGCTGCAACGCATGCTGTTTGCTGTCATATTTTTTATTGTATGTGCATTGGCAATGCCTGCCGCGCGACAGATTCATCTGATTAAACCAATATCAGGCGCGGGGCGGGTCTTGATCTGGTCCGTCGCGGCGCGCATGGCGGCGCAAGCGCCGCTGGCCGGCGTGGGGTTCGGCAATTTTGCCAACACATACAACTTGTACCAAGCTGATTATTTCGCACATGGTAGCGGGAGCGTGCCGCAGCGTATGGCTGCAGACAATTGTCGGCATGCGTTTAATGAGCCGTTGGAGATCGCGGCAGAATTGGGTTTACCGGGCTTGCTGCTTTTGGCTGTGTTCTGCGCGCTGATTGTCAAGCAAGTGTGGGAGGTGGTGAAGCGAACAGCGAAAACACGAGTTGTGGTTGAGTCACAAGATAAGCGGCGAGACGCCGCTTCTATCTTGGGAACCGACTGGTTGACAGTGGGCATGGCGGGCAGTGTCGTGTGCTTCATGGTCATGTCGCTGTTTCACTTTCCGCGCAAGGTCGTGCCGACTTGGTTGGTCTTCAACTATGCGCTGGCATGCATTGTCACGGTGAATCAGCGGTGTAAACAAGGAGTAAATGAGCTAAAGAGAAGTCACAAAACATTAGTAGTGGTGGGCTGGAGAGTATTTTGGTTGCTCGCATTTGTGGGCAGTGCGGCGCTGTTGCCTTTATACGTGAAGAACTACCGTGATGCGCGGCGCTGGATTGCCGCACATGAGTTGATGGTGACCGGCGAGTTTGCCAGAGCATCCGCGGCATACACTGAGCTATATCCCAAACTCAAGTGCAACGGTAGATTCTGCGCGTATTATGGCAATGCGGTCATGGCTGCATCTGAGAAGTCAAATACAAGCGCGCTCATTGATGGCCGTGCCGCGCGGCAGGCAGTTGCTTTGTATGAAAAAGCGAAATACACGTATCCTGATCCGTACATGTTTGAGAACTTGGCGTTGGCGTATTTGCGACTGGCGGACGGCACAAACTGTCCGGTGGTGGTGCGGACGCGCTATCGCATGGAAACACCGGCGCAAGTGCTGATGCGCAAACTCCGCGAGTGGCGATGTGGAACCAATCTGTTCTTCGAACCGCCGGCGACAGAATTAACGCAGTCAGATTGCATTGGGAGGGCAATTGATTATTTGACGCTGGCATCAGACATCCTGCCGTGGCGCTTGACGTCAAAGTGGTATCTGGCGCAAGTGTACCGCAATGTCGGCGACGTCAGTAATGCGATGAAATATGCGCAGGTTGTGGTGAATATTCCGATGAAGAAAGACACGCCGCAAGGTCGGGAGTTCAAGCGCAAAGCGCAGAAAATGTTGAATGAGATTGGCGTGCAATGCGATGATCCCGGCATGGTTGTGTTTGATATTTGGGACCGGAGAGCGTGGAATGAGGGGAAATGGTGACTGTTGTAAATTCTTTCGCAGCGAAATAATTTGGAGAGATGGCTTGAGTGGAGTGGCTGTGATCTGTAATGAATGATCGGGTTTCAGCAACCATCATCAGCCGTTCGCTTCTTCGTGGCCTTGTGACTTCGTGGCACAATAATGTTGGAGCGGCAGAGCGGACTGAGTAGCGGCGAATGACGAGTAATAGCTATTTATAATTGATTGCCAAAGGAATGAAGATGAAGAAGAATGCATTGTGGCTGGCTTTTGCACTTTTTCTTGGCAGTGGTATGGCGGAGTGCACTGAAGATACATGGCATGTTGCCGGGGCGTTTGAACTATCTCAAACGAATGTCTATGACTATCCGTATTACTCGTCTGTGTTTGCGCGTCTGCCTGATGTGCTTGTGACGAATGAGATTCTTGGCGGAACTGAGATGCCGCTTGGATTTGTACCAACTACATGGTCGAATCTATGCCCGCAAATCTCGCCGTGCGTGGTGTTTTCCACAACAGGTGTGACGGCGTCAGTTCGGATGGAATGCGAACAACTTGTCGGCTGCATTGTCTCGTCGGAATGGCCATGTGTCACGTTGGGCAGCAACCGCATTGAACGATACTGGCCGATTGTGCCGCCCGGTACGAATCGAGTTTTGTTTATTGACCATTCGCGGCGCAAGGTGAGCGAAACGAGCGGTTGGCTTCGCCTGAAGCTCGATTATCATGGTGTACAGCGAGTCCCTTTGTATGTGCAAGAAACAGCGCCAGACACGTCAGGTCAGCTTGGCATACAAAAGTGGCGGCGCATGGCATCGGTACAGGGACAGATTCAGGAGTTGCCTAGACAGGAGCACAGTCTTGTGTGCGCGCAGAAGTATTGGGTGTCGCCGGTAGCGCAGGACGCCGAGCTGCGTTTTGGCTGTGATGATGCGGTGAAGATATGGTTGAACGGGCGCATGCTTTATGTGTATCCACACAGCCGCGGCTATCAACGCGAACGATATGTGACGCCAGTGAAGATTAAGGCCGGCACAAACTGGGTTCTTTTTGCACTGGTGAACGGCGCTGGGATCGCCAATCTTGGCGCGCAGCTTTATCCGACGGTTACGCCGCTGGAGGGCGACGTATTTCTGGAAGACATAAAAGAAAGCGTGGTGGAAGACGAGCCGGTGCCCTATTGGGAAGTTGCGGGCCCGTTTGCCTGCGAAATGCAGGAGACAAATGACGAGACATTCTGCGCAGCCATGATCGAGCAACTAGACAAAGACGGCGAAAGAGCTATAGCGCGTGATGCCATGTGGCGTCGAGTGCCATTTGATGGTGAATGCGCCGATCTTGATGATAACTTTCCGTCGCGCTCATGCATGTGGGCGCGCTACCGTTGGCTGGCTGCGGACGCCGGCATGGCCGATTTGCGCTTCGGCAGTGATGACGGTGTGTGCGTGTGGCAAGACGGGCAGTTGCTTTATAAGGTCGGCGAGGTGCGGAGCTATCGCCGCGACAGCGACCAAGTGCGCGTACACCTAAAGCGCGGCACGAACGAATTCATTTTTTGCGTGTTGAATGCGGGTGGAAGCGGTGATCTAGGCGCACGCGTGTATCCAGACGAAAAGGCAAGTGCGTATTGGCGCTCTGTGCAAACCGGCACTGTTGTACGGTTGGACTATTATTGGATGCCGGCTGCTGGAACAAATCAGAAACCGCGCATAAGGATATGTAACTACAAGCCGGCATGTGAACACATTCAAGTGAAAGGGCCAGGCGCAAACGGCATTGTGTATGAGTGGCAAAACACGAATCGGCAAAGCGGCGACTCCCACATGGCCGCACGCCCGACGTTTCCCATAGAGATTGACATGCACGGAAGACCAAATGGTGTCTACAGCGTGATCGCGTACATCGCCGGCGTGCCGCACACAAGGAAATTCCTTTACCTGAATGGAAACGCGCCGCTGACTGACACGCAGCGCTGGTGGATTCACTTGCTCGAGAAGGAGGATTTCTTCACGGAGTCCGCGATACTGAACGCAATCGAGACATACGCGGACGACGCAGAATTTGCCACCAAGTTTAGCGGGCAGATTGTGCGGGCATATCATGCAGGCTGGGACGGCACATTGCAGCCATATGGTGTCTCGGTACCTCGCTCGCTTGCCGGGGCAACAAACTGTCCTTTGCTGGTTGTGCTTGAACCACAGTATCGTGATGATAAACAAGCCTGGAGCCTGAAATTTCTGAGAAACGACGCAGCCTTCGAGAACATGGTTGCCGTGACGCCTTTCGGATGCGGAACCCGAGTATATACGGGGCTTGCTGAACGCGATGTGCTCAGTGTGATTTCCGAGATTCGGCGCGTGCTTGACATTGACGAGAATCGCATATATCTGGAGGGAGAATGCATTGGTGGCGTAGGTTGCTGGCAACTTGCCGCTCGGTACCCGGATATGTTTGCAGCAATCGCACCGCGCGGTGGCGTCAGCAGTATGTTCAAGGAGAATCTGCGCAACGTTCCTGTCTGGCAGTATCACGGCGAGAACGACCATCGTGGCGTCAGCAGTATGTTCAAGGAGAATCTGCGCAACGTTCCTGTCTGGCAGTATCACGGCGAGAACGACCATCCGGAATACGCGCACCGGGCGGTATCGCTGCTAAAGAGCATGGGCGGCGATGCGCAGATCAGCATCAATCCGGGTGCCGGCGCAGGAAGTTACGATATGAATGTTATTAAAGATATGCGCCAATGGCTGTTGACCAAGCGGCGCGTCACATGTCCAGGTGAAGTGTGCTTTTCGACATTCGGCGACGTGGTAAATGCCTATTGGGTGCACAATGTGACGCCGGCAAGGTATGGTGAACCAGCCCGAATCGTAGGGCGTTGTGATGAGACGGGCCTCGTACACGTGACGACATATAATGTCGCTCGGTTCGCGCTTGATGCGTCTTCAGCGCGGTTCAATAGCAGCACAAACGTCTGCATCGTATTGAATGGAAAAACGACATATTCTGTGGCACCCGGTCGCACGAATGAATTTGTTGTGCAAGCGCAAGAGCAAGGATGTTTGACAAAGAGCGCCGGATTGTGCGGCGGTTTTGCAGATGTTGTCAATCATGCTTTTGTCTTTGCATACGCCGACAATCTTGGGCGCTATGGTGAAATGCGGCACGCAAATATGTTTAAGAATGAAATGACAGGCATGGACTTTTTCCGTTTCGACGCAGAATTCCAGTTGATGGCTGAAAATGCACTTACACCGGAAACGTGCGCGAGCAACCATCTAATATTATTCGCGACGGCAGCAGCGCCGGGCGCGTTTCTCACGCGCCATGCGGCGGCGCTCCCGTTTTCGCTGACATCCGACGGCATTGCAATTGGCGGAAGGACGGGCACGCAAATGGTGTGCCTGTATCCAAATCCCATGGCGACGAACAAATATCTTCTCGTGGTCATGAGCACGAATCTAACGCCGTTCGTGCTGCAAACAGCGCGCTGCGATGTGCTGCTGGATGGGATGAGTGGGTCGTTTGATGCGGCATGGCGCACGGTGATCTGGGACGATGAGCCGCAAGAACCACATGCGCCCGCGCCGCAGGGAGGGCCGCGCACTGGCGCGGCCGCTGCGCCGAGTACACTGCAAGAGTGGTTGCGGCAACTGCCCTGGGGCTGGATTATGCCGGGGGCATGGCTGGTGTTATTGCTGGGCTGGGGCACGGCACGCTGGGCCGCGCGCAGCAGCAGAACATTGTGAGCAAAGACTGAAGGGGCAAGGGCCTGATTCCGCCTCCTGTACTCCTTTACTCCGTGTAATTGCTGCCTCCTGCGCGGCAACCAAGGCAAGGAATGTCACGCGCATAAGTGCCAGGCGCAGCGGCAGACGATTAACAACGAGTAAATGAGTCAAGGAGCAAACCGCAGATCTTGTCCAGCGCAACGACAAATAATGCCGATTGTGCCTGGCTCCGTCTCCTGTACTCCTTTACTCCTTTACTCCGTTTAATTGCTGCCTGCTGCTCGGTTGGCTTTTTTTTGCCAAAAACGCTACACTATCGGCTATGCAACGCTATGCTTTATCACATCTGCAGCAGCTCGAGGCCGAGAGCATTCACATTATGCGTGAAGTGGCCGCGGAATTCGAGCGGCCGGTCATGCTGTACTCGATCGGCAAGGACTCGGCCGTGATGGTGCGCCTGGCCCAGAAGGCGTTTCATCCCGGCAAATTGCCGTTCCCGCTGCTGCATGTCGACACCGGCTACAAGTTCCCGGAGATGTACCGGTTTCGCGATCAATTTACCAAGGAAATCGGGGCCGAGTTGATCGTTCACAAACACGAGAATGCCGGGCATTTGCATCCCTTCGACAATGGCTGCCAAAAATGCGCCAACATTCTCAAGACCCAGGCCTTGCTCGACGCGCTGCGGCTGAACGCCTTCGATGCCGCGTTCGGCGGCGCGCGCCGTGAAGAGGAAAAATCGCGCGCCAAGGAGCGCGTTTATTCGTTCCGCGACCAGTTCGGCCAATGGGACCCGAAAAATCAGCGGCCGGAATTGTGGCAGTTGTACAACGCCAAATTGCACAAGGGCGAATCCATTCGCGTCTTCCCGCTCTCGAACTGGACCGAACTGGATGTCTGGCAGTACATCCAGCAGGAAAGCATTCCGGTCGTGCCGATGTATTTTGCCAAAGAGCGCACCATGCTTGAGCGCAAGGGCCAGTTGCTCGCGCTCGAATGGCCGAATGAACTGAAGTCGGGCGAAAAACCGGTCACCGTCTGGTGCCGCTTCCGCTCGCTGGGCTGCGTGCCGTGCACCGGCGCGGTGCGCTCGCGCGCGACGACCATCGCGCAGATCGTCGAGGAAATGATGACCGTGCGCACCTCCGAGCGCGCCACCCGCCTGATTGACCACGACCAGGACGGCTCGATGGAGATCAAGAAGCGCGAAGGCTACTTTTGATTTACAATTTACAAATTACGATTTACAATTTGCAGCACGATGAACGATGAACGATGAACGCGTGATTGGATGAACTTTACCCAGAAAGAAATTCTGCGGTTCTCGACCTGCGGCAGCATTGACGACGGCAAGTCGACCTTGATCGGCCGCTTGCTGCACGACTCGAAAAATGTCTACGAAGATCATCTGGCCTCATTGCAGGAAACCTCGCGCCGGCGCAATTTCGCCGAGGAACTCGACTTTTCCTTGCTGACCGACGGGCTCAAGGCCGAGCGCGAACAGGGCATCACCATTGATGTCGCCTACCGTTATTTCTCGACGCCGCGCCGCACCTTCATCATCGCCGACACGCCCGGCCACGAGCAGTACACGCGCAACATGGCAACCGGTGCCTCGACCGCCAATCTGGCCGTCTTGCTGATTGACGCGCGCAATGGCGTCACGATCCAGACCAAGCGCCACGCGTTCATCGTCACGCTGCTGGGCGTGCCGCACGTCGTGGTCGCGATCAATAAAATGGACGCGGTCGAATATCGCGAAGACGTGTACAACGCGATTCGCGACGCCTTCAGTGATTTTGCCCAGCGCCTGGCGATTCCTGACTTGCGCTTTGTGCCGATGAGCGCGCTGAAAGGCGACAACGTCGTCACGCGCAGCACCAGCATGCCGTGGTACAACGGCGAATCGTTGCTTGAATTGCTCGAGTCAGTCTACATCGGCAGCGACCGCAATTTGGTGGACTTGCGCTTTCCGGTGCAATATGTCGTGCGCCCGCACATGGATTTCCGCGGCTATGCCGGCACAGTCGCCTCGGGCGTGATCCGCACCGGCGACGAAGTGCTGGCCCTGCCGTCGCAACAGGTCAGCCGCGTCAAAGCGCTGGTCACCTACGACGGCGAGGTGCCCGAGGCCTATCCGCCGATGGCCGTCACGGTCGTGCTCGAAGACGAGCGCGATATCAGCCGCGGCGACATGCTGGTGCACCGCCACAACCTGCCACAGGTGGAGCGGCATTTCGAGGCGATGGTCGTCTGGATGGGCGATCAGCCGCTCGACCCGGCCAAGCCATACTGGCTGAAACACACCACGCAAACATTGCGCGCCCGCATTGATGAAGTGCGCTATCGCACGGATGTCAACACCTTGCAGCGCATGCCGGCCGCGCCTCTGACGCTGAACGAGATCGGGCGCGTCGTGTTCACCGCGACCAAGCCGCTCTTTGTCGACGCCTATCAGCGCAATCGCGAGACCGGCTCGTTCATTATCATTGACACCACAACCAACGCGACCGTCGGCGCCGGCATGATCATCGCGCGCGAGCCGGCCGGGCGATTGCCCGCCCAGACTGCGTCCAGCGCGACCGCCGCGGACATGCACGCGCACAGCGGCTCGATCACGCCCGAAGAACGCGCGCGCCAGCTCGGCCAGCAGCCCGCCACCATTTGGCTGACCGGCCTCGTCGGCGCGGGCAAGACGGCCATCGCGTATGCGCTCGAACGCCGCCTGTTCGACCTCGGCGCGACCTGCGTCGTGCTGGATGGCGAAAACGTGCGCTTGGGTTTGACCCGTGATCTCGATTTCAGTGCCGCCGGCCGCGCCGAGCATTTGCGCCGTGTTGCCGAAGTGGCGAAATTACTGAACGCCAACGGGGTCATTGCGATCTGTGCGTTCGCCTCGCCCGACGCGGCCCAGCGCGCGCAGATCGCTGAAATTGTCGGCGCCAAGCGCTTTATTGAGGTGTTTGTCAATGCGCCGCTGGACTGGTGCGCGCAGCGCGACACGTCCGGCCTGTATGCCAAGGCGCGCGCCGGCCAGCTCGAGAATTTCCCCGGCGTGACGGCGCCGTATGACCCGCCCTGCGCGCCGGCGCTGACGCTGCCGGGCGCCGAGATCACTCTCGACGACGCAGTCGCGCGCCTCGTTGCCACCTTGCGTACGCACAAGGTTCTCTCCATCGCGGTCAAGGAAACGCCATGAACACCGATCTCGAACCCTTGATTCAAAAACTGATTGACAGCTACAGCACCTTGGGTGGAATCAATCACATTGACGGGCTGAATCTGCCGCACCGCCGCGACGTGATTGAAATCACGGGCGAGTTGCTGGCCTTGGTCTTTCCCGGCTTTTTCGGCACCGAGCGCTTGACCAGCCAGAACTTCCGGCATATCACCGGGCACCGCGTCATCGAGTTGCACGCGCGCCTGACCGAGCAGATCGAGCGCAGTTTGTGCTATGCCTGCAAGCGTGCCCCCGTCTGTCAGGAAGGCCAATGCGCGGACAAAGCCGTGCGTTGCGCAACGTGGGTGATCGAGCGCCTGCCGGACGTGCGCCGCATTCTGAAAACGGATGTTGATGCGGCCTTTCGCGGCGACCCGGCCTGCTATTCGCACGAAGAAGCCATTGGCTGTTATCCCGGCGTGCTGGCCATCGCCGTCCAGCGCCTGGCGCACATTCTCTACGAATATCGCGTGCCATTGCTGCCGCGCATCATGACCGAATATGCGCATCACCAGACGGGCATTGACATTCATCCCGGCGCACAGATCGGCGAGTCGTTTTTCATTGATCACGGCACCGGCGTGGTGATCGGCGAAACATCCGTGATCGGCCGCAATGTCAAACTATATCAAGGCGTGACGCTGGGCGCGAAATCGTTTCCGGACGACGCGCGCGAAATCCGCGGCAAGAAGCGTCATCCGACGCTCGAAGACGATGTCATCATTTATGCCGGCGCGACGATTCTGGGCGACATCATAATCGGCCAAGGCTCGGTCATCGGTGGCAATACCTGGCTGACCGAACCGGTCGCACCACACACAACAATTGTGATCGAGCCGCCCAAGCTGCGCATCCACGCCCACAAGAAGCGGCCCGGCAATGAACAAAGAGTAAAGGAGTAAAGGAGTAAAGGAGTGCTGCTGCAGAGTAAATTCGTTCGCCGCGAACGAATTACAACATGTTTGGTGAAAATGATTGTGGGGGATTGCCTTGGTGGTGTTTTGGATAAGAATAAACAAAACTATATTTTGCACCGTGCCTTCGGAAGCAGGAGTCCCATGAACATGCGGATCAGCTTCACCGTACCGCAAGGAGACAATTAATGCTTACTGCGTTTCTTTTGGCAACGGTGGCGGTTGTGTTGGCGGAAATGGGGGATAAAACCCAATTGCTTGCCATGGCCTTTGCCAGCCGCTACCGTTGGCAAACTGTTCTTTGGGCGGTGTTTGCTGCCACGCTGGTAAACCATCTGATGGCGGTGGCGGTGGGCAATGTCATCACGCAATTTATACCCATGGGATGGATTAAGCTGGTCGCCGCGGCTTCATTCATTGTGTTTGCCTTATGGACCATTCGTGGCGACACCCTTGATGAAGAAGAACAAGGGCAGGGACGCAGCCCGTTCTGGACGGTCGCCATTGCCTTTTTCATTGCTGAAATGGGGGATAAAACCCAATTGATGACGATTGCACTGGCCGCCGAAGAAGCCATTAAGACAGGCGGCGTAGGATGGCTAGCCAAGATCAAGCAGATTGTGCCGGTCTGGATGGGCACCACCTGCGGCATGATGATTGCCGACGCCGTCGGCATCGTGGTTGGCATTGTCCTCCACAAACACATCCCGGAAAAGCTGGTCAAGTGGATTGCGGCGGGTTGTTTCGCCGGCTTTGGCTTGCTGGGGCTGCACGATGCCCTGGATCAGCTGCTATCGAAAGCGGTCACCTTGCATCACCTTTTCCTGATCGCCGGTGTTTTTGTCATGCCATTTTTCATGTGGTTTATTGCGCGGCTAACCCAGCAACCGACTTTTCCATTGCCGGCTTCCGATGAGAAAAAAGACCATTCAGCGGCCCCGCGTTCGATGAGCCGGTGACCGTATGACGATGGAGCTTGAGCGTAATCTGGGAGAGCAACCTGTCGCCCGCGTCATGGCGGACAATGCGCTTGTGGCGCGTGATCTCGTTGCCATCTCAACGGAACATCTCACGTTCAAAATGGTGGCGCGGGCGTGCAAGGGCCGCAGGCTGACCCCGAACATCAAATCCAAGATGCGCGCGGCAGTAAACAAGGCAACGGCCAAGACGTACGCCATGGAAGACCTGTTCACCTACTAGACTGGGAAATGCGCAGCGGCCCGCGGCGCAGCGGCTGATTTGTCCGCAGATGACGCAGATACGCAAGTTTATACACAATGTAGAATAACCTTCGCCACGCAAAGGCTCGCTGCGGCCTGCAACGGTTCAATGCGTGCTGTCTTGTCTTGACACATGGCTGACATTATGGGATAATAAAGCACGAATGGAGCGAACGACATGACAACGAAGGAAATGGCACTGCATGTGATCGAGGAACTTTCCGATGACGCAACTTGGGATGACGTGCAGGAGCGCATCAACTTCATCGCGGGCGTGCAGAAAGGGCTTCGCGAACTGGACGAGGGCAAGGGCATAGCCCACGAATGCGTCAGGGAGGAGTTCGCGCAATGGCTTTCCGCCTGACGTGGTCACCTGCTGCGCGATGCGATCTGCGAGAGATCTTCGCGTACATTGCCAAGGATGACCGGGCGGCGGCTGGCAAGTTCGTCCACAGCGTTGTTCGCGCGGTCGAACACCTCCCAGCCTTCCCCGAGTCGGGACGAATGGTGCCCGAGTTCGGAGATCCCGCCATCCGGGAGGTCGTCCGCAGGCCGTGCCGGATCGTCTATCGGGTCAACGCTGGCAGAGGCATGGTGGAGATCGCCCGTGTGTGGCACGCGGCACGGGGAATCCCCGAAGTGCCACGATGCGACAACTAACACAGGAGAGAGGCGAACATTTCGGGTCGACCCGAAATGTTCGCAACCAAACAAGGACGCCTTGATTTTGAGCAAGTTCTCTGGCAACTTCGTTTAATAAATGAGGAATAATTATGGGACTCATACATGCAAACATCACCTTGTCTAATCCGAAAGACCGGTCTTTGGCTCCCCTTGAAGTCAGCGCTTTGGCCGACAGTGGCGCGCTCCATCTTTGTGTTCCGGAACATATAGCTGTTCAGCTGCAAGTTGAAGAACTCTACATACGTGAAGTAACGACGGCGGACGGAAAGAAACATGCGTGTCCATATGTTGGACCCATTGAGGTGAAGTTTGAAAATCGGGCCTGCTACACCGGCGCGCTTGTTTTAGGCGACGAGGTTCTTTTGGGCGCAGTTCCAATGGAAGATATGGATATCATCCTCTCCCCCGCCAAACAAGCCGTAACGGTCAATCCGGAGAATCCCAATATTGCCGCTTCGATCGCGAAGTAAGAGATTTTGCGAACCATTGCTTCCAAGTGACGGCTGGCTGCAGCGCCTGAAGCACACGCTCTAGGGTACACGCGCAGGTGCTGATAAATGTAGAATGTGGAGACGTGACACCAATTCCCAGACACCCGGCGGCCTTTTGCGCATGATAAATTTATTTGATCTTTTTCTCCCGCCCTTTGTTGACAGCCCGCGCGTGAAGCCGCGCGAGATGCTTTACGTCGCCCATGAGACTCCCCCATGGCCCACGGTCGTTGTCACCGGGCTGCAGCACGCGCTGGTCGCCATGATGCTGGTCGTCTATCTGGTGATCGCCGGCACGGATATCGGATTGAGCGCCGGAGCGCTGCGGGGCTTTGTCACGCTGGGCATCTTGATCATGGGGCTGAGCACCCTCTTGAACGGACTGACCACGCGGGTCAGCGCCGGCCACCTGCTCGTGATCATCCCCGGCACCATGACCATGATGGTCTTCATCCCCGTGGCCAAAACGCTCGGATTAGGCGCGGCCGCCGCCGGCGTCTTCATTGCCGGCATCGTTGTCTTCCTCTTGGGACGCTTTCTCCCCAGGCTGCGGGTCCTCTTTCCGCCGGAGGTGACCGGCGTCCTTCTCCTGCTCCTGGGGATGAGTCTTCTGCCGGGCGGCGTGCGGCGCTGCACCGGACTTTTGGAGGGAGGCGTCGCCCCCATCCAGATGGATCATGTCCTCATCGCCGTCGCGGCCTTGGTGACGATCACGTCCGTGGCGGTCTGGGCCTCGGGTCGCCTGCGCGTCCTCGGCCTGGGTATCGGCGCGGCGGCCGGCTGCCTGGTGGCGGCCCTCACGGGGCACTTCGGCGCCGGGCAGCTGGCTGCCGTGGCAGGTCAACCGCTATTTTCTCTGCCCGTTGGGGATTATCCGCTCCCAACGTTGGTTTGGGTTCCGGGCGCCATCATCCCGCTGGTCTTCTGCATCATAATTGGCGCCGTGGACGAGATGGGGTGCGGCGTGGTTATCGACCGGATGAATAACGACCAGTGGCAGCGGCCGGACATGCCGATGCTCGGCCGGCTCCTGAGCGGCATCGGCATCTGCATCAGCTTGAGCGGCCTGGCCGGCACGCTGACGACTGGCTGTTCGTCGGCCAATCTGGGCCTTGCGCACGCGACCGGCGTCGCGGCCCGGCGAGTAGCGGTGGCCACGGGGCTCCTGCTGATCATGGCCGCCTTCCTGCCGCGGTTGGCCATGTTCATCATCATGCTGCCTGCGGCGGTGGTGGGCGCGATCATGGTCTACACCGCGACCTACATGATGGTCGCCGGGGCGGAGCTCGTCGTGGTGCGCCTCCTCAACGGCCGCCGCCGCGCGACGGTGGGCTTCGGCCTGGCCGCCGGGCTGGCGGTGATGCTCGTTCCCGAGCTAACCGCGGCGGTGCCCCTCGATCTTAAGCCGCTGCTCGGCTCCGGCCTCATCGTCGGCGTCTCGATGGCCATGGTGCTCAACCTCGTGTTCCGCATCGGCGTGTCTAAAAGCGGCGCGCTGCAGCTCGGAGGGACGAACCCGGCCGAGCAGGCGGCACGCTTCCTGGAGAATTGCGGGGCGGATTGGGGCGCGCGGCGGCACGTCATCACCCGCGCCGGGCTGGTGGCCGGCGAGGCGCTGGAGGCGCTGACCGCGGCCGGGTTGATCAAAGGCGCAGCGCGGCTGACTGCCCGCTTCGACGAGAATCATCTGGCCCTGATGCTCGAGTATCCAGGCCGGGCCTGGCAGTCGGTCGAAGCCCGACCCGTGGACTGGGATGCAGTGTTCGAAAAGGGCAGCGGCGCCGAGCTTGACGATGCGATGAAGATCGTCTCATCGAACCTGATCTGCAAGCTGGCCGACCGCGTCGAGAGCGGCGAGAAGAACGGGCGGGGGCGTCTGCGGCTCGTCTTCGACCATTGAAGGGAAGGGCGATGGCAACGTGCTGGCAGTCGGTTTGATACGACAGTTGCTGTGTCGAAATCCGGCACTGCTTACAATGTAGAATAACAAGTTGGCCTCGACAGAATATGAATCACGAACATGATCGCCTACGTGCGAAGGTCACGCGGTTGCTTACCGCCGCACCGCGTGCAAGCGTGAAGCGCGGACAGACCGAACCGCATCTCACCCCTGCGAGAGAGGCGCTTCGGAAAGCGCTTCGGCGACAGTATGGGAACGAGAGTGCTAAGAACCTTGCTTTTCACCTCATAGACTGGACCTATGATGCAGCCTTCCTACTGGCTGTCGGCATGTTCTCGAAGCGGTTCACACTCCGCGAACTGCGATACGGTGCTGAGATGGTCTTGGTTCACGTACCGAATCACATCGCGGCAGCCGCCAAGATTTCCGAAAACACCTGCGAAGACATCTGGGGTGAAACGCCGTTCAGCAAGATGAAGAAGCGGAAGAGGCCAACAAAGCCTCGCACCGTATTTCCAACCCGCCCGGCGCGGGCGGGAAAACGGCGAAGGCTGGCTCTGCCGAAAACAGAGAGCAAAGCGAGATGAATGCACTCTTTTACGGGCTTGAGGCGAAGTGGTTCGCTAGTGATCGGGCGTACAGGATATACGAGGGGAACGGCAACATTGTTGGCATCAGGGTCGGTGGACAGTTTTACAACAAAACTTCTGTTCGGACGCAACTCGCCGGTCTGTATCTGACGCTCATCGGCATCCCTGTCGTAGAAGTATTTGCTGCTTGGGCGGATCGGCGTCGGATCAAGGCGGAAGAAGTTGCGGATGATAACTTCGGCCTTGCGCAGGATCGGAAGGATAGCAGAGTGTTGGCCCTGTCCGAAGTGGGCAGCGTTGGACTTTCAACTCGTCGTACTTGGTGGACAATCGCGAAAAACTCAGGGAAGGTCACGATCCGTTATCGAAACGGGTCTGACTGGAAACTGATATTGACTGGAAAGCAGGACATGGAAAAGATTGCGATGGCGTTTGAAAAATTAGGCATAGCGATCGATAATCGACACTACAGAGAAAGTTAGAACGATGAACTCGAAGCCAACCAAGTATGCGTTTCTAATCGGCGTTGCATATTTCTGCTGCATGGCCGTGGCCCACTTTTTCAGCATCAAGGTGCCCGTTCTGTTTGTGTACTACAACACACCATTTTATGCCTATCAGGACAAGATCATCTCATTCGCCGTCTGTGCGTATGTTGCCCTCTTCTATGCGGCAGCACGGCATCGAGCTATTGCCCGGGACGCCATCATTGTCCTCGGGCTGACGGTTCTTGGGCTTGGCGCGGTCAACCGGTCGGATGCCCTCGCGTCTGTACTGGCGCCAGGCCAGTCATCATTGCCATACTGGCTGCAAACAGCAGCAATCGGACTCTATCTGATTACGCTGACCGTCTTGTATGCACGGGAAATGCTCATCGGCCCGCGGTGCAGCGGCGGATTCGTCCGCAGATGGCGCAGCTACAGCGATAGTTGCTGTTTGCTGATCCGAATCATTGCTGACGTACGCCCCGCGCTTCGCGCGGGGCATGCCGAGCCTCACCGCACCCTGAAATTCCTATATTAAGGAAGATGGTTGCATTGTGACATTGAGGCCATGGCGTGGTAGTGCGCTACGCGGGTGCGCCGTAGGCGTCCCGCCGCTGGCGGGACTCCCGCTTTCGGTGCGGCAGCCATGCTGCCGGTCGCGCTGACCATCCTACGCCGAGCACGGCTC
>JAPLST010000478.1:28868-39546 GCA_026398485.1 bacterium
GCGCTGACCATCCTACGCCGAGCACGGCTCGGCTATGCACAGCGGGAGCACGGCTCCCGCACTCCAAGGTTCGGCTGTGCCGAACGAAAGGGGCGTCCGCGCCACGGCTGCGGCTCACTTCCTTATATCGGAATTTCAGCAGCGCACTGATCGTGGTTGACACCGCCCGTGCGCAATGCTAATATTTTGTCATGCTGGGCGTCGGCCACGCCGGTGCCGCAGCGAAAAAAACCATGAATTCACCTTGTGATGATAATTGCGTGCGGCTAACCGCTGGGGCGGGGACGCACGCCACGGGCACATTCAGGAACATGCGATGAAGGCACCATGAGCGGGACGCATTTGCCGATGACCACGTGTGCGCCGGACGCGGACGCGTTGCGCGCGCAGGAGCAGGCGGTCAGGCTGTGTTTTTTTGTGGCGGCGTTTTTTGTGCTGCCGGCGCTGGCATTGGCGGTACTCTCGGGATCCATATTGCTCGCAAGCGACCTGCTCGACTATGGGCGCGTGATCATGACCAGCTTGCTGGGTTGGCGCATTCTGCGGACGGTTCGCACGGGTCAGGCATACGGATTTGACTATGGGGCGGGCAAGCTGCAAACGCTGGGTGGAATGGTCGGCGCGGTGCTGTACATGGCTACGCTGCTGGTCATGGCAGGGGTGAGCGTACGCCGGTTGATTCATCCGGTCGAACTGGCGCGAGGGTTTGCCATGCTGGGCGCGTTGTTTCAGGTCGGTGGATGCATGGTGGACGGCTGGTTATGGCTGCGCACCCGTCGGATTGCGCGCCAAGCCTTCTCGCCGGTGCTGGAAATGCAGTGGCGGGCATCGCGCGCCGACACGCTGGCGTGCCTGGCTGTTTTCACGGGTCTGGCACTCACACTGTTGCTGCACAAGTTCACCTGGTCGGTGTATCTGGATCCGTTATGCGCGCTGGCCTTTATCGCGTATGTGAGCGTCTCGTTTCTGCCCGGCTTGGCGGATGGGCTCAACGAATTGCTTGACAAGACACTGCAGGAGGACTTGCAACTGCGGATTGACCGGCGCCTGGCGGAGAATTTCGACGGGTACGCCGGCTTTCACGGCGTGCGATCACGGCGTTCTGGCGGACGGATTTTCATTGAGATCGCGTTGAGTTTTCCGGATGAGCAACGGGTGGGAACGGCGCGGGCATCCGTTGAACGGCTGCGGCGCGGTATTGAAGCCGATATCCCCGGCAGCGAGGTGCGCGTGGTATGGTGGCCCGCGGAGGAACATCACCAGACACCGGCAACGCCGCCGCCATGACAACGATTGAAGCAGCCGGCGGCGCAGTGCCGGATGCCTTTCTCAGGTTGCCCTATGAACTCTATCGGGGTACGCCCGCATGGTCGCCACGCCCGCCGGACGCTACCGTGCATCTGCTGGATCCCGCGCGTAATCCGTACTGGAAACAGGCCGAGCGCGAATTATTCATGGTGGTTGAAAACGGGGATGTGGCGGGCAGAATCGTGGCGGTCTACGATCCGGAGTATTGTCGCCAGCACCACAGCAACACCGGCTTTTTTGGTTTTTTCGAGTGTCGGAACGACGCGGTGCTTGCGCGCGCACTGGTTGTGGCGGCGGCGCGCTGGCTGGCGGCGCGCGGATGCAGGCGCATGATCGGGCCGTTTCACCCCATGCCGGATGCCTATGATTTGGGCTTGCTGGTGGAAGGCTTTGCGCTGCCGCAAAACTCGGGCGAGCCCTTTAATTTCCCGTTTTACCAGGAGCTGTTCGCGGCCTGCGGCCTGCGCAAACTGGTGGATCTTTCCGCGTTTCACCACGCGTTTGCCGATAATCCCGTCTGGGAGAAAATGATGGCGCGGTTGCACAAGCATCTGCAATTGCACACGGCGGTGCGCGTGCGGCCCTTCGATCCCGCGCACGGTACGCGCGACACGGAGATCCTGCGCGCCATTCTCAACGACGTCTATGCGGGTGAACCGCTTTTTTCGTGTGTATCTGCGACCTTGCTGCAGTGTGTGCTCCAGACCTATGCCCGCCCGGAGGATATGCGTTTTTTTCTGATCGCCGAGGTGCATGGCGAACCGGCCGGCATGAATCTGCTGGCGCCGGATTACGACGAGGCGCTCCGCGCCGCCGCGGCCACGCCGGCCACACCGCCGGCGCACACAACCACGCGCAACATCCACGGCATTCGCACCGGTGAGTTCTGCATCGCGCCACGCTTCAGACATACGGCGGCAGCCGCAGCACTGTTCCATGCCTCATGGGAAATGGCCGTGCGGGAAGGATTCCAATGGGCCGAACTGTCATTTCAGCAAGAAGACAATACCGCCATTTGCAGGATGCTCGAAGCATTCGGCGCGGTGCGCGCCAAACGCTTCCGCATTTACGAAGGCGACGTGACGACCGGCGTGTGAGGGGCGGCGTGGGTCAGATGCTTGCTTCTGTGCGGCGTGCGCGACCTGGGCATCCGTTATGCTTCGAGCTTGGTCAACGGCATACCGCGCTTAATTGTTTGCATGAACCACTTACTGTTTTTTGGGCGACACGGGTGGGTACCTCATTGGGCGGCTAACACGGCGCGCCGCCGCGTCTACGGCACACGCAATCGCGGTTAGTCCAAAGCGGACGGAAGCCGGTGAACTCTGCAATGCTGCGCCATAATAAATTTCGCCGCAAAAGAAATTATCGTAGACGAGCCGGCGCGGCTCGTTGCTCCCGCTGGCGCCAGCCAGTCCCGCCAGCAGCGCATGAGCCAGCGGCGTGACGACGCGACACGGCAGCTACTTGATAGGGTCGCCGGAACTGGGATTCTGCATATCTTGACAATTCAAGGCGGTTATGCCATAGTCTCTGTAAGATCAAGCTCATGCAGTAGAATAATCCATTGTGTCGACGCGCAGCGTGCCGGCACAACCAGCGGCTCAACCTGACGGCCTTGTGGCGAGTGAACTCGCCGCAGCCCGTTGAGCAGCAGGAGGCAGAAGCGCGATGGCAACCGAAGGAGGAAAGGAACCCATGATCAGAAGGATGATGGTGGTAGCAATCTGTATGGCCGGATTATTGATGGCCGGATTATCACCGGCATCAAGCGCAAGGATTGAAACCTTGCACCTCATTGTAAGCGATGCCACCGGCACATCATCGCATGAGCAACTGAAGATCTTGGCCGATCAAGCGCAAGCAATGCTGGCGCGCATTCTTGCATTCTGGTCTGCCGATTCCGGAACAGAGCGATTCGGCAAGATACGGGTCGTTTTCGATGTGCCACGCAGGGATGTCTATTCCAGTGTCTTTTACTGGGAAAACAAGGATGGTGGCTGGCTACGCATCGGGCGGGTCTTCCGTGCCGATGGACCGCCGCAGATGATGGCGCACAAGCTTACCAGCGCGGTATTTCCCCAAAAGGATAAATTGATTCGCAACATGATGGGGATTCTTAGCGAGGCGCACGTCGGGAATCCTTTATCATTTCCTATGGGTGGATTCAGCGCTGACGACTGGGTATTGGCTCTCCTCAAAACGAACTCATACATCCCCCTCAATGAATTAGGACCGGATCATGCGTCATGGGGTATGCAGGACGCCGGGGGCGGCAAACTTACGATTCTTGATAAAGCCAAACAACACAAGGCCTACGCCGAAGCAGGATCCTTCGGCAACTATCTTTTTCAGACGTATGGAATCAACAAGATCAAGCAGTTCCACCGGCTTTCCCATGACAAGGAGCGGCCATCGCAAGCTGTGTTCGGGGTCAGTATGCAGGAACTTGAGGCGAATTGGCTCAAGGCACTGAGGGCGCATGAAAAAGCAAGAGAAAAAAATGTCGCGATCGTAGCGAAGTTGATTGAAAGAAACCCGGGCACCGCCTGTGCGGAGGCGCAGAAGCTCGCCGCGAGCAAACGGTAATCAGATTCCGAGAGAAAAGTGCTGCAGTCAACGCTTTCTCTCAATCTTTACCGAGACGATCGATTGGGATCACGGCGACGACCCGCAGTGCGGCGCATCTTCAACCAAAACAAAGCCGGACTTGCATTGCAATCATAAATCATGCTATAATAAAGTTGACATGCAAACGGATGGTTGTATGAATGTGACGAAGATGGTGCAGTGCGGTTTGTGCCTTGCCGTGCTCTGCGGCGTTTTGAGTGCCGCGCCAGCCCACTGGCGCGAAAACATTGTTTATCAGACGACGGCGGGCAAAGCGCAGCCAGCCGTGCTGCTGCCCGGCATCACTTCCGCGGTGCCGCCGGCCCCGGCATTGGCAACCCCGCCGGCGACGCCGGCAACCACGACCACGTCAGCCACGCCGGCACTCAACAAAGGCACGCTGAGCGCCCTGCAGTCGGCGCACGACGCCACTGCCACGCCACTGGTCACCACCACGACGCCCACCCCGGCCACGCGCGCCACCACCACACCCGTCGCTACCGCCACACCGCGCGGCTTGAGCACCACCAGCAAGGCTGCCGGCGCCTCGCGCAGTGCCCGCACCTCACTGCGCCGTGCCAGCGGTTCGGTTGATCATTTTGTCGACCGCAACAACGATGGCTACGACGATCGCACGAGTTCCCTTGACCTGTAAGACCGGTACGCGCGCCGCGCTTTTTGCCTTGCTCCTGCTGTGCGCGTCAACCCGCGCCGATCGTGTTCCCGAAACGCTCAAGCTGCTGCTCGGGCCGATCGAGGCGGGGGTTTTGGCGCAAACGACCGTGTATGCCGTGCGCAGCAATGTCGTGCTGCAATCAACCCTCACCAGCGCATCGTGGACTCCCACCGGCGCCTTGCCCGCGCTCGAAGCCGACGAACGCATCCGCACGGTCGTGACCTTGCCCAATCAGCCCTTGGCGCTCTATCTGCTGACCTCGCACAACATTTACATCAGCGCCGATGCGGGCGCCTCATGGTTGAAACGCACGCTCGCACCGCTTGGCCGCGCCGTCACCGCCTTGTATGTCGATCCCGAGCAGGACACCAGCATGCTGCTCGGCACGACCGACGGCGTCTGGCGCTCGCGTGATGGCGGCAATACCTTCACGCGCTTCTTCCATTCTGGCCATCGCCGCCAGCCGCCACAACGAGCGCGTCTATGTCGCCACCCGCGGCGGCACGTTTGTCAGCGTTGATCGCGGCAGCACCTTCGCCGCGCTTGCCGGCCTGCCGGAGGCGCCCGCCACCCACCTCGCCGTCTCGCCCTTGCAAGCAACCACGGTTGCCTTTGTCAGCGGCGGGCGCCTGTTTTACAGTGAAAATGCGCTGCAGTCGTTCCGCCTGATCAGCTCCATTTACGATTTCAGCGAATGCCTGCAAATCGCAATTACGCTGAACGGCAGCGATATTGTCTGGAGCTACGTCGGCGGCGTCCTGTGGGGCAAAGACTGGCTCACGCCGGCGACGATCGCCGCGCCCATCGCCGCGCCGCCGGCGCCCGTGACCGTGCCCGCACCGGTCAGCGTGCCACCCGTCCTCACCCAAGACATGCTGGCCGGCAGCGCCGCGACCACGCCAGCGCCCGCCTTGTCGGGCGCAGACATCCTCAGCCACGAAGCCCAGGAACTCCGCTATCAGCACGCCATGCAGCGCATTCAGCTGGAACCCAGCGCGCGCGCCGTCGTCGACGCCGCCATCGAGTACGCCGAATTGCATCCCGACCGCATCCGCAATTGGCTGCGCAATGTCAAGCGCGCGGCGCTGATGCCGCAAGTGCGCCTGCTCGGCCGGGGTGATAGCGCCCAAGGCCTCGACCAAGGCATTGACGCGGTCGGCACGCTCGACAACGCCGCCTATTTCGGCCGCAAGATCGGCAGTGAAACGGCCGGCATCGGCGCGGAAGCCGAGCTCTCCTGGGATCTTGAAAAGCTCTTCTTCAATCCCAATGAAGTCGGGATTGACGAACGCCGCCAGCGCCAGACCGAGCTGCGCGCCGATGTCGCCAACACGGTCACCATTTATTATTTCCAGCGCCGCAATCTGCTGTTCCAGAAGCTCTACGAGCCGCCCAAGGATTTCGCCGAGTTGTCGCGGCTCGAATTTCAGATTGAAGAACTCACGACCAAGATCGACACGCTCTCCGGCGGCTTCTTTTCGCAAACCTTGCAGGAAAATCTGAAGAAAAACGGCCGCGCGCCCGCGACCACCGCCAGCCCTGCGGCGTCATAACAATTTCTCATCGGTTTTCGGCTGCTTGGAGTCCCGCAAACGGCGGGTTCATCGTTCATCGTTCAATGCCGCCGCCGCACCAGCGCAACCGTCACACCGCCAAGCAGCGCACCTGCACCGGCTGCCCCGAGTGGCACTTTGTAGTGCGTGGGCCTCGTCGCCGCCTGTGCCGGGCTGTCACAGCGCTCAATGACCCGAAGCACTTTGTCGACATATTTGCTGTCCGTGCGATACAGCAGCAGATGGGTGCCCGGCAGTGTTGCGGTGACAATGCGCGGGGCGTACAACATCTGCAGTAAGGTCGCCATATCGTGCGGCGTCACATACGCCAGCGCAACCATTTGGATCAAGGGGTCGCTCTGGCCGGTCACCGCCGCCACATCCAGCAACGCGACTATTTTCTGCACCAGCGGCAGGGCGCGCACATCACCCAGCATCACGATGCGGTTCGCCGCCTTGTCGGCCATGAATGAACAGTCAAGCGCCACGGGCCCGATGGCCACGGTCTGCGTGCCGATGGTCAAGGTTTTGGCATTCCGCATACTTGGCATGCTCACAATCTGGCTGAGCTGCGCAACCACCATGTCGGCCTTGGCGTAGCGCAGGGGCAGCACTTGCAGTTCCGCGCGCGCCAGGTCGGCGGTCGGCGCCACCGCGCCGTGTGACATTGGCACTACTTTTATCACATTCTGGCCGCGAATAACCTTGAAATTGCAGGACTCGATCAGGGCCGTGATGATCTCGACCGCCTGCGTACGCGTCACCGGCTGCGGGTTGATCAAGGTCACCTGCCCTCGCACGCAGGCCGCCGGCAGAATGGTTTCGCCGGTCAATTCACCAAGGTAGAGCAGCAGCGTGCGAATGTCGGTCTCCTCGAAATTAAGCACAATTTTGTCCGACGGCGGTTGCGCCACGCGTTGATACTCGCGCAAATGAAATTCAACCGTGTCGTCCGCGGTGCCCAGTGTCACCGAGCCTTTGCCCGGATCAATGTCGCGCACGATGGCGGTGCTGTTGGTCAGGATCTCGCCCACACCCACGCAGACACTCAGCCGCTGCGGCCGCCAGAAAAACACCGCACGCGCAATCCCATTGGTGCTGGTGATCGCCGTGAGTTGATACGCGCGCTGCCACCGCCACTGCGGCGCGGGCCCCGGCGTATTCGTGACTGCGGCTGCGCGCGCAGCATTGCCCGTCAGCACCAGCAGCCACACCATCATCGTCAATGCCGTGTATTTTTTCATGCGCCATTCCTCGTTTTTTTTACATTCAATGCCATGTTGCTATTCTTCATGGCATAATCAGTGCCAGAGCGCCAGTGCAGCCACGCCCGCGGCAACCTGTGCTCTTTCTGCCGCGCCCGTGCCCACTGCGTGTGCAGAACATGCCCGCTGTACTAAATCTTATTCACCCACGATCCCGTCAGCGGCGGGATCGTGGGGGTCTGGCAGAAGAGATGATGAATATCCAATATCCAACACTCAATATCCAAGGGTGAACTATCTGCGCAGAACTTCATCATTGGGCATTCCTTGTTGAATATTGGATATTCGTATGCCTTGAATCACTGTAGCAGCAAGGTCGTGGGGGTCTCTGTGCACCCACCCGCAGTCAAGGGTCGGCTTCGTTGTGCTGCGCCGCAATCCACTCTTTCATGGCGCGGGCCGCGTGGCGCACGGTAATGTTTTTCCCGCCGGCGACATGTACCAGCCCAGGCTTGGCGCCTTTTGGCTTGCTGACGTGCTTGCGCAAGACATACATGATGTCTTCGAGCGCGCCGTCCGGTGTGCGGCTGAAGTGCGCGCAGAGCTGCGCGGCCTCGAGCAACGTGCGTCGCGTGAGTTCCTGATTGCGCTCCAAGCGCACCACCACATGCGCGCCCGGCCGGTTGCGGGTGTGCAGCCAAACATCGTTGCCGCGCGCGACATGCACGGTCAGCTCGTCATTGTCGGCCGCCGTGCGGCCCACCATGATCAACGCGCCATCGGAACTGGTGAACTGACGGATGCGCGTTGCCGGACGGGCCTGACTTTGCTGGCCTGCCGGACTTGGCTGGCGGGTCGGCCGCAGCGGGCGCAGCACGGCCCGCAGCGCGGCGACATCCGCGCAGGCCGCCAGCGCCCGGCCTTGTTCGTCGTGGGCCGCCAGTTCGCGCTGCGTCAACGCATGGCGCGCGGCGATAACCTCGCGGCCGCGTTCGAGTTTTGCCGCCTTCTTGAAATACCACGCCATGTTTTGCGGCGGCGTCTTGCGCGGATCCAGCGCGATGGTGCGTTCCGCCGGCGTCGGCGCCGTGTAATCGAGCACCGTCACCGCGCGCATGCCCGGCTTGAGCAGATGATAGTGGGCCTTCAACAGATCGCCTTGGGCGCGATACTCCGCCGCACGCGCCACTTCCGCCAAGTCGTGCTCAATCTTCCGCAGGCGCTCGGCCAGCCGCGCGCGCCGGGCCTGCAACTGGCGCTGCAGTTCGGCGCGCGTCTGGTCGAGTTCAAGACGCTGCAGCCCGGACAGCAGCTCGTCAAACGGCAGCTGGCGCATGCCCGCGTCACCCGCCTCAGCCGGCGCCGCGTGCCGCACGTATGGCGTGCCAACCACGTGGCACGGCAACGCACGCCACACCGCGTGAATCAGGTTGTGCTCATCCACCAGCACGGCATTGCCGCGCCGGCCGAAAAAATGCACCGCGATGCGCCAGCCCGTGCTGAACAGCAATTCGAGCACCTGTTCGCCCGGCACGGCCCGGCAGGCCACCAATGCGGCTTGTTCCAGCACCGCGCCGGCGGCACCCAGCCAGTCCGCGTGCGGATAGGTGCTGTGCGGCGAGCTGGTCGTGCAGCAGACCGCGCGCAGCGGCGCGTCCGGCGCGCAATACACATACGCCGACGGCGTTCCGGCCAGGCGCACCACCAGTGCATGCTGGTGCAGCATGCCGATCTTCTCCACCCGCGCCGGCACGCCCGCCGCCGCCTCAATTGACGTTTTTTCCAATTTCATGTTCATGACATGTTGGATATTGTACCATTGTTGGCGATACGGCAAATGTTGCCGCGTGCACAGGCATTTTGCATTGTGCGCCCATTATGGTATAATATCACGTTGCACCATGGTTGCATCAGGCGGATGGTTTGCCTGCTGCGTCATGTGCTTAACAGAAATTTCTGAGGTAGGAGAAGCGTATGTACCGATTACTCTTGATGATGCTGGCCGTCATGCTGGTGCTGGGCTGCAGTAAGAACAAGAAAGGCGATGGTGACACGACCGCGACCGGCGATCCGTTTGATCCGATGGCGGATGACGTCGCCTTGGCGCAAGACAAGGATTTCCTGGCGGGCGACCTGCCGGTGGCGGGCGGCACGGGCCGCTTTGGCGAGCCGGGCTCCGGCTTGCTGGATCCGGCCGTGGACGCCGAGGCGCGCATGGTCTTGCGCGACATTCATTTTGCCTATGACAGCTCGACAATCCTGCCGAATGATGCCGCGATCCTGCAGCAAATCGGCGCGTTCCTCAAACGCTATCCGAATGTCCTGATCCAGATCGAAGGCCATTGCGATGATCGCGGCACGGAGGAATACAACATGGCGCTCGGCTCGCGGCGTGCCAATGCGGCACGGCAATTCGTCGCCGATTTGGGCATTGATGCCAACCGGCTGTACACCATCAGCTATGGCGAGATGCGCCCGGCCGATCCGGGACACGGCGAAGAAGCCTATGCCAAGAACCGGCGTGATCACTTCATGGTCGGCTTGGCCGGCCGCTAAGCACGGCAACCGGCACCAATGCATGTGCGCGCGGTGATGAAGCTCGGCACAAGCATCGCGTTGAGTGGCTTGTTCGTGGCGCTGCATGGCTGCGCCACGGGCACGTCTGCCACGGTTGAAGATGGCGACCTGCGGGTTGCCACGGTGCAAAACGATGTCCGCTCGGTCAACGATTCCGTCGCCTCCCTCGATCAACGCGTGGATGATCTGCAAGCGCGCCTGAGCACGCTGGAGCGCGAGAATGCCGCGCTCCAGCAATCACTGCGGCAGGAGCAGGATGCGTTGCAGACTGCGCTTACCACCGCGGCGCGCACGCAGCAGGCCAGCTTTGAGCAACGCGTCCAAGCCCAGCTGGCCGAAGCCGGCCGCGGCACCGGCGCGACCGACACGAAACTATCCGAAGTGCTGCGGATGGTGCAGGAGGAGAACGCGAAACTGCAGAAACGCCTGAATGATGACCTGCTCAGCATGCGGGCCGACATGAAAAAATTGCAGAACCAAGTCAACAGCAACACCGCCGCCGTTGATGATCTCGCCCGCGAGTTGCAGACCGTCGTTGAAGTCGGCGCCGCCACGGCCGCCGGCCAGACCACCACCAAGAAGCCGCCGGCCGCGGCGGCACCCGGCGAGCCGGTCGTCCGCACCGGCACACCATCACATCCCGATATTGACTATGCCCGCGGCTATGAACACGCCGTCAAACCCGGTGAATCCCTCTGGAAAATCGCGCGCGACTACAATGTCGCCGTGCAGGATATCGTCAACTGCAA
>JAPLST010000478.1:39556-40813 GCA_026398485.1 bacterium
CCTGACCGTCGGCCAGAAAATTTTCGTGCCCTTCCGCAAGCAAGTCGAGCAGAAAGAGCCGCAGTAAATTCGTTCGCTGCGCACGAGTTTTCTCAGCAGCACTCCATCCCTCCTCTCGGCCCTGCTACTTCGCCATGTGCGCGACCGCGGCGGCCAGTTTGGCAATCACCTGCCCGTAGTTGCGGCACTGGCGCAGGACGCGCTCGTCCGGCGCGTTGATCGAGACCGGGCCGTAATGATCGCCGATCGCCACCCCCGGCACAACCATGCCATGCACCAGCAATGCCTGGACAATCGAGAGAATCGTCGTTTCATTGCCGCCGCCGATGTTGGCCGATGAGCTGAACCCGCCGCCGACTTTGCCCGCCAGTTGTCCGTGAAATTTGACGGAATCATCCAGCAGTTTCTTGACCTGCGCGGCCATGCTGCCGTAATAATCCGGCGAGCCCAGCACAATGGCGTGGTACTCCGTCAGGCTCTCCACCAGGATTTTCTCGACCGGCTTCACGTCCACGGTCGCGCCGGCTTCCTGCGCCCCGCGCCCGATTTCCTGAGCCATGGCCTTCGTGTTGCCCGTGCGACTATAATACCCAATCAGAATTGTGCTCATGTCTATCTCCCGGGTGATGATAAAAGAACAAGCTTGCGGCGCGGCGCCGGCACCGTTGCCGTCGCCGCCGGCAGTGACGGACTAACGCCGGCATTTTTCTGAAATAGCCAGGCATAGGCGTAATGATTTGAGCGCGCATCCCAGGCATGCACTTGGGCTGTGTATAAATTCGGCTTGAGTGGCGCCGGTACGGCGCAGACAATCACGCCCCGCACCGGATCGTAGCTGCTGTCCGTCCAGCGCCAATTCCATTTCATGCGCACCCGGGCCAACGGCAGCACCGTGCCGGGCGGCACCCGCACAACAATATTTGTGACGGTGCCGGACATGATGGCGCCGTCGCTCGGTGACGCTGCCATCACCGGCAAGGCCTGCATCGTCAGCAACGCCTCAAGGTCAGCCACTTTCGTCCACGGGGCAATAATGAACCGCCCCAGCTGATGGAGCGGGGTGGCGCGCGTATTGATCATCGGATTCACCGTCACGGCCGTGGCATACGGCACGGCGCTTACTTGTGCAACCACCGTCGTGTTGTAATAGCCGTATGGATAACAGAAGTGATGCACCGGCGCGGCCGCGCAATCGGCCGTCAAGCGCTGCGCTTCGTTGATTTCGCGCGTCAGCCGCCGCGTGTACGCCGCCGCCTC
>JAPLST010000104.1:0-348 GCA_026398485.1 bacterium
CGACCGCTGCCCGATCACCCTCGAGCCCGCTTGGGTCAATGCCACCACCTGGCAGGCGCAAATCTGGCTGTACGCGGGCGCCAATCCCATCGCCGTCTTTGCCTATGATGACGAGGGCAACGCCAGCGTCGAGGCCGTCCTGATCACCTGCACCGGCCCGGGCGTCGGCAATGGCGGCACCGTGCCACCGGCGATCGAGCCACTCGGTACCCGGCACGTCATGGCGAACGACCTGCTCGCATTCGATGTCCTGGCCACCTCGCCCGGCGAGCCGGAGATTATGACCTACTGGGCCGCGAATCTGCCCACCGGCGCCAGCTTCGACCCGGTGCAACGCCACTTCGCGTG
>JAPLST010000104.1:401-1508 GCA_026398485.1 bacterium
GCCGGCCCTGCCCGATGTCGGGGTGTACAACAATGTCGCTTTCTTCGTCACCGCCGGTGGCAGCGTGGTCACCGCGCTGTGTACCATTGTCGTCGACACCGCGCCAACACCCGCCATCCGCGCCATCAGCACGCCCGACATGTATGCGTTCCAGCCGTATTTTTACATGGCGGCGCCGGACGGCACCGCCGCTCCGCTTGACTGGCGCTTCTCCCCCACGACCCTGCCGGAGGGCGTTATTTCCTCGCGGGCCGGCATGATCTGCGGCATTCCGCTGAATCTCAGCCAGAACACGCCCTTGCCGTTCACCGTCTACGCCATCAATGCCGCCGGCGTTGCGTCCGCCACCGTCGATGGCAGCATCAATCGCTACACCATCGACACCGGCGCAAAATTACGCGTGCTCTCCTATGACCTCCCGACCGTACTGGCCGCCGCGCCGCTGGTCTATCAATTTACCCAAACCAATGGTCTGCCACCGGTCTCTTGGCTGGATGCCAACAGCAACTGTGCGGCGTTGGGCACCACCCTGGAACTCTCGGGCGCGTTGACCGGCGCGGTCGCCGCGGCCGGCATGCACCCCGCCACCATTCTCCTGCGCGACGCCAGCAATCGCACCTGCGCCGCCAACATCGTCATGCCAATTGTCGCGGCCGGCCAGCAACTGCGCTATGTGCCCAAGAAGAATTCGGTAAGCATCATGGTCAACCAGAACCCGCTCAAGTCGCGCAAGAGCAGCATCACCCTGAAAGCCATGTTCGAGGCGCCCGCGAGCTTCACCTTGACCAGCAATGATCTGGCGGCATGCCGTGTCGGCTTCGTGCTGTGCGATGCCGGCATGCCCTTCAAAACCAAGTTCAACAAGAAGAACCTGTTCATCGAAAACCTGCCGACACGCTACACCAAGATTCAAGTCAACCGCATGGGCAACGGCATGCTTAAATTCAGTTGCACGATCAAGAATGCAGATTTGCGCCTGAATATGGCGCAGTACGGCATTATCAATGAGAACGTGCCGGTCTTGCAAGCCACCCTTCCCATCTGGATTCAGATCGGCATGCGCATGACGGTCTTGCAGCAGGTGCCGGTCGTCGGCAAGGCCAAATT
>JAPLST010000104.1:1610-10181 GCA_026398485.1 bacterium
AATTTGTAATGCTGCAATGGAAGCCGATTTCAGCCGGTCAATGTTGCTAATGTAGCCAAGCCGCACGGCTTGGATTGCAGCATTTTCTACGGCGTGCGCCGTGGCCACCCTTGCTCGGTATTCGGTAATCAGCTGCTTGGAGCTGCTTGGAGCTGTTTGGAGTCCCGCCAACGGCGTGGATCCCGCCAACGGCGTGGATCTCGCCAACGGCGTGGATCCCGCCAACGGCGTGGATGTTCAGTATTCGGTGGCAGATCAGCCGCCGCACAGATTCGCGGCGTGGAGGCACACCCATCCACACTGATCACTGATCACTGATCACCGATCACTGAACACTGATCACTGATCACTGATCACTGCCGCACCAACGCTACTCCGCCGCCGCCGTGCGCTCGCGCTGCTTGACCTCGTTCCAGACGGCATCCATCTCGGCCAGCGTGGCGTCCTCGAGTTTTACGCTGCGCGCTGCGAATATTTCTTCCAGCGCGCGAAACCGGCGCATGAACTTGCGCACCGTCTGATGCAGCGCGCGCTCGGCATCCACATCGACAAAGCGCGCAACATTCACAATCGAGAACAACACATCGCCGATTTCCTCGCGGACATGCTCCTCCACGCCGCTGGCCAGCGCCGCACGCAATTCCGCCACTTCCTCGTCCACCTTGGCCAGGACATCCGCAATGTTTTTCCAGTCAAACCCGACTTTACGCACTTTTTTCTGCAGCTTGTGCGCCTTGCTCAACGCCGGCAAATGGCGCGGGATGCCGTCCACCACCGAGGTGCGCGCATGGTGCGATTTTTCCGTTTTCTTGATTTGTTCCCAATTGTGCAAGACGGCTTCCGGCGTGGATAGCTGCTGCGTGCCGAAGACATGCGGATGGCGCCGCACCAGTTTTTCATTGATGCCGGCCAGCGCATCCGCCATGTCGAATTCATGGTTGTCGACCGCCACTTGCGCCTGAAACGCAATGTGCAAGCACAAGTCACCCAGCTCTTCGCACATCGCCTCGCAATCATTGTCCTCAACCGCCTCGATGAACTCGTGCAGCTCCTCGAGAAACGCCGGGCAGATCGAGGTATGCGTCTGCTCCTTGTCCCACGGACAACCCTGCGGCCCGCGCAATTGCGCCATGATTTCAAGCAACTTGTCAAATTGTTCGCCGGCGGCGGTCATGCGCTGTTCCATAGCTGGTGAAAGGTTTCAACGACCATTGTTTTGACGCGCGCCAGCGGCACGGGCTGCGGCGTCGCGTCATTCAAATTAACTGCCTGCTTGCCGTGCAAACCACACAAATTGATGAAGGCAAACGGCGTCAGATCACCATTGACATTCAGCGCCACGCCGTGATAGCTGGTCCAGCCCTTGAACGCCAGCCCCAACGAGGCGACTTTTTTCTCGCCGCACCACGCCGCACGCTGCACGCCGGTATCATCGGCGCCGATCCACACGCCGGTCAAACCCGCGATCGTGCAGGCCGGCGCGCCACACTGGCGGCATACTGCCACGATGACGCGCTCGACCAAGTGCAGAAATTCCTTCACATTGCGGCGCCCGGCCGGCAAATGGAAAATCGGATAGGCAACCAACTGGCCCGGCCCGTGATAGGTGATATCGCCGCCGCGCTCGACCTCGAGCACCTCGATGCCGCGCTGCCGCAGCACTTCGTTAGCCACCAGGATATTTGTGCGACTCCCCTGCCGGCCAATGGTCAAGACTGGTGGATGCTCGACTAAAATCAAGGTGTCTGCGCGGCTGCCGGCGATGCGCTCGTGCAGCAGCGCCGTCATCGCCGCCTGCGCTTGACGATAGGGCTGCACGCCCCAGTCGAGCACCTCAAACAAGGGCATCGCCCGCCGCTCGCGCCGCCGCAACAAATGCGTGCATCTTTCGCGCATCCTTGCGGCCCGGCTCGCATTCCACGCCGCTGGCCGTATCCACGCCGAACGGCGCAACTGCCCGCACCGCGTCCGCCACATTCTCCGGCGTCAGTCCACCCGCCAGCAGCACCGGCACACCATGGCGTTTGGCCGCGCACGCCAAGTGCCAATCGGCGCACACGCCCGTGCCGCCGTACGCGCCGCCCACTGCCGCATCCAGCAACAGCATGCGCACCCCGGCATATTCAGCCAGACAATCGACATTTTTTGTCGTTTGTAAACGGAAGGCTTTGATGACCCGGCCCGGCCAGCGCGCGCACAGTCCGGCGGGCTCGTCGCCATGCAGTTGAATCAAATCCAGGCCGACGGCCGCGTCAATCGCCGCGATGGCGGCCTGGGTTGCATTGACAAACACGCCGACTTTCAGCGCGCGTGTGCCAATCGCGTTGGCAATTTCGATAGCGCGCGCGACGGGCAGGCAGCGCGGCGAGGGCGCGTAGAAATTCAAGCCGAGGGCGTCGGCGCCGCAGTCCAAGGCGGCGTGCGCGTCGTCCACCGACGTGATCCCGCAGATTTTAACGAACAGGCGCATGTTCAAAAGTGTCCCACAGGCTGCGCACCCGCAGGTGCCGGCGGAATTCTGCCAGACGCACTGGGGTGGCCACGGTGACGCGCACGCGCAGCACGCCGTGCGCCGGCATGCTGAAGAAATTGTCAGTGCAGCACAGGGCAAGGTCGTGCGCGTCAAGCCAGACCCATAGCGCCGGCCGGCGCGCGCGAATCGTGACATCGAAGGTTTGCGGCCCGACCTGCTTTGCGACAGCCGTCACGTGCGGATCACTCAGGCGCAGATGACGCGGACGCTCGAAATGCACCAGATTCGCGGACAGCACGGCCGGCCCCTTGCGGACATACAGCCAGACCAGCAGCGCATCGCTGCCATGTGTGTCAACCAAGTGCTTCAGGTTGAGGATGGTCACTTGACTGGCCGTGCCGGCCGGCACGGTGACGGGCATGCGGCCGTCATCCAGCGCAGCGCCCGCCGTGCTGGTGACGCGCCATGCCAGCGTGGCGCGCAGGTCCTTGCGAAGGTCGTTGCTGACATGCACGGCCACCGTGCCATCGGCCGCGTTCTCCACGCCCGAGACCAGCACCGGCGCGAAGAATTTTCGGGCCAGATAGTGCAGCGCCTTCCAGCGCCCGTGAAAATCAAGCGAGGCCCAGCTTGCGGCCGGCCAGCAATCGTTGTGTTGCCAGTACAGGGCGCCCATGCAGCGGGGCATCAGCCGCCGCCAATGCTCGACCGCATATTTGATGGCGAGTCCTTGTTGAATCTGGCTCAACCAGACCGTGTTTTCAAAGCCCAGCGGCATGGCGAACCAATCCAGCATGTAGTGCATGATGGCCACATTGCCGATCGGCGAGCGCTGGTGCAAATCCATGATGCGCGAGTTGACCGCGCGATCGCCCGGGGCTGTGAATGCGGCCACGGTGGCCGGTTCCGGAAAGCTCTGGAAGCCGAATTCGCTGACAAAGCGGTGGGTGGTCGTGCGATACCATTCGAACGGCTGGCGCCCATGCCAGACAGTCCACAGATGGGCGTCGCCGTGCGTCGGATGGTCGGGCTGGTCGCGGTGCGCGCCGGGCGTGTGCGGGCTGCCCGGCCAGTAGTCCCGTTGCGGATCCTGCGCGGCAATCACGCGCGGCCCCTGCTTATCGAAGAAGCGCCGGTAGTGGGCCCATTCATCCTTGCTTAGGCCAAACCAATCGAACTCTAATTCGTTGTTGCCGCACCACAAAGCGAGGCATGCATGATGCCGCAGCCGGCGCACGTTGTCCGCCAGTTCCGCGCGCACGTTGTCCACAAACGCGCAGTCGTCGTAAGGATAATTGCTGCACGCAAACATGCAGTCCTGCCAGACGCACAGGCCCAGTTCGTCGCACAATTCGTAAAATGCGTCGGCCTCATAATAGCCGCCGCCCCACACGCGCAGCATGTTCATGTTGGCGTCCACGGCGCCGCGCAGCAGCATGCGGTAGTGTTCACGGGTCACGCGGGTGTACATCGCGTCGGCCGGAATCCAATTCGCGCCTTTGGCAAAAAACGGCACGCCGTTGGCCTCGAAGCCAAACGACTCGCCCCATTGATCGGTGGCACGCCGCAGGCGCAATGTCCGCACGCCAATCTTGCGCGACCACGCATCCAGCGCCGCGCCGGGCGCATCGTGCAGCGTGACCGTGACGGTGTACAACGGTTGCGCGCCCAGCCCGCGCGGCCACCACAATGCCGGATCCGCAATCTGCAGCCGGGCATGCGCCACGCCACGCACCACCGGCACGCTGCTTTCGGCGACCAGCCGGCGGCCTTGCTGCACGCACACGCGCGCCTGCAAGCCCGCCGCCCGGCCGACCGTTGCCAGCGTTGCGCGCACGGCCAGTGTCACGGCGCCGTGCGCGTGTTCTTGCTGCACCAGCACATCGGCGATGCGCGCCACGTCATACGCCACCACGCGCAGGTCGCGGAAAATGCCGCAGGTCACCAGCACCGGGCCCCAGTCCCAGCCGAAATTGCATTGCATTTTGCGCACATAGCAACGGCCGGCCGGTTCATGCGCGACATTGTGCACGCCTTTCATCGCGCGCTGCTGCTCGCGCTGGCGCATGTACGGCAGCACGCTGGCAAAGCGCACCGCAATGGTGTTGCGACCGGCGCGCAGGTTTTTTTTCACATCAAAACGCCACGTGCGGAACATGTTGTCCGTGGACGCGACCGGCTGTCCATTGATCGTGATCGTCGCAAACGTGTCCAGCCCGGCGCACTCGAGCAGCACGCGCGCGCAGGCCAGCAGCGGCGCCGGCACGTCAAACGTGCGCGAGTACTCCCAGTCCGCCTCGCCAATCCACTGCTGCTGCACTTCATGGTCGCGGTAATAAGGATCGGTAATCGCGCCGGCGCGCAACAAGTCCTCATGCACGCAGCCCGGCACGCGGGCTGCATAGGTATTCGGTTTTCCGGGTTGGCGCACCTGCCATGCGCCATTGAGCGATAGTGTTTGCATTGTGGTCATGTCCAATTTTACAGATTATAGCATAGCCACACCTGCAAAGTAAAACTCCCCGATTCGGCGGTTGGGATGGATGGATGGGGCAGGGCAGCCGCGCCAGCGGCGGCGGCGGCGGCAGCATCCGCGGCACATTTTTGCCTGCACACAGAGTATATGCTACAATTATTGCAGTGCGCGCTGCCGGTGACCATCAGCAGCGGGGGCACCACGAGACAGCTTGCCTACATTTGGTTAACCATGTTCCATCGCAGGAGATGCGTTATGACAATGTTGCAATCGATCATGCTGGCTTGTTTGTCATGCAGCACACTGATGCCGATGACGGGGCGCGCGGAGACTAGTTATCTCATTCCCGGTTCCAACCGCACCGATACCAAAGAACAATATGTTCTGCACCGTCGCGGCGTGTACTACAATGGCGCGATCTACATGTTCAGCCCGTATCACCAAGGCGACTGGTTCAGCATCCGGGTGGCCAAACTCGAATACGACAGCAATGGCAAGTTGTCGAAGTACACACAATTGCCGGAGTTGGTGAACAACAACAACACTTATCGCAGTTATTTCGTTGCGCCGGTCGTCATGGACGGCAAGCTGTTTGTATTTTATGACGTGCGCGAGGGCAGCGGCAAGAGCTGGATTGCAATGAAGTCCAGCGTTGATCCGCAGATGGGCTGGGACCAGGCCGGCAATTTCCTGAGCGGCATAAAAGTGGTGCAGAATCGGCCTGACCGGCCGGCGCCGTTCACCGCCACCGCCCAGGGCAATCGCATTCTGCTTTTTTACCGGATGGCTGCTTTTGACGGCCGTCAGGACACGCTGGTGTGCAGTGCCGTCACCGCCACCGGCGCCATCAGCGAATCCTGGGCGCTCGAACATGGGTACGGCACCGCCAATCAACGCGTCGCCGAGCCGGATGCCATGGACGCCAAGACCGTGCTGGACGACGATGGCGCCACCTGCATCGTGCTGGGCTGGCTCTACTATAATAATGCCTACTGGCTGTCCCGCCTCTATGTTCAGCCCCAGCAAGGCGCGCAACGCCACGCGCCCACCATTGACCTTGTCAAGAACATGGTGCCCGCCATGGGCATGGCCGGCGTCACTGACATTCAAATTATGGAAGCGTGCGTGGGCCAGAGCAACGATACCACGGCCGCCAACGGCATCACGGTCGTGCTCGGCATCAACTGCTACCAGAACTTCATGAACATCAACCAGTTTGACAACATCTACTGCGTGGCTGACCGCTACGGCCCGAATACTTTCGGACATGGTGTCACAATTGTGGGTTACGATGACTCGCTGCCGACCCACGACGGAACGGGCGCCCTGAAGCTGGTGAATTCGTTCGGGCCCGGGTGGGGCGCGAACGGCTTCTGGTGGATGTCGTACAAAGCCGTAATGGATGCCGGCCTCAGCCAACGCTATGCCGTTTTCCTGACTGACACCGTCGGCTATCAGCCGCAACTCCTGGCGCGGGTGCGGGTCGAACACCCAACCCGGGACCGGGTCGCGCTCAGTTTTCTGGCTGGCCCGGCCGGCGCGCCGCTCTGGCAGGCTAGCTTCCGGTCCGCGCACATGACCGTCACTGACCAGCCATTCCCGGACAACAACATGGTGTTCGACCTGACCGCGGCCGCGCCCTACATCGCGGGCGGACAAACCGACTCAGTCTACTTCGTTACTTACGACCAATATGGCGACGGTGAGAGTGGGGCAGTCCGCCACTTCTCGGCGCAGTACCTGCCTTGGGGCAACATATATCCCTCGGCCGACACGCCGGTCGCGATTCCCGACGACGGGTCATGGGTGTACGTCGGGACGCGCATCCGACGGGACAACTACGACGCAGGCCCGGTGCGCGTGATTGCACCGGCGGGCGTCCTCGTGGCGGACAGCACCTATATGCCACAAGTCAAGGTGCGCAACTTCGGCTTGAGCACGATATCGTTCCGCGTCCTGCTCGTTATCAGCGCGTCCTACCAGGACGACGCGACCGTGTCGAATCTCTCACCCGGGGACTCCGCAGTCGTCCAATTCCTCCCGTGGACCGCGCCCGGAGAGGGAACGATTCATGTCTCGTGCGCCACTGCGCTCGACGGTGACGAGTTTCCTGATAACGACCTGATTACCGAGTCCGCCCGCGTGTACTATCGTGACATTGCATTGGTGGAGGTAACGAGCCCGGCGGATACGGTGGACTCGGGCCAGGTCGTGTGGCCCCGAGCACGCGTGCGCAACAATGGTACGCAGGATGAGACTTTCCTCGTTTACTTCCGGATACCGGATGAAGGTTACGACCATTGGAGCATGGCGCGGGCGCTGCCGCCCGGCCGGGAGACTCTGTTGACGTTCACCCCGTGGACTCCGACGCTACCGGGCGACCATTCATACGCCGGTCAGCTCGTCGCGGGTGACATGGACCCGTCAAATGATGTTCTGGACGGGAACGTCTACGTGCGCACCGGTGCAGGCGTGGAGGAAGCGATGAACGATGAACGAGTAGCGATGAACGTCGGACCGACCATGGTACGAGGAATCCTGTGGCTGCCGCCTGCCACAAGCCGCAAGCCGCAAGCTGCAAGCTACCTCCTCGACATCAGCGGCAGGAGGGTGCTCGGCCTTCATCCCCGCGCGAACGATGTGTCACACCTTGCGCCCGGAGTCTATTTCGTGCGTTCAGCGTCGGGCGTTGAGCGTGAGGCACCAACCGTCACCAGAGTCGTGATCTGCCGGTGATGTCAGCCGTGGCTGCTCTGCCCCGACTCTACGACGACCTCGCCGCATGGTGGCCGCTGCTCTCCAACCCCGACGACTATGCGGCTGAGGCGGAGTTCTACTGGCAGTGCATCATCGAGGCAAGCCGGATTCCTGTCCGGACCATGTTGGAACTCGGCTCGGGCGGCGGCAACAATGCGTCCCACCTGAAGGCAAACTGCGAGCTGACGCTGGTGGACCTGTCGCCGGCGATGCTCAGGGTGAGCCGTTCGCTGAATCCCGAGTGCGAGCACGTCCACGGCGACATGCGCGAAGTCAGGCTGGGCCGCCGGTTCGACGCCGTGTTTGTGCATGACGCAGTCGCCTACATGCTCTCGGAGGCAGACCTGGCCAAGGCAATGGAGACCGCGTGGGTTCACCTCAAGCCGGGCGGCGTAGCGCTCTTCTGTCCCGACCACGTGACCGAGACATTCAGTACGACCGGCACCTGACCGGGCTGTTCCCGCGCGCGACTTGGCTGCGGTGGCTCCAAGCCCAAGGCTTCACCGCGACGATTCGCGAACGCGCCGAGCCGCCGGCCTCCGGCAAGGTGCACGAGATGTTCGTTGCGGTACGTCCCGAATGAAGCACGGTACCTTGTACGCTGCACTTGCCCATGGAAATCCGGAACTTAGGATGTAACGAAAGGAAACCTCGTGAATAAGACTGTCACTCTGCTGTCTGTTCTGGTGATGGCTGCGTCGCTGCTCTGGACGGGTTGCGGCAAGGCCGAAAAGAAACCGGTCGCGGCCAGGCAGGCTGAAGCGCCGGCGGTAGACATCTCCACGCTGCAAGAATTCCTGCGCTACCCGGGCGCCACGGCCACCGAGAGGGTACAGATTTCGACCGAGGACAGCAAGGGCACGGC
>JAPLST010000267.1 GCA_026398485.1 bacterium
CAGCCCCTTCTGCAGCAGCGCTGCATTCCCGTCCGCTTCGTAGGCGCGCACCTCCAGCATGACCGTCAGCGCCTGGCGTTCCACTTCCGTGCTGAGGACAACTTTCGGCACTTCACTGCCGGCAAGTTCAGCGCAGCGCTCACCGGCGTGGCGCATGCGCCATGCGGCAAAGCCGCCCAAGAGAACGGCGAGGAGGATAATGATGCCAAACGCCAGCGCCAGTTTTATGCGAAACTGCAAATTCTTCATCAGAAACTCCTTGTCCCAGACTAATCGTTATACGGTTGCTGCTTCATCGACAATCAAGGCCGGGTCGTGCAGCAGTTGCAGCGCGTCCAGCACCACCTGCTGCTCCTTGGTGACGCCCAGCACATAGTGACCGCGCGCCCCCGCGTGGGTTGGCAACGCGGGCGCGATGTCCGCGCGCTTGAGCCACGCCACGCCGCACAGCGCATCAATGATGAGGGCACATGCCATGGTGTCATGGTGCAGAATCAGCACGGTGTGCGCCGGGGCGGCGGTTGTGCGCGCCAGTCCCAGGACGACGCGGACATCCAGCACGGCGATAATTTCACTGCGGACATTGATCAGGCCGGCAATATGCGCCGGCGCGCCCGGCAGGCTGGTCCAATTTTTGAGTGGCAGCACGGCGCGGACATGACACGCTTCAATCCCATAGCGTTCATGCTCCAGGGTAAACTCCACAATGTGGAGCATGTCCGCGCGGGCTTCTGCGTGCGGCAACGGGCGGGCAAGCAGCGCCGCCCGGCGCAGCAGCACGGCGTGTTCCGTTTCATGCGGCATGGCACGCCGGCGGGGTCATCATGGCCGAAATAATTTCCGCAAGCCGGCCGGCCGTCATGCCGTCACCGTCCGGCACACATGCTTCTGCCGGCAAGGCGCCTAACACTTCCAAGGCATTCAAGAAATGGCGGTGCGCCGCGGGCCATGCCTGTTGCATGCGCGCCACGGTGCCCAGCGTAAAGTGGCCCAGCGCGTGGTGGGGGTGCAAAAACAGCACGCGCCGCAAGGTTGCCGCGGCTTCCACAAGGTCACCCTGCTCCAGCAGGATCGTGGCCCGCAAATAATGCGCGCGCACATCCGTGGCCCGCGCCGCAATGGCCTGGTCACACCAGTACAGCGCCTGATGCAGCGTGCCGCCATTGGCCGCGGCCCGCGCCAGCAGCACGAGTGCGGTGTACCACGTTTCGCCGCGCTGCGCGTGCGTGGCCGCCACCGGCGCTTTCAGCAACGCGGCCACGGCCGCAAAATCCCCGCCCGCCAGCGCGGCTTCCGCGGCGGCCACGGCTTCCGCCATGGATGCCTGCGCGGCCGGGCGCGGGGCGGGCGGCGGCGCGACGGGCGGCGGGGGTGGCGCCGTGTGCCGGACAGAGTGCGCCGCCGGCACGGGCGCGGCCACGGGCCCAGATGACTTCTTGAAGCAGGTCAGATGGTCGGACACCGCAAAGGGAACGGGGGCGCGCAGCACGCCGGAAATATCGGTGGGGCCAACGAGCAGCCAACCACCCTCGACCAGCGAAAGATACAAGCGCGCCAGCACACTGTGCATCTGCTCCGGGGCAAAGTACATCATGACATTGCGGCACAGGATGATGTCCATGGCGGTCGTGTTGTTGATCAGCGCCGGGTACGGATCCGCGATCAGATTCAAGGTGGCAAAGGTGACCATGTGGCGCAGCGCATCCAGCACGCGCAATTTGTCCGCGGGGGCATGCGCAAAGCAGGTGCTTTTCAACCATGCCGGCGCGTCGCGGAACGACCATTCGCCATACAGCGCCGCGGTTGCTTTTTGAATGGCCGCGGCATTCAGGTCCGTCGCCAGGATCGTCAGACGCCATGCGTGCCAGTCGGGAATCGTGCGTTGCAACGCGATGGCCAATGAATAGGCTTCTTCGCCGGTGCTGCAGCCGGCGCTCCATACGCGCAACTGTTTATCTCGGGCGTGGCGTGCGAGCACGTCCGGCAGGATGGTGTTTTCCAGGAAGTCAAACTGCTCATGCTGGCGGAAGAAGTAGGTTTCACCAATGGTCAGGTGTTCTGCAAGGACGTGGAGCTGTTCTTTGGTAAGCGGGGCCGACAGCAGCCAGGCGCCCACGCCGGCGACGTCATGGCCGAAGCCCAAGGCGCGCGCGGCCGAGCGCAGGCCGTTTTCCAGTTCGCGCTGGCGTTCCGCCGGAAAGGCCAAGCCGAGGGTCTGCGCAATCAAGGCGCTGACCGCCTGGGCCTGCGCCGGCGCCAGTTGCAGGCATGGCGCCGCCTTGGTTTCGCACCCGGGTGTCATAACGGTTGTGGGCATTGTCGCCGGCTCAGGTGTGCAGCAAGATCAGTTCGTGGTTATGCCGCAGGATGCCGCTAATCAAGCCGTGGGGCTGCAGGGCCGGTTCCGGCGGCGTGACGTCTTCCGGCGCATAGTCAACAATGGCGGTGACGCCATCCACCAGCAGGACATGCGCGGACGGTTTGGCCATGACAATCATCTGGTCGGCCGGGCACACGTCCCGGTCGGGTTGGCCAAACAAGCGGCGCGCACTGGTGACGGGCATGACCGTGCCATGCACGTTGATCACGCCCAGCGTGGTGCGCGGCGATTGCGGCACGGGCGTGATGGCCACGGCGGGCACGACGCAAGTGACATGGTCAAGCGGCACGCCATAATAGTGTTGATCAACACGGAACGCCACTACATGCATGGCACCTCGCCCGAGGGTGAAATCATCTTGACTAGGGTGAAATTCCTGCATAGTATCACCGGTTTCCCAGCATGTTATTCTGCTATGCTGAAATGAGTATGGCATATTCTATTCGGAAATGCAAGGGCGACCATTGGTCATTCCTCGGCCATAAAAATGAATTGCGGCAATTCATTTTGCACAAAATGGTTTTGCGGCAAAACCATTTTTCCCTGAACCGCTGATGAATATTGAATATTGAACAAGGAATATCGAAGGCCGAAGTCTCTGCGCAGAACTTCATTATTCTACATTCCTTGTTCGATATTCGATATTCCCTCACCCCCTATGCCTGCAAGACCCGCCGCAATACTTCGCGCAGCTCACAGACCGTGTAGGGCTTGGCGGCCACGCCTTTGAAGCCATAGTCGGCATAGTTGGCCATGACCGGATCGTCGGCATACCCACTGGAAACAATCGCGCGTGCCTGGGGATCCATGGCCAGAAGGTTCTTGATGGTTTCCTCGCCGCCCATGCCGCCGGGGATGGTCAGGTCCATAATGACCACGTCAAACGGGGCGCCGGCCTGCAGCGCCTGCTGGTACATGGCGAGGGCCTGCTTGCCGCCGGGCGCGGTGGCGACGGAGATGCCGTCGCGGGCCAGGACTTTCACGACAATGCGACAGATCATATCTTCGTCATCCATCATCAGGATTTTGGCGTGGCGCGCCGGAGGCCGGCATACCACCACCGGCGCTTTTGTTTCCGCCTGATGCAGGGTCTCGGAGACCGGCAGGTACAGCGTAAAGGTGGTGCCAATGCCCGGTTCGGAAACCACGCCGATATGGCCGCCGTGCTTGTTGATGATGGAATAGGTGGTTGCCAGACCCAGCCCGATGCCGTCCGGCTTGGTGGTGAAATAGGGGTCGAAGACTTGATCCAGATGCTTCGGCGCGATGCCGGTGCCCTCGTCGCGCACGGTGATTTTGACATAGTTGCCCGGCTGCAGGCCGGCCATGGCCACCGGAATGGCCGCGTTTTCCAAGGAGATATGCAGGTGCCCGCCATTGGGCATGGCTTGACGGGCATTGATGGTGAGGTTGGAAATGACCTGCTGGATCTGGCCCTTGTCGACTTGTGCGCGCCACAAGTCGTCCGCCTGCCGGTACATGAATTTAGTCTGGCTGCCGGCAAGGTCGAAGCGCACGACGTCCTCGATCAGCTCGCGGAGGCTGACGGCCTCCTTGATCGGCGTGCCGCCTTTGGCAAAGGTCAGCAATTGCTGGGTCAGGCGCGCGGCCCGGTTCATCGACTTTTCCGTTTCGACAAGGAGCTGATAGCTGGGATGCTCCTTGGCCAGTTCATCTTTGGCCAGGGCGATGTTGCCAAACAAGCCGGTCAGGATATTATTGAAGTCATGGGCAATGCCGCCCGCCAAGGTGCCGACGCTCTGGAGTTTCTGCATTTTCTGGAGTTCGGCCTCGGCCCGCTTGCGCGCGGTGATGTCGCTCATGACGGCCAGGAAGTACTGCTGCCCATGACTGCTGATCATTTCGACGGAAAAGAGGCTGTCGAGAAGCACCCCGTCCTTGCGGCGGAGTTGCAGTTCGAAGTCGGCGACGCGCCCCTCTGTTTTTAGTTTGAGCGCCACGGCGGCTTCCTGGGCCGGGTGCGGGAACAGGCCGAGTTCGGCGGCGGTTTTGCCGATGATCTCCTCGCGGGCATAGCCAAGCACCTTCAAGACGGCGTCGTTGACATCGGCGAAGCGCCGGCCGGGCGAGCTGGAGAGCGTCATCAGCGAGGGGTTGTTGCGGAACAGGTGCTCGAAGCGCTGCTGGGCTTCCTGCTCGGCGGTCAGGTTCTTGGCGATGCCGAAGATGCAGTCCGTGCCGTTCCACTGGCCGAGCCAGACGCGGGTCTCCACCGGGACGGGGCGGCCGTCCTTGCGCGCCAGCGGCAGGGGGCAGCTTTCCCGCTCGCCTTTGAACATGGCCACGAAGAATTCCCGGGCGTGCGGGCGCGTGTCCGCCGGATACACGTCCAGCAGCTGCATGGTGGCCAACTCATCGGCGCCATAGCCCAGCGTGCGCGTGACGGCCGTGTTGGTGAAGAGCAATTGCCCGTCCGGCGTGCCGACGATGATCATGTCGGTGATGGACTCGAAGAAGGTGCGGAAATTGGCCTCGCGCTCGCGCAACGCCATGACTGCCTGTTTCTGGGCGGTGACATCCCAGTTCGTGCCGATCATGTGCAAAGGCTGGCCGGCCGCGTCGCGCTGCACGATGGCAAGGGCGCGGATGTTATGGATGCTGCCATCCGCCCAGACCACGCGGAATTCAGTGTCATATTCCTTTTCACCGCGGAGCGCCATCTGGACTTTGGCATCCTCGTGCGCCAAGTCATCCGGATGGAGCCGCGCCTGCCTCCGGCGTGATGCCGTACAGGCAAAACATCTGGTCGTCCCACGTCAACCGGCGGCTGGCCGTGGCGTAGTCCCAGATGCCCACGCCGCCGGCGCGCGTGGCCAGCGCCAGGCGGTCGGTCGCGCGCTGCAACTGCGCTTCCGCCTGTTTGCGCCCGGTAATGTCGCGGATGCTCTCGATCGCGCCGATGATCGTGCCCGCCTGGTCGTACAACGGCGTGGCCTTGACGCTAACCCAGGCGCCTTGGTTGTGGTAGAGGGCGTTGCAAAATGCTTCCGCCACGAGGGTGTCGCCGACCCGGGTAATGTGGGCATAGAGGGCGGCAATCGCGGCATGCTCCTCGAAGATCAAATCCATCAATTGCGGGCGCGCTTCCCCGTAAAACGGGATGGTATAGGCATAGGCACCCTGGCCGAGCATCGCCGCAGCCGGAATGCCGGTCATTTTTTCAATCGCCTTGTTCCAGATGATGACCCGCTTGTCCCGGTCAATGGCGAGCGTGGCATCCGGCAGAAAATCGATGATGTCGGTCAGTTGCCGGCGGTTTTCCTGCAGCGCCGCCTCCGCCTGCTTGCGCTTGGCGTTGGCCAAGGTTTGGGCCGCCAAGGCGGCGATGGTTGTGGCAAAGGCCTCCTCGTCGGCATGCCATGCGCGCGGCGCGCCGACATGCTCGAAACACACGACCCCGGCCAAGGCGCCGTCCATCTGGATGCCGGCGTCAAGCATGGCGGTGATGCCCAGCGGCACAAGGTACCCGGCGGTGAACTCGCGGGTGCGCGGATCGGTGCGGGCGTCGCCGGCACAGATACGGCTCTCGGCGCGGATGGCCGCGAAGTAGCGCGGGTAGTCGGCGCTGTTGAGAACGGCGCCGGCGTGGTGCGTGTGCGGGGTGGCTTCAAACAGGGCGCTGCAGCACAAGGTTGCCTGGTCTTCGGACAGCAACCAGACACTGGCGCGTTCAATCTGGATGGCCGCCGCAGCCTCCTCTGTCAGCCGCCGCATGACGGTCGGCACGTCGCCGCTGGCGAGCGCATCGTCAACGGCCAGGCGGGCGATGGCACTGCGTTGCTGATGCGCGCGCTGCGCGCCTTGCTGCACCGCCCGCGCCGCCCGCTGGCGCTCGGTGACATCCTGAATAATGGTGTGCAGGACGGTGCGCCCGCCACTCTGAATATTGCTCGCTGACACCGCCACATCCCGCAGCGAACCGTCCGCCAGGCGGTGTTGGAACTCGAACGGCTGGCTGCGCCCCTCCATGGCGGCCGTGATCGCCACACGGACTTCGGCCGCGGGCAAGGTGTTGATGGCCGTGATATTCATGGCCAGTAATTGCGCGTGCGCATAGCCGTAGAACCGCAGCGCGGCGGCATTGGCGTCAATAATCGCGCCATCCGCGGGATCAATCAGCAGCATCACGGTGGAATTATTGGCGAATTGATTGCGGTAGGATTGCTCGCTGGCCTGCAGGATGGTGCGGGCCCGGCCGACTTCGCGGTTTTTGCGCAGCAGGATCAGCAGCGCCACGATCACAACCACAAAGAGCAAGGCCGCCAAGCCGAGCAGGCTGCCCAGGATCAAGGCGCGATGGAGTGCATAAAAATCAAGGTGGGGATGCAAAATCAGCGCGTGGGCACGGAGCTGCGCGGGCATCGTCAGGCCATGCTGTTGCAACACCCGGTCATCAAAGACCAAGACATTCGGACTCTTGAGCAGCGGCGGCAGGGCGCTGACCGGGGTGCCGTGCAGATAGGCCAGCAACAAGCGGGCTGCCTGCGCGCCCTGTTGCGGGCCGCTGGTCACATTGCCACCCAAGACGCCTTCCATGATATACGCATCTTCCATGCTGATCACGATGCGCCCGGCATGCGCCAAGCGTTGCAGGATAGTGCGCAGGGGCAGCATCCGGCCCTGCGCGTCGGTCATGCCACCCACGGTGGTCAGGAAGAGATACTTGCCCGGCAGATCGTGCAACTGGGCCACGGCCTGCTCCACGTTTGTCTCGGCGATGAAGGTTGCGCGCAGACGATAGGCAGTCAAGTCTTGGCGCGCCTCGCGTTCAATCGCCTTGTCGGTGTTGCTGGCATCACCGATAAACACAAGGTCATTGGCGTCCTTGTCCATGCGCAGGAGCCACGCGATGTTGGGCGCGACTTCTTTGCGTTCAAACACGCCGGTGAACAGGGCGGCATTGAGATTGGTACGCACGCTGTAGTCATTCACCCCGGAAAAGAACACGGGCGTGCCCGGAAAAATGCGGGCGAGGTGGTCGCGGGCAAACAGCAAGGCGTTGTCGTCGGTGACATAGATGGCCGCCGGCGTGCAGCCCGCGTACTTCAGCTGCAAATGCCGCGCCAGCTCGCGGGCGTAGGTCGCGTCATAGGCCCGCCGCTTGGTGTCCAGATACTCGGTGCTGACAGTGGCATCCACCTGCGTGTCCGCAGCAAGGGCTTGCATGAAACCCTCGTGCTGGCCCCGGGTCCATGGGTATTCCTGCGCATAGGAATGCAGCACTAAAATCTGCGTTATCGGCGCGGCGCACAGCCACCCGGGCGCCAACAGGGCGAGCGCCACCGCCAGGCACACGGGGAGACGGATTGTACCGCGGCGTTGGTCGACAGAAATATTCATCGGTCAGGGTTCAGGGTTCAGGGAATACGAATATCCAATACCCAACAAGGAATATCCAATGATGAAGTTCTGCGCAGATACTTCGCCCTTGGATATTGAGTGTTCGATATTGGATATTCATCATCGGTCATTGCAGCACCCGCTGTATGATGTCGCGCAGTTCCGCGAGGGTATAGGGCTTGGCGGCGGCACACCTCGACGCCATGCAGTTCGGGCATGATCCACCAGCCGGGGTGCTCCGGGCTGCTGCATGGCCTGCCATGCCTGCGCGCCGTTGACCGTCACCAGCACCTCATGGCCGTGCTTTTTCAGCATCTCGGCCAAGGCGGTGCGCGAGATGGCGTCATCGTCTGCGGTCAGAATACGCATTGCATAAGTTCCAGTCTCATTCCCTTGCAATAATGGATAATGTAGTATTATACAATTTTCCTGCGAGGCAAGCTCGGTGGGGCGCCTGAGACAGAAATGATGAATGAGGAATGCAGCATAAAGAAACATCAAATATTGCGTCAAGCTCCCCGTGTATAACCTGACGCCATCGGCGTTATATCATTGCCTGCCCGCATAAGCAACCACTCCGGGTACTATTAAGATGCGCGTGCTTATGCTACAATGGTGCCCGTAACCAACAGGCAACCACATGCCCCGTCGGTATGTATAACATTCTGGGTATAGCAGCCTATTACCACGATGCGGCCGCGGCGCTGCTCGTGGATGGCGCGATTGTTGCGGCGGCCCAAGAGGAACGCTTTACGCGCCGGAAACACACCGCGGACTTTCCGGCCAATGCCATTGCGTATTGCCTCGAACAGGCGGGTTGCCGTCTCGACGAACTATCCGCCATTGTCTTTTACGACAAGCCATGGCTGAAATTCGAGCGGCTGCTGGAAACATATTATGCGTTTGCGCCACGAGGGCTGCGTCAATTCATGGTCGCCATGCCCGTCTGGCTCAAAGAAAAAATGTTTTTGAAGCGCCTGCTCCGTGAAAGCCTGGCGCAGATCGCCCCCTGCGACACGCGCAAAATCCCGCTCTTGTTCTCCGCGCATCATGTGGCGCATGCGGCCAGCGCGTTTTATCCGTCGCCGTTCCACGAAGCCGCCATTCTCACCATCGACGGCGTGGGTGAATGGGCCACGGCGACCATCAGCCAGGGGCACGGCAATCAGATCACCCTGCGCCGGGAACTGCGCTTTCCCCATTCCGTCGGCCTGCTGTATTCCGCGTTTGCCGCCTATCTGGGCTTCCGTGTCAATTCAGGCGAATACAAACTGATGGGCCTGGCGCCCTACGGCAACCCGCACGCCGAGCAAACCCGGCGGTTTGAGCACCTGATCAAGACCCACCTCGTGTCCATCAAGGATGACGGCTCGCTGTGGATGAATCAGGATTACTTTGCGTATGCCACCGGGCTGCACATGACCCAGGCGCACAAATGGGCCCGCCTCTTCGGCTTTCCGGCCGTCAAACCGGATGAGCCCCTCGCGCAACAGCACTGCAATCTTGCCTATGCCATCCAGAAGATCACCGGGGAGATTGTGCTCAAAATGGCGCGCGAAGCCAAAGCCATTACCGGTTGCGACTATTTGTGCATGGCCGGCGGGGTCGCCCTCAACTGCGTCGCCAACGGCCAACTCATCCAGGAACGCATTTTCAAGGATGTGTTCATTCAGCCGGCCGCGGGCGATGCCGGCGGGGCCTTGGGCGCCGCCCAGGTCGCGCATTATCTGTATTTCGACCAAGCGCGCAACGTAGCGGCGCCGCAGGATGCAATGCAGGGCGCTTATCTGGGCCCTGAGTTTTCGGACAAGGAGGCCATTCTGGCATTCAAAAAACACAAGGCCGTGTATCAGCACATCCCCGCCTTTGACGACCTGTGCCGGCGCGTTGCCGACTTGCTGGCGGACGGCCACGTGGTGGGCTGGTTTCAGGGCAGAATGGAATTTGGCCCGCGCGCGCTGGGCAATCGCAGCATCCTGGCGGATGCCCGCAACACGGCCATGCAAAAAAAACTCAATCTCAAGATCAAGTACCGCGAGGGCTTCCGCCCCTTTGCCCCGTCAGTGCTGCTGGAGGATGCACCCGCGTTTTTCGACCTGGCCGGCGCGTCGCCCTATATGTTGTTGACCGCGGACGTGACCCGGGCGCACCGCAATCCCCTGCCGGACAACTATCACGACCTGGATCTCTGGGACAAACTCTACTTTACGCGCAGCGACATTCCGGCCGTCACGCATTTGGATTTCTCGGCCCGCGTGCATACCGTCACGCAGGCAACCAATCCCAAGTACTGGCGGTTGATCAATGCCTTCAAGCAAAAAACCGGCTATGGCCTCGTGGTCAACACCAGTTTTAATGTGCGCGGCGAACCCATCGTCTGCACGCCCGAAGACGCGTACAAATGTTTTATGCGCACCGAACTGGATGCGCTGGTGATCAACAATTTCCTGTTGCGCAAAACCGACCAGCCCGACTGCGACAACCGCGCGAAATGGGATATCCCAACCGAATTGGATTAAGCATCGGGCAGCACTATGGCACCCATCAAGGAGCAGGTATGGATTTTCTGAAAGACCTCTGGCTTTTTATGAAAGAACGCAAAAAGATCTGGCTGGCGCCGGTCTTGATCATTATACTGTTGCTGGGGCTTGTACTGGTGTTGAGTGGCGGCAGCGCCCTGGCACCCTTCATTTATACCCTGTTTTAATCCGCATGAAAACAGCCAACGCATCCGCTACCCTGTTGGTCATTTGCACGGGACTACTGGTGCTGCATGTGGTCTGCGCATGGCCGTGGGCTGTGTACGCAGCCCTGGTGCTAGGCCTGCTGGGGATCCTGTCCCATTCGTTCAGCAACGCAGTGGCCACCATCTGGATGAAATTGGCGTACGGCATGAGCCTGATTAGCTCATCAATTGTATTGGGCATTGTATTCTACCTGGTGTTGCTGCCGGTGGCACTTGTCGCACGGATGTTTACCAAGGATCCGTTGATGCTTTCCCGGAACTATGCCACGTATTTTGTCAAGATTGACAAAACTGTCGACAAAAAGGATTTGGAGAAGCCCTGGTAATAGCGCGGTGCAGCAACACACCCGGCGCGGGCGCATGTGCCAACGCCAGGGTGCGCCATGCCGTGCTCGGCGTCGGATGGTCCACGCTACCGGCAGCATGCCTGCCGTACCGAAAGCGGGAGTTCCGCCAGCGGCGGGACGCCTCCGGCGCACCCGTTGCGAAAACGTTTCCCGCCGCTGCCTGGGAACGCCAGTCTCCTGATTGGCTGCAGCAAAAACGAGGTGCAGACGCCAATCGGGAGATTGGCGTTCCCGGGCAAGAAACTACACTTCGCTGAAATTCCGCTATAGGGGTCAATGCGAACCTGACGTAGCCAAATCTGTTGTGGGTCCTGCGCATGCGTATGAGGTAGGGCGGTCAGGCCCTGACCGCCGTTGCTGCATGCGTGTTCA
>JAPLST010000078.1:0-1951 GCA_026398485.1 bacterium
TGCCGGCGCTGAACGGCCCGGGATTGGCATTGGTGGCGAAGAGGGTGCCATAGATCGCGCGCCGCAAGTACCACTTGTCATTGGGATTGGCAATGATCAGCACGCCGTCTTCCGTGCTGCTGCTCATCAGGCCGACATTGATGCCGCCGGCACTGCTGGCAAAATTGATATCGCACGCGAACGTCGCGCGGGTTTCCGAGCCAAAGAACGGCGTGGCGTGCCAGCGCGCATCATACTGGCGGGCGACCAAACTCTCTTTGGCCGGGTCGCCGGCGCCGGCCATGACCATGCCGGCGGGATGGGCGATATTGGTGAGTATGCCGAAGCCGCGGTTGGCATCGGGCGTCAGCCAGTTGTCCTGGCCGGCAAGATAGGCGCCGGTGACCGCGCCGGGAAATGCAAAGGTGTAGGGCACGTCATTGCCGGTGGGCGTGCTGCCGCCGCCATTGCCCAGCGGAATCGGCTGGCCAAAGCGCAGTGCTTTCTGGGCTTCGTACAGATTGGCCGGCGCCGGTACCATGCCGTTCAGCCCGCTATCCTCGACGGCACACCCGCTAGTGCCGTACTGGCCATAATAGCCGCGCACATTATACGTGCCGGTCACGGCCGGCACTTGCATGTTCTGCACGCCGACCAGCGCGCCCTGCACCAGCACGCTCGGGTCGCTGACGCACACGAGCGGGCCGCTGAACTGCCCGTCAATATTCCAGTGCGCCGTGCGCCCGCCGATGGCCGGTTGCGAGCCGGCCGGGCCGCTGTGCAGGCCGCTGTTGTGCAGCGTGATCTCGGTGCGGATGTTCTGATAGGCGAGCGTGCCGTGGTATTCAAGGGTGCCCTGCGCGTTCAGCCGGCAGCGCGAATATGCATTGCCGGAAGAGTATTGATCCATCGCCAGCCCGTGCCAGGGAAAACTGTCCACAACGATATTTTCGAGCAGGCAGTCGTGGCTGTTGCCCAGCAGCGTGGCATAGTGGTGCCGCTGACGGGTGGCCGCACTGGCGCGGATGCGCACGTCCGTCACGGTTATGTTATTGCTGTACATCAAAATCAGCGCGAGGCCATCCGGGTCAAGCACCTCGACGTAGCGCACAAAGCCGTTGATCACGCTGTCGAACTTGACGCCATTCCACCCGACTTCGAACGTGTGATTGGTGGTGTACCACGGGTAGTTGCGCGCGAGTGCCACGGTCAACTGCTCGACGCCGCACTCGCTCAGCGGCGCGGCCAGTGCGCGCAGTTCCGGCAGCCAGATGCCGCGGCAGGCAAAGCGCAGCGGCTCCTTCAACGTCACTGTTTTCGCGCCGGCATTGATGCCAATAATCTGGTGTGGCCGCGTAATGTTGATGTTGGCTTGATCGTTGGGATTGGCGCTGAAGTAGGCCGACGCCCACGCGGGATTGCCCAGCAACTCGGTGGCGATGGTGTGGTCATAGCCGCCCGTGCCGGTCAACTTGATTTGATAAAACTGGCCGGAGACCAAGCCGCTGACCGTGGCCAAGGGCAGCGTGAAATTGCCGCGCTGCGGTTCGGTCGGCGTCGTGGTTATGGCAATATATGGATTGGCCGACGCGCCGTTGCCATCAAACAGGATCAAGCCGCCATCGTACGACCACCAGCCGCCATACAAATCGCGCAACGACTTGGTGAAGCGCAGGACGGTGGTATTGGTGCCGTCGCCGCGCAACAAGACTTTTGAGCTGGTGATGACTAATTGCGTCGAAAGCAGGTACGTGCCGGCAGGAAAGTAGACAACGCTGCCGTTGGCATTGGTCGCGGCGCGCAGGGCCTTCCAGACCGCGAGCGAATCATCATGCACGCCATCGCCATAGGCGTTGTAGGGCGCATTCCTAACATTGAAGACCGTCCAGCCGGCGGCGTTGGTCAACGCGCGCTCGCCGTGCCAATAGCCGGCATAACTGCAGTTGGGAATGTTCGGATGCGCGTTGGGATT
>JAPLST010000078.1:2023-4449 GCA_026398485.1 bacterium
CGCTCGGGCGCCAGGCATCCCGCTGGCGAGTCTTACGTTGCATGTAAGTGGATGACGATGCCGGCTGCACGGCAGCCGGCATCGTCGGTTACATCGCCGTGAGAGCGTCAGCGCACGCGCCGGAGCAGCAGCGCGCCGAGCAGCAGGGCAAGACCGGCCGCCGGCTCGGGAATCACGCCGAAATTGTCGAACATGTAGACTTGGCCGACGGGGCTGCCGTAGGTGCGCGACTTGTCAAAACCAAACTCACCCGCATCGGCATACTGGTTGGCAATGCTGTTCGTCCAGGCGAGCTCGATTTGCTTGACACCGCCAATGGCGTTGTCAAAGACTTCGAGCCGCACCCAGCGATACTTGTCGCTGCCCGCAACCTCGTTGCCGACCACCAAGCGGACTTTGTTCCATTGCTGGGTTTTCAAGCTTGACTTATAGTAATACTTCTGCAGGACTCTAACGGCGCCGGCAGAGTAGTCGGTGGTTTCGTTGACATTCGTGAAAATGTCCACGCGTTGGTCGCCGGAGCGGATTTGAAAGGAAAGCGTGATGGCATTCTGCGGCGTGGGGGCAAACAGGAGTTGCATGGGCTGCGAGATTTGCGTCTGATATGTGTCCAGTTCGCAATTGCCTTCTCCATAGACATTGCTGCCGCCGGCATACCCATTGGCGTCGTAGAGCCAGACGGCCAGACCGTCATCGGTGTAGGAGACATCATCGAGCAGCCCGGCGTTGCCATCGGGACCAAGGGCGCTTGACCAGGTGATGTTATTGATCGGGGTGCCGTCATCGCGGATGACGCGGAAGTAATTGGTGTCGGTGTAGCTGCTGAAGTTGATCGTGACGGCGGCGAGTGGGAGAGCCAGCAGGGCCAGTGCCAAGCTGACGGTGGTGAGCGTGCGGGTGTTCATGTGGCTCCTTGTGCCTGCTGCGGTTTTCCTGCACCGCAGCGTGAGTTTTGCTATACTGGTCATGCGCGCACACGGTGTGCGGCGCCAGCGTTCACCAGCTACTGTAGCATACGATTCCGAATTATTCTACAAGTATAGTACGGTAACCCACACAATAGTTTGCCTTTTATGATTATTGCGATCGTTCTTCAGCACCGCCGCGGCGAAAATCTCGACGTGCAATACATGCAAGGCGGGCACCATGACCGCGACATGCACGGGCACGCCTGCTGGGAAGTGGTGATCGTGATCAAGGGCAGCGCACAGCACGTCACGCCGCTGGGCACGTACCCGGTCGGCGCCGGCGATGTCTTCATTCTCAAGCCGGGGCAGGAGCATGGCTATGCGCACGGCGTGAATTTCTACATCGTCAACATCAAAATCATGCCGGAATTGGTTGCTGCGTGGGCAGGCCACCTGCGCAAACTGCCGGGCTATCACTTGCTGTGCGAAGAGCCGACCGCGCCGCGCAAGGCCCACACGTTGCGCGCGCCACTGCAGCTTTCCGCAGCCCAACTTGAAGAAACCATGGTGCTGTGCAACCGCATCAGTCACGAAGGCGCCGCGCGCGTGCCGGGCTACCAGGCGATGATCACCGCCCTGACGCTCGAGCTGATGGTGGCATTGTGCCGCTACTGCAAGCTGCCGGCCGTGAAGAAGAGTTCACCGCTCGGGCGCATGGCCGGCGTGCTGGCGTTCATTAGCGATCACTACCACGAGGGGCTGACGTTGCCGCAGTTGATGCAGGTGGCCGGCATGACGCGCACGAAGTTCATCGGCGAGTTTCAGCGGGCCACGGGCTTCACGCCGATTGATTACATCATTCGCCTGCGCGTGGCGCAGGCGGCCGCGCTGCTGAAAGAAACGGCCAAGCTGGGCGTGACCGAGACGGCCTTCCGCGTCGGCTTCGAGAACAGCGCCTATTTCACGCGCCAGTTCACGCGCATCATGGGCATGACGCCGCGCGCGTTCCGCACGCGCGAAGGCAAAGGCCGGCGCTGACGGCCAGTAGCATTGGTCATTTCTTGGCGATAAAAATGAATTGCCGCAATTCATTTTGCACAAAATAGTTTTGCATCAAAACCATTTTTCTCGGCCATCTTGAACCGCTGGTGCATATCCAATATCGAACACTCAATGTCCAATGATGAAGAAAAGGCCACGGAAAAAGATGAGGAACCGCGAATGAACGCGAATCCGGCAAAGATATTGGCGAGTATTCGCGAATATTCGCGGTTGCTGTTTCTTTATTGGATGTTTGACTGCATCTCCACCTGAATCCCGCCGCCGGCAGGATCAACATTGGTTTTTTCTTGTTCGCTATGCGGTATTCAGCTCGGCCCTTGGCCGTTTTCTAAATTTGCGCGCGGCGCGAGAATTTAATGTGGATGGGCGCTATGCGCCCGTTCTTCCTCACTGCACCGGCCTCGGAGAGGGCAGTGATCAGTGATCAGTATTCAGTTGAACCGTGAACCGTGAACC
>JAPLST010000070.1 GCA_026398485.1 bacterium
ATCAAGTATAAGGACGGACTGGAAGTGCCGTCGTGGATGGCTTCTGATGGCACGCTTCGACTGCTGGCCTTGACGATTCCGGCCTACGTTCCAGACTTTTCGGGAATCTGCCTTATCGAGGAGCCGGAGAATGGGATTCACCCGCAGGCGGTGGAGACGGTTTTTCGATCCCTCTCAAGCGTCTATGGCGCCCAAATACTTTTGGCGACCCACTCGCCCGTCATCCTGAGCGTTGCAGAAGTGGACAAGGTGTTGTGCTTTAAAAAGACTCCCTCGGGTGCCACGGACATTGTCAAGGGTAGTGAACATCCCGCTTTGAGGGATTGGCGCGGCGGCGTCAACCTGGGCACGCTTTTCGCCGGAGGGGTTCTGTGATGACCTGTCTGCCATCCTACNGCCATCCTACAAGAAGGAACTGGTTATCCTCACTGCGGACTTGGATGCAGAAAATGCGCTGCGCGGAATCCTGAGGCGTTGGAAGTCCCTAGCTATTCGTCATATTGAAGAAGGGCGCGATTTCGACATGCATCGGCATCCGCAACGGGATGCCGGGTGTCGCTCTGCTGCGGAGGCATTTCTGGAAGGTTTTGTCCGCACGCATCGCCATGCCCTAGTGGTATTCGATCATCACGGGTGCGGATGGGAGGACCGAGAACCTCAGGAGGTTGAGGACGACCTTCAACATCGGCTTGCGCGCGCCGGTTGGGATGACCGGTGTGCCGCCATTGTGATTGCGCCGGAACTGGAGGCGTGGGTATGGAGCGACTCGCCAAATGTCGAATCGGAATTGGGCTGGTCCGGGAGACAACCGACGCTTCGCGAGTGGCTGGCTTCAGAGAGTCTTCTTGCGGCCAATGCCGCTAAACCAGCCGACCCCAAGGCTGTCATGGAGCGAGCCATGCGGCATGCCCGCAAGCCAATCTCCCCGCATGTCTTTGTCCGTATAGCAGAGACGGCGGGGTTGAACCGATGTGAAGATCGAGCATTCTTGAAACTCAAGACCGTCGTGCGGCGGTGGTATGCACATTGAGTGTACTCGGATTGCTTCAAATAAATGCGGTATGTTGCAAACAGTTGCAATGAAGTTGCAAAGCAATGAGCATAGTGCATTGAACGACATGATGTTAGTGATCTGCCAATTGCGTTTAAGCTGCAATGTCGACGCAATCCAGACGCAATCTGAACAAGGAGAATGACAATGGCAAAACTTCCCTGGAAGCCCTGGCATGAAGTGGTGAAACTGCGGGACGATCTGCGTTCCGGTGAACTGCCGATGCATATGTTTGCCGCCGACCTTTATGAGGTTATGATGCAGCGCGGGAAACGCCCGATCTACGAGAAGCCGGAAAACTTCTTTGCGCTCACGTTCCCAACCTACAACCTGCGGCGTCTGGTGCGGGATGTCGTGCTGCGGCTGGCGGGCAAGAATGACAAGGCCGTGCGCCAATTGGAATTGACCTATGGCGGCGGCAAGACGCACACGCTGATCACGCTGCGGCATCTTGTCAACGATCCGGAGAACCTGCCCGACATAGCAGCGGTGGCGGAGTTCGTGCAGGAGATCGGCCAGAAGCCGCCCCAGTGCCGCGTGGCGGGTCTTTGTTTCGACAAGCTTGATGTCGAGAAAGGCATGGAAGTCCGGTCGCCGGACGGCACGACGCGGACGCTCAAGCAGCCGTGGAGCGTGCTGGCCTACCAATTGGCGGGAGATGCAGGGCTGAAGCTACTGCACGCGTCGGGGAAAGCTGAGGAACGCGAATCCGCGCCAGCCGAAAATCTGCTGACCGAATTGCTCGAACTGCCGGAAAAAGAAGGCCTGGGCACGCTTATCCTGATCGATGAAGTGCTGATGTATGCGCGGGAGAAGGTCGGCTATGATCCCGCACGCTTGAACAGTTTGGTGAATTTCTTCCAATACTTGACACAGGCCGCCACCAAGGTGCATCGCTGCTGCATTGTGGCATCACTGCTGACGAGTGAACCCACCAACGAAGACGAACTTGGCCGCAGGATCAAGGGCAGTCTTTACGACATTTTCCAACGCCAACGAGAAGAGGTGGTTGAGCCGGTGGTCAAGGGTGACGTGGCCGAGGTGCTTCGGCGGCGCTTCTTCACGCCAGAATCGCTCAAGGATCGGGAAGTATTTCGCCAGCATGTGGTGGCCGCACTCAAAGGCATTGCGGCCGTCGACGAACAAACAGCCAAGCAGGGCGCGGAAGCCGAGGAGCGCTTCCTCAAGAGTTTTCCGTTTCATCCTGAATTGACGGAAGTGCTCTATTCCAAATGGACCGCGCTGGATCGTTTTCAGCGCACGCGCGGCGTGCTGCGCACGTTCGCCCTTGCACTGCGCGAGGCGGAAAAGTGGGACATCAGTCCGCTGGTCGGCCCCGCGGTGTTTCTCCCGGCCCCGGACGTGGATGGTCTTTCGGAAGCACTGCGCGAAATGGTGGCGGTGGCGGACACCGAGGAGTGCGAAGGCAAGAAGCAGGCGTGGACCGGCATTTTGGACAATGAGTTCAGCCAAGCCCGCCGGATTCAGGCAGAATCTGTCGGCTTGAAGAATCGGGAAGTGGAGCAGGCGGTGGTGATGACCTTCCTGCATTCGCAGCCGGTCGGGCAGAACGCCCGCACGCGCGATTTGACGGTGCTTCTGGGTTCCGTGCGCCCCGACAAGATCGAGTTGGAGAAAGGGCTGTCGCGTTGGGCGCAGTCGAGTTACTGGCTGGACGATCTTTTCACAGGCGCGGCCGAGGGGCAGATTCCGAGCACATGGCGGTTGGGCAACCGTCCCAATCTTACCCAGATGCACGCCGTGGCGGCGAAAAACATACCGGACGACACGATTCGCGCCCGCCTGCTTGATGACATTGGCAAGACTAAGGCGCTCACCGCCAACGCATCCGCTGCGGGCGTCCGCGTTCATACGCTGCCGACCCGGCCCAAGGACATTGAAGACGACGGCGCGTTTCATTACGCCGTGCTCGGGCCGAACGCAGAGGCCAAGCGGTTCCTTGACGAGACCACCGGGTCGGATCGGCCGCGCGTCCACCGCAACGCCGTGCTGCTGGTTGCGCCGTCCAAGGACGGCCTGGAACTCGCCATGGCCCGTGTGCGCGACTACCTGGCATGGGAAACCGTTCTCGATGATGTAAAGAAACAACAAAAGGATGGGAATGTCGACCCGGCCAGGGCACAGACGTTGCGCATGAATATTGATAAGGCGAAGGGGCGCATCCCCGAAGCCATTCGGCAAGCGTATTGCATCGTGGTCACCGTATCGGACAAGGATGACGCGCAGGCATTCAAGATCACGGTCACTGAAGACCCGCACTTCAACATTATCAAGGCCGACAAGCGGTCGCGCGTACAGGATATGGCCATTACCGCCGCGGCGCTGCTCCCGGATGGGCCGTACAACCTATGGCGGGCAGGGGAGACAGATCGGCGGGTGAAAGACTTGGCGGGTGCCTTTGCGCAATACCCTCATCTACCAAAAATGCTGAAGGCTAGCGCCATAGTGGACACGCTCGTGGATGGATGCGAACAGGGCACCTTTGTCCTGCGGCTGACGCGGCCGGATGGCACGTCGCGTTCATGGTGGATGGCGCCGCCCGACGAGGCCGCGCTCGACGACCCGGCACTGGAACTCGTCCTGCCGGGATCGGCGGTTCTTATGGACATCGCACCGGCACTGCTCGTGCCCAAGAAACTGCCGGGGCTGTGGAGTGCGGACGAAATTGCCGTGCAGGCAGTGTTCGACTACTTCGGCGGCGCGACTGTCGTGCAAGTAGATCGGGGCGGTTATCAGGAGCCGATGCAGATTCCGAAAGCCGCGCAGGAGGTCGTCGAGACGGCTATCACTACGGCTGTGGCAGACGCATCCATCTGGCTGCTCTCCGGGCCTGCCAGCATCCTTGGTGAACCGATCCCGGCCGGCGTCTTGAATGCGAGTGGCAAACTTTGCGTACCGCCTGCGGTCATTGCTGCTGCCGAGATACTCCCAGAGAACCTGAAAGATGCGTGGAAAGGCGCCGTGGCCTCCGGCATCTCTGTTGCCACTGCGCTGTCCGTTAAGGCGGGCAAGACGTTGCCGTGGAAGACGGTGCGGGACGTCATTAGCGGTGCACTCCAGGCGCGGTTCCTCGAATTGGAGAGCGGGTCACAGGCATGGCCGTGCGATTTCCCGTCCGCCCAGTTCGCAAAGTTCAAGGTCGCCACGGCTGGAAGCAAAGGCGGCACTGGCGAGACGGGGGCAACCGGCGGTGGCGCAACGCCCAAGATACTCGTTGCCGTAGCCGATCTCGAACCGTCGCAGGTCCAAGATTTGGGCGACATCATACCCAAATTGCTCGACATCAAGACCAAATCCAACACGCCCATCCGCTTCCAGGTGCGTATCGAGATGGGAGATGGAAAGACGCTGCCTTCGGCAGAGGCCGCACAAAAGGTTAACGCTCTCTTGAAGAGCATCAGGGATGGCATGCAACTGAGCTGAAGAGGTCAGGAAAGGCACTAATATGCACCAGAGAACATGGACGCAATTATGAGGTCGTTCTCAACTTTTCGTGATCAGGCGGAACTGTTCCGCAAGTACACGCTTGATGCGATCAGGCGCAGCGATGAGTATCGGGGCTGCGCGGCGTGTATGGATGATGTCCTGCTGCTCGCTGATCGAGTTGTGGCGGCGTGCAGCGCGCATCTCTATTTCAGTCAGACGGTACGCATCACGTCGTCGATTGGCAAGATCGCTGAGATGTTGCGTGTCAATCAGGAGCCGTTCGAGACAGTCGAGACGCTGATGAAGGACGTGGAGCTGTGGCTCAAACCACTGTTCTGGCTTGCCTGCCCCGACCGATGGGCCGCGCTGCAGACGGCGGGCCGCAAGTCAAATCTCTACGCCTGCATGCGCGACCTCGATTTGCTCAGCGCGGCCGAACTTGAGCTCCGCAGAGAAGACGCCGGAAAGATACAGGATCCCATGCGCCAGTTGATCTTCCTGAGTCACGAGGATAGGAACTGGGTCACCCACGAGACAGCGATCGCCGCGCCGCACGAACGCACGAAGTTCTTGGCCGCAACACTGACGACGTTGATTGCGCCCGTCTACAAGCATCGAGAAGCAATTACCGAGCGGCTGCGCGGCCTCATAGCTTCCCCGCTAAAGTTAGAACAATGCGGCGACTTGTTTGCGCTGGTGGACGGCGAACGGCGGCGGCATCTCAGCCAGTTCAAAGCACGCAGCAAGTGGATTGCGGAGCTTGAGGAGCGTTTGAAATCGCGGGCAGGCACGACGCAACCGTATCTACTGCTTACGGGCTGCGAGGGCATGGGAAAGTCAGCCCTATGCGCCAAGATGACCGAAAGACTTGGAGGCACAATCGAGGTGCTGGGCGAGCATGCCATGGCGGCAAGAAATACGGCACCATGGCTGCCTGCCGTGCTGTTTCATCATGGCAAACAGTCAAGCAACCCACATGAGATCGTACGGTTTCTGATCACGCAAGCCAACAGCCTGTTGCTTGAACCAATAAATCTGCCCGAGATCCCCAACGAGTCTGGATTGGATCTCATGCAGTTTTTCAAGCCTGTTGAAGAAACCGTGGCTTCGTACCTGTCGGACCGGCCGCAACAAACACGGTCGCTTGGAAAACTAAGTGGTACCAGCCTAACGCGCACGCTCAGCACTGTTACTGCTTTGCCCACGCGCGTCAAGGAAACCAAATCACAGTCACAGATACTCCGCAATGCGCTTTATATGGCGTTGCAGAAAATATCACACGAGCATGGCGCGGTTGTGCTGATCATAGACGCGCTGGATGAAATGAGCGCGGATGGCACCGGTTTGGAGTTCCTGCCAGAACAACTTCCAGAAGGCGTTACGGCGCTTGTCTCGGCACGCGTCAATAGCCCGGCTGCCCAATGGCTTAGGGCATACCGCGATGTCGAGCGCGTTGAACTGACCGGCGTTGATAAGGATGAAGTGCCGTTGATTACCGGCATAAAGAGCGAAAAAGGACAAAAAGAAGCGCAATTCAATGAACGTGTGTTGCAGGCAACGCAGGGATTGCCGATGCTGGTGTGTGCCGTAGCACGGGACGCGTACAATTGCCAAGACCATCTGGAACAGGTGGCTGTTCACAACAGCATGGCGGCACTGTTTGAACGCCAAGCGCAATGCTGGCATGGCGGTGGCGTTGGGACGACCAGTTTTGGTGAAGGATACGACGATGACGATGACTTATTGGCGCGACTGCTCCTGTTTCTGGCTGTGTGCGAGCCAGTGGCGCCAGTGCCCTTAGAGGCAATCCAGTCGTACTTGGCATATTGCGGCATCAACCTTTCGCTGCCACAACTCAGATTTGTGATGCGACCTGTCTCGCCGCAGATCGAGGGCCTTGATACCAACCAAGTGAAGCTTGCAGTTCGGTCGTTTGCCGAACATGTCCGGCATGCCCATTGCGGCGCAAACGATGTGTTGACAGAAGTCCAGCGCATCATTGGTTGGCTGAAACAAAAGCACGAAGAACAACCGCACATTACGGGAAGATTCTTGGCGGTTTGGCTTGGCGACGACTCCGAACTTGGCGACAAGAGCGCACAGCTTGTTCTTGAAATACTGGAAGAGGCGGACACACAATTTCTTTGCGCATCTGCCAGATGTGTCTTGTACATGAGCGACAACGAAGACATTTTGCCTTCATTTGTAACACGCTTCTTTCTAACTGCATCAGAATCTGGTGATGCTGAGGCCGTCGTGGACGTCTATATCATCCTTTGTGGCCGTGTGGGGCGCAATGAAGATCTTATTGCTGCCGAGCACTTCTTGCGTAGCGCGGTTGAAAAAGGCAATGCTGTCGCCATGCTTGTACTCGGTGAAGAATTGATCTCTGGTGAAACACTTACACAGAATGCCGAAGAAGGATACGCGTGGAAGAAGAAAGCTATCGAGTGTGGCGCTGGTAGAGTGATGTATGAGTTCTTTCTCGATAAGGCGCGCGTTGGAGGTCTCCATAGCATGTACGTCACAGGTATGTACCTGATGGATGGCGAGTACATCGACAGAAATATTGCAGAAGGAGAAAGGTGGTTGCGCAAAGCCGCGGAAGCAGGCAAGATGGAAGCAATGCGCTACCTTGCCCATATTATTCGCACAGGCCAGATTTCCAACTGTAATCGCGAAGAGAGTAACACGTGGTTGCGCAAAGCAGCCTTGGCTGGGTGGCCCGTGGGCTTGGCCGCGATAGATGCAGCATGGTCAAGTGATGACGATAAGGTCATTGAAGAGTTACTAAGAAGCGCCGAGCCGGAAGCGCTGTGCTCCTTGGGCCTGGTACTTCTGGATGGTACCTACGGACGCCGAAAAGAAGACATCGGCGAGAAATTGCTGCGCACTGCAGCAAACGCCAATGATGCACATGCAATGTGTATGCTTGGCGCGCGACTTATTTCGGGCACTGACTTACCGAAAAATGTGACCGAAAGTGAACACTGGTTGCGCAAAGCAATAGACAATGGTGACACGTTTGCCATGTGGCTGCTTGCAAGCATATTTCTTAAGCAAGGTCGCACAACTCCAAGGCAGAAGGAAGCCATTGCTTTGTGTGAGCGAGCTATTGCTGGTGGAGATATGTTTGCTATGAATGGCTATGGCATGTTTCTGATTTCTGGCAAGTATGTGACCAAAAACACAGTGGAAGGAGTCCGCCTAATCAAACAAGCTGCGGATGCCGGTCATGCCGGGAGTATGTTGTGGCTGGCAGAAGCGCATTTGTTGGGCAAAAAAGTGCCCAAAAGTAGAGAGCAAGCCGCATTCTGGCTTAGAAAAGCTGCGAAGAACGATTCGGATCTTGAGACATACTCATGGGCCCAGTGGCGACTAGCGGAGGGACTGCTCAATGGCAACATTGATGCAACGCACGTCCACGAGTGTGATGATCTATTGTGTGAGTTATCAAAGATGGGCAGTCATCATGCAATGTATGTGCTTGGCAAAGAACTTCTTTCGGGAAAACGATTGCGATTAGATGCGACACAAGGAATTGAGTGGCTGACTAAATCGGCAGAAGAGGGTCACGTGCTAGCTTTAATGGTATCTGGCTACGAAATGATAAAAGGCACTCATGTGCGGCGCGATATTCTGTCAGGAATAAAAACCATGGGAAAGGGGATGCTTCAGATTCATCGTGATGTGATGAATGAACAACATAGGACATGGCTCCTTTTGCTTGTAGCTTTGGGGCTTCTGCTCGTTGCGCTGATAGGGCAAATTCTGAAAACAGCTATGAGTAGTTGAACGGGAGTAAAGTCAAAGGCCCAAGGCCGACATAACGTCGGTCGGCGATGCAGTCTAATGCGTTCCAGAGGCCGTATTCTTGCCATTTTGTGCGTAGATCGGCGTCCATGCTTTTGTTCAATTCTTTGCGCATGTCATCTGATATCTGTTGGGAATGTTGCCATGCAATCTGCATGCGGAAGATGACCGCTATGGTCTTCACAAGCGATGATGACCACGCTAATTCTGAAAGTAAACGCGTAGCGGCTGGCGCGCTTAGGTCAAGCAATGCGAAGTAACCCAATATCTGTTCATAGGGGTGGCATGCCGGGAGGCGCGCCAGCACTTTGTCAATAATTTTCTTGTCGCATGGTATGCTGAGTGGTTCTTTGCTAAGCCATGCATGCTTGAGTACTGCTTCAAAGCAGTAGAGTGCATTACCATCCACGTCGGCGGGCTTCTCGAAGAATGCAGTCATCAGTGTGGCAGTATCACCGAGGCCGCCAAGGAGAGTGCCGGCCTGAGCAAGAACGTGTTGGTCGCCGGTCAGCATGAATTGCTGCATCAGGCCGTGCGCACGATAGACGGGTTGGCGCCGGCGGTCAGTGTCATTGTCGAAAAGTGATTCGCTGTATTCTGAGTAAACCAAGGCGTCATCTGTATACTGCTGAAAACCAGCGCCTTTGGCGGCAAAGTATGTACGATGGGCATTGAAAAAGAGTGATTGCGCGTAGCTGGCATAGAGAGCGGCCACGCTGTTGCCAGCCGGCGTAGTGCTGCCAAACGGCGTGTGTCGCAGTTGTTCAAAATACTCGACGAGAGGCCGCACTCGCTCGATGGCCGTGCTGAAATCAAATTGGTTTTGGTGGGCGACTGAGATGAAGTTATACAAATCGGCGATGGCAGGCCAATTGCCGGGATCGGCCTGCAAATCTTTAACCTCCCGCTCTGCTGATAGAATGACATCGGCATTAGCGACGAATAGTCCGAGGTGATTGTGAGCGGCCAGCCAACGCGATACGGCTTGCAACCGCAGCAACCGCACGACCATTGTTGATTGGCTGAACGTAGATGAAGCGTGTTCCAACGAATGAAGAGCAAGTTCACTTAACACGATGGAAAGAAGATGTTCGCGCGCTTTGGCCGCGGTATCAGCCTGTTGAATCAGTTTTTCAACTTCGTGATGCCAATCGGCAACAGACAATTGGCTCAGCCGTTCATTCATCGCGGTGAAGCAAGCCGATTTACTGTGCTCATCAGCAAGTTGTTGCTTGGCGAGTTTGTCGGCCAGTTCATTGGCGAGCGCGTTCGAGAGCGAACGATCATCTCTTACTATGTGTGTCACATGCTCGGTGTTTACAACGACCCGTGTTACTTCGCGCACGCCTTCAGTCAGCAGTTTGTGTACCGCACGTGCATCGTTTCCCGTTACATAGTTTGACGGAATCGTCAAGCGAATAATACCTTGTGGAAGCAGTGTGTTGCCAATGACAGACGAGCGTGCAACGTTCGAAGCGAGGTCGGCAACTTGCATGAGAGGGTGTGTTCCTTTGCGCAAGTTCATCATGGTGAACTGAACATTGCCTTCAGCGGGCAGACGCGCCCTCTCCGCGAGATGCTGGCCAAAAAACTGATTGTTGAACCTGGAGCGATGTTCCAGATGAATGTCGATGGGAACCGGCCAACAATCATCGAGCGGGTTGCTCCGCCACTGCTTGGTGGTCAGCTCCAATGCCTTGGCCAAGACAGGGAAATAAGGGTCATAGTCGGGAGTATTTATCAGATCAAGGCTGGCTACAAGTATGCGAATTCTGGCACCGAGGTGGGTCGTCAGCGCATCAAGTATGCGGAGCCGCTCCTCGATGACGAGTGACGTCGCATGGAAGCTGGTTGTGTCGTGACCGAAGGAGCGGAATACGTCATCGACATCACGGCTGAGCGAGGTGTCTGTGGCAAGACACCCGACAATAGCGAGCACATGAATACCAGGCTCGTTGAAGTTCCCGCTTTCGTCAACATACCAATGCAGTTTACGCGGGCCGGTTGTGCTAGTGGCGGGCATAGTTATCCTTTCGAGAAGTTTTGCAGGAACCGTTCGCGCTCGCTATACTTGCTGCTCGCGTTTCCGAGAGGTTTCCCGGGTTGTTCATAGAGAAATCGTGCGACCCTGGCTTTATTCTCGGCCATGCGATTCCGCGCCTGCTGCAAAAGGAACACTTCGATTGCGTCAACCAAATTTCTTTGTGGTTCGGCAGAGCGGACACGATCGCAGAGCGCGTCGAACAGTTCGTCGTCGGAGATTGCCTGATGCGGTGTTGCCTCCGCCCATAGCGCCTTGAGGCACTTGATCTCCTCGTCAACAATGCTTTTGGCGATAGTGGTCGCTGCGCTCAGGGCGTCAACGCTGGCCATGGTCGCCATGCGCCGCACGGATTGACTGAGATCACGGAAATTGCCAGTCCAACGGGCGGCCGGTGACTCAGCAAAGTCAAGATACGCGCGTAGGGCCGAGGCGCCAAACGTGACACGCGATCTGCGCTCGTCCTTCTTTGCCTCGCACCACTGGGAAAGCTCATGCTGTATGTTCTCGGCAATGTCATCATGGCGGTCTCTCAGCGGTGGTAAACGGCACATCCACGAGCGAATGCGCGCGAACAGATCCGATCGAAACGTACCTTTGGCTACTTCGCGCTCAAGCTGTCTGTTGGTGGCGCAGACCAGACGGAACTTCGAGTTCTTGCGTTGCGTATCGCCCAGCGGGCGGAACAAGCCAGTTTCTATGGTGGTCAGCAATATAGCCTGGGTCTCAGCATCAAGGTCACCGATCTCGTCCAGAAACAACGTACCGCCATCTGCTTCTTCGACAAAGCCTTTGTGATCGGCAATGGCACCTGTGAAAGAGCCTTTTTTGTGCCCAAATAGTAGCGATTGCGCCATCTGTGGATTGTTCAGGCATGCGCAGTTGAGATCTTTGAACGGCGGGGAATCCATGGCAGAATCGTACTTGCCATTGTGCCGGGTGCACCACGCTTCGTGAATGGCACGTGCAATGCGGGTTTTGCCCGTGCCTGTTTCGCCGAGAAGGAGGATCGGCTCGTCGGTCTCAATAGCTACGCGAGCAATCTGTTGAAGATCGCGTGTGAACTGCTCGTTCTTTGTCGGCACCAGCACGAATGAGTCGTAAACGTCTGAGCGCTTGCGCTGGTGGTCGGCCTCAATGGCCGGGTAGTTGACCCACTGAAGGTCAATGACGCGGGCATAACTACCAGTGGTGTTATGGGCATCCGCAGTGCCGGGGTACACCTGTATCAACTTCACTGGCATCATTTGCTGATCCGCCAGCACGTACATGGCGAACTGCATGGTGTGTGTACCAGTGTTGACGTGCAGGTACACCTGGTCGTCGTGTTTGTCTGCAAGAATGGTACGCAACATTTCTGCCATCACGCGATAACAGGTGCCGTAGTCATACGGATCCTTGAAAGTAATGGGGACGCAGTCAACAGACATAGGGGGGCACTTGTGCTCTTTGCGTTTTGAGCGAATGTCGTTGGCGATGAAGTCGCACAAAGCCTGATCTTCGTGTTGAAAGGCAAGGATCAGCCTTTCAAAAGGGATGTCCTGCTGTGTACCAAAGCCAACGGATGGTCTAAAATCGTTCCAGCGCCCTGGTTTTTCAGTGCGTCTGTCACGCTCTCTGCCGATAATGGAGAAACCGATTTTCATATGAGCTCTGATATGGCTTATAACAATATGACATATCATATCAATATTAAAGGAAGAAGTCAAGGGCAATGCGTGTGGTATAAGATAAACAATTGATAATGTGTGTGTTATCCACCAGTGAACCGCGCCGCCATCCATTGGCATAGCCGGTGCTTTTCATATTCAATGAACGGCCATCCCGGAGTGACAAGAACAGGGAGCCATGGACTTCACATTTGGTAACACGAACTTAGGAATTCGGATGAAAACATTGATGATTCTCGGCGGAGCGGTAGTGGCAGGTGTGGCAGTGTTTGTAGCGGCGCCGGTAGTGCTGCCGATGCTGGGTGTGGCGGGCTTGTTGGGGGCGGCCGGCACGGGCACGGCGATTAGCTCGCTGTCCGGCGCGGCGCTGACCAGCGCTTCGTGCGCGGCAGTGACAGGGACGATCGCGGGGACGACGGCGGTGCTGGGAAGCGCGGGGGCAGCAGTCGGTGCGGCTGTCGGCGCGCTGGTCAAGAAACAGAGGGCTTTGTCAGAAACGGCAGGGATGTGAGTAATAGTATCAACAAACACATGGAGCACACAATGAAGAAG
>JAPLST010000513.1 GCA_026398485.1 bacterium
GCGTGCCCCAAATTATGCATGAACAATTTGCGGTCAACATACGCGGCAAACGCCGGTTTGACCACCAGCCCCGCCACCTGCGGCGCCGGGCCGATAAAGCCATCGGCATCCGCAATGATCTGGTTGTAGGCTTCGGCCCAGACCAGCAGGGGATCGCGGGCATGCACATCGGGTGGCATCAGCGGCACCATTTTGCCGATGCTGGTTTCGATCAAACCCAGTGGCGCGGGTGTGCGTGCGGGCGGGTGTTGCTTTTGGATGGCCGTGCGCAGGACGCGGGCGGCACTGCGCAGATTTTCGCACAATAAAATATTGAGCGGTTGGCTGCGCTGGGCAAGGGCGCGGGCAAAGACCGGCGCAAGCTTGGGCAGGATCATGGCGCCGACCGCGGTGGACGCCAAGCTGCAGGACGTCAGCGCCGCAAGGACGGCCGGCATGTCGGCCGCGTCAATCGCGCGGACATTGGTGATCGTGATGCAGTCGGGCGTGCCGGGCGGCAGGCTGTCTTTAATCTGGACGGTGTAGCTGTGGCGCGTGTTGAGCGCATCCACAATGGCGCGCACCGGATCGACAAACACCACGTCGTAGCCGGCGCGCGTGAACAGCGGCGCAACCAGCGAGCGGCCGATGTTGCCGGCGCCGAAATGCACCAGGATTTTGCGTGGCGTGTCGGTCATTGCGCGTGTGGTGGCGGGGGATTTGTGGCCAGCGTGTCGCGCGTCACATACACCAATTCGATGCCGCCATCGCGGCCAAGATTGCGCGCATAGCTCTTGCTGCGGGCATTATTCCAGTGTTCATGCACACCCAGGCTGCGCAGGCGGGTGCCGTCGCCTTCGGGATCATAGACCGCACCCGAGGGCGGGTGCTGGGCGAGCGCAGCCTCGTGCAGATAGTTGTCGGCATTGACCGGAATGGCGAACTCGGTGCCCAGAAAATCAAAGGCGACCGAGTCGATTGCGACCGGGTCTTGCGAGAGCAGCAGGCTGGCCGGCCATTGATCCAGAAACGGCGGCATGCGCCACGGCTGCATCCAGCCCTCCCAGCCCTCACCGCCATACAGGCCATCGATCAAATACAACATGGTTTTGCCACCCAGATCTTTGTGGCCAATCAACTCGACCAGTGGATTGGCCACGCCGCGCGGCTGGACGAAGGCGTTGATAGAGTCATGCAGGAACGCGGGCACTTCACAGAACGAGCCGAAATGATTCTTTGCGCAGGCGGTAAAGCCGGCGGTTTCGTGCGTTTTCAGGACGGCCAGATTGATGAGATAGTCCGCATCGGCGACACAGCGCGGCAGATAGCGCAGGTGAAGCGTAGCACTGCGTTACTGGCGGGCGCAGCCCGTTCGCGGCCGAACTGCCCGGTGAAATCCGCAAAATGCACCTTGGGAAACGCGCCGGTGCAGTAAACAAATACATGGTCGTCCATCAATGCCAGCGCATCAAACACGGTGATGTCGGCCTGCGCGACACCCGCCGTGTAGACGAGTTGCTGCAACAGTGCATGCACCAATTGCGGCGCGATACTGAGGTAGCCATCCGGCGTGGCGTATGCTTTGAGCGACTGGACGCAATTGAGTTTGATGGCGATTTTCTGGCCGCGGGTATAGCCGCGCCGCGGCCGGCCTTGCGCAGGATTGCTGTAGGCAAAAAGCATCTGCCATGCTTTGGCATCGCTGGCTTGGCCGGTCAGCGCGCGCAGGCCGGCGGCGAGCATGGCTGCGACGCGGCGCGGGTCGGTGCAGTCATCGCGCCACCACGAGTTGGTGTCGCCACACTGCCAGGCGGCGGCGCGCGGATCATGTGACCATGCGACGCGGCCGGGATACACGCCGCGGCCGGTGCCGATTGGTTGATTGGGTTGCTCGAACGGTGTGAAGCGTGCGATGCGCTCGCGCTGCTCCTGGCGTGTGGCGCGGCGCGCGGCATACAGCGAATGGCCCGCGGTGATGAACAATGTTTTGCCGTCGCGACTGAAGCCAAGATTGGTCGGTTTCTCGGGGATGACCAGCCGGTCAATCTGCCGGCCGCGTGCGTCATACACGGTGACATACGAGGAAAAATCACGCATGCCGCCGGTCAGGTAGACATTGCCCGCTTCGTCAAGGTCAAGACCGTCGCAGCGTTGTGGCGCGAACATGCGCGGATTGGCAAGCACACCGGGCGCGACAATGTCGTACACATACGTTGTCTGCGCGCCCCAATCGGCGACGTACAGGCGCGTGCCGTCGGGCGTGCCGACTATCCCGTTGGGCATGACCATGTTGGTAATGAGGCAGACTGGCTCGCGCGCGCCGGGCGCGAGATAATAGACGTGAAAACCGAGATCGGCATCGCCGACGGCGCCGTAGCGCGGATCCGTGAAATAAATGCCGTTGGTCTGGTCGAGCCACAGGTCATTCGGGCTGTTGAACTGCCGGCCGCGATAGGTGGCGGCGAGCACCGTGCGCGTGCCGTCCGGCGCGATGCGTGCCAACGCGCGGCCATCGCCTTCGCAGACAATCAAATTGCCCTGGGTGTCAAAGGCCAGGCCGTTGGCGCCGTGACTGTTCGCCACCACGGTCTCCAGGCCGGCGCGCGGCGACCAGCGGTGAATGCGCTGATTGGGAATGTCGCTGAAATAGACATAGCCACGCGGATCCACGACCGGCCCCTCGGTGAAGGCAAAGCAATTGGTGACCAGCACCGGCTGCTGACCGGCATGAAATTCGCGCCCGTACGCGTGCGGCGCGCCCAGGCACAACCATAACGCCAGGCAATTCATCAAGGTCTTCATACCATGAGTATGGTACCATTTAGGCCGGCAAACGGCAAACCCAACAAAGTGATTCAGGGGATGCGAATATCCAATATCCAACAAGGAATTACCAATGATGAAGTTCTGCGCAGATATTTCGCACTTGGATATTGCGTGTTGGATATTGGATATTCAGCCTTTGGTCGTGTGTCGTTGGCGCAGGAATGTGGGTGCCAGTGTCGGTGCGTGCGCCGGTGGCCGCTCCCGGTATTTGACAACAAGCCACAAGGTGCAGAGCACGAAACATAGCCCCAATGATGTTGACATGACCAAGGCCCAGCCTCTGCCGGTCATGTGCAGTTGGGTGAGCGCATAAAATAGAGCAAAAGCACTGGAAAGGCTCCACGCACACCAGGAACGAATGGAGATGGCGGTGCTGGATTTCGTGCGCCAGAGCTTCAACCACTGCGGGGCGTACGCGAGGAGCGATATGAACGGCACGGTGGCCTGGCAGATATTGGCGGCAATGGCGAGGGATGCAGACGGCATGGTGTCGTTTCCTTTTTTTTATTTCATTAGGTGGCGCACCACGTTCAGTAGCGGACGGGGACGGGCAATCCGCGGGCGGCGAGCATGGAAATGAGCCGGCCGGGATCGTCCGTAATGATGCCGTCCACGCCCCAATCGATCATTTTCGCCACCAGCTGCGCATCGAAAGCGGTCCCCAGCTTTTCGGGCCAGCTCCACACCACGACCTTGAGCCCCAGCCGGTGGGCTTCGTCCAGGGCCTCCTTGGTAAGTTCGGCATCCTCCGGATCCCACGCGAAACCGCCCAAGGTCTTGACCATCGCCGGCATGGAGCCGCCGTAATCCTTCAACAGCTTGCCCCCTGTCCACAGCCCGGCGACCTTCGGATCCGGGCTGAGGAAACTTTCCTCGCCCCCCTTTTCGTTATCGCGTGACGTGAGATAGGCAGTCCTAATGCGCCGGTCAAGCTTCTGGAGCTCGTAGAGACATCTGAAATCGAAGGCATGGACCTCGACCCGGTCGAGGAGCGCCTCTTCCTTGAGCACCTTGTAGACAGCCGCAGCGAAGGCCTCGGGCGGCGGACTGTAATCCGCATGTGCAGGATCGGTCTTCATCTCCACTTGGTACCGGATCTTTTTCTGTGTTGCCTTGTCCGCGAAACGCACGACCTCGCGCAAGGTGGGCATGCGGGCTCCGTCCGCAGGCACCTGGTCCGGAAAGAACCGGGCGTAGGCGCTGGCGGGATTCAGCCGGCCGACGTCAAAACGCTGGAGCTCTTTGAGCGTGAGACCCATGGCCGCGTACGTCCGGTCGTAAGCGCCGCGCGCATCAGGCGGGAGCTTCTGCAACGCCTCCCGGCTCGGCGCCAAAAACGCCCCGTGCTCGTCGCGCGTAATATCCGGATTGAGAACCAGGTCGTGGGACAGCAAGACCTCGCGCTCGCGCGTGAGCACAACATCCATGTCGATCCAGTCCGCGCCGATGTGCAAGGCGGTCTGGTAACCGACCATGGTGTTTTCAGGCGCAAAAGCTCGGGCGCCGCGGTGCGCATACACCTCGATGCGCCTGGCGGGCTCGGACCATACGGAAGCGGAAAGCGGGATGAACATGGTCAGTAGCAATAGAGAACGGGCTCGCAACATAATGTGCCTGACGCCGCGGCTTATCCATGCAATGCTTGATTAAGAATCTCCCGGATTTTATCTCCATGCACTTGAGCAAACCATGGATCCAAAAAGGGCAAAGACTCGCGAATAATTTTGGTTGGCAATAAAAAGATATCCCACGTATGCATTCCGCGGCAGTTTATTGCGCCGCATTTGCATTCCCATGCGACATCAAAACCGGTGGTTTGTATCTCATAATCAACAGTAATTTCCTCTTCGCTCTTTATGTCTTTTTTTGCAAGAATGAAATACTTTCCGGCGGCGGAATAGATGTACGCATTTGGGTTGCAAGAATGATTGAAGTAACATTCGGGTTCGTGAACGATGAATATTCTCCCGTCAGGCCAATAATGCTGGTGATCGTGTAGGTGCTTTTCACTTTCCGAAAGCGGATTGTCTTTTGTCACTTCTCTGATGTACTTGATATCCGAAATGACGGAAAAGGCCGGGATGTACTTTTTTGCATATAGCCCCACCCCTTTTCGCTCAGTGTTTTTTACATAATATTCCACGGTGTTTCTCCTCTTTTCTTTTGGCTAAGTTCGAAACGTGGCCAGGCCGGGGGTCAGAACGAAAGCACCGCCACGGGCGTGCCGTCGCGCGGGATCTGCCGGCCTTCCGCATGCTTCCATGACATGGCGGCGCTGAATACATTCGACTGCAGCAGTGACGTCCTGACCTGGCCGTCGCGCAGTGTGACCAGCAATTGGCCCAAGCGGATCTTGTAGGAATCACCGGTGTTGTCAATCAGTGTCAGCGCATTGTCGGCGCCCAGTTTTGCAAGGCTTGCTTTGGGCAATGGCACGCGCTGGGCCGACCACGTGGCCAGCGGCGGCAGGTTGGTCGGCACCTGGCCGATGAAGTCGCCGTTGAGAAAAAGTTGTTTGTTGGCGTAGGCACCGCCGTTGACATCGAAACAGTCAAGCAGCAAGACTGCCGCGCGCGCACCGGTCAGCTCGCGCTGCACCCGCGCTTGGCGGGCGTAGTCGACGGGCTTGTCAGCGCTCGCCAGCAGATTGGCGGGGGCCAGCACTTCGCGGGCGCTGCGGGCAACCTCCTGCAGCAGCGGCAAGGGCCGCGCACGGGTGGCCTGTGCAGCGGCGGCGCTGTGGGTGATCGTCAAGGTGGCTGCCTGGTGGCGTTGCTGCGTGGTGAGAAACACCTGCACGGTTGCGTTCGACGGCACGGCGTCTTTCTGGAATTGCACGCGGACATCATTGGCGCCCGGCTGCAGTCGCAGGGTCAGCAGTTGCCAGCCCGTGCCGGCGTGCCATGTGCCGACGGTGGGCACGTTGTTGATCGTGAGTTTGGGCGTGAGCGCCTGCGGCGACCGCAGCACGCATTTCAGCCAGGCCTGCTCTTGCGGCGGCACGAAAATGTCGCCGCTAAAGGCCGGGCCGGGCGCCATGGCGGCGCCACGCACGCGGGTCGTCTCACTGGCGGTGAGGCTCCCAACGCGCACGCGCCAAATGCCATCGTTGCCGAGCAGGACGGCGGCGCCGATGGCGCTGACCGCCGTGATGCGCTGGCCCGGCGCGGCGGCGAGGGTGACTTCACGCGGCACGCCGTCAACGGCGATGGCATACACGGTGGTGGTCGCGCTGGCCGTCGTGACGACGGCGCGGGTGCCCAGCACCAGCGGCGCGGTGATCGCGCTGCGCGGGTATGACTCAATCTGCACGACGGCCTCGGGCGGGATCTCGAACACCAAATCCGGGCGGTTGCGCAGCGCGTGGCGCCAGGGGTAGACGACCTCGCAGATCTCATTCGTCAGGCCGAGCTGGTCGGCGCGCACGGACTGGGTGACCAAACCCGGGTTGCGAATGCTGGCATAGGCGCGCACGCCATCATTGCCGGCATAGGCAAACAACGCGCCGCTGCGTGGGTCGCCCAGCGTGAAGGCCGATTGGGCCATGCATGCATTCAGCGTGTTGGCCCAACGCAGGCCGTGGCCCAGAATGTCCCAGCGCAGGGGGCTGATTTTTTCCGGCGTGATGTACAGTTCGCGCATCAGCGTGCCGCGCCCAAGATAGTTCATCAGATAATTAGCCCAGCCCTCGTCGTCTTCAGCCGCGACATCATAGACCGTGTGGCGCGCATCCACGATGCCGTGCGTCATCAGGGCTGAAAGCGGGAAGGTGTTGCTGTCCGCCACCAGCAGTTTGTACAAGGCGCCGTCGCGATAATTCATTTCAAAGGCGCTGCCGCGCGAGGCCGGCAGGCGCTTGTCAAAATCATGATCTTTGCCGCCCATCCAAATCGTGGCGCAATACGGCAGCCACCATGGGCTGGGCCACAGCCCGCTAGTCACGGCCAAATACAGGTCGGGGCGCAGGCGCCGCTCCATGCGCAACAAGTCGAGCAAGGTGTTGACATTGGCCTCGCTGCTCTGCAATTCGCCGGGAAAGTGGCCGTGCTCGCTGCGGCCACACACTAAATAATTGAAATCATGTTTGAACAACGCCACATCCATGGCATCAGCCAACTCCAAAATGCGCTCGCGGAGGGCGCTGTTATAATTGGTGCGGCTCATGCAATAATAGGTCTGGCAGGCGACTTCATAGCCGCGCGCGCCGCCCCATGCGGTGTTGAGCATCGTGCCGCTGAGCGGCAACCACAGGCCGGTGCGAAACCCGAGCTGTTTGAGTGCCGTGCCCAGCGGCGCGAGGCCGCCTGGGAAACGATCCGGGCGCGGAAACCAAATCGAGTCTTTGTCTTGCCAGCCGTCATCGAGCACAATCGCATCAAGCGGCAGGTTGTAGCGGGTGCAGGCCGTGCGCAGCGCCGCGACTTGATTGGTGACGGCGGCAAAGGTGAGTTGCGTGTCGCGCAGATCGCACCAGGTGTTATAGATGGCCAGCGCGCGCGGCGCGCCGCGCAGCGCGGCCATGTACTGGCTGAACGCCTGCTGCACGTGGCCGGGTGCGGCCGCGCCCACGACCATGGTTTGCAATGCCAGCGGCTCCGCGCCGAAGCTGGCGCCGGGATAGTGGCGCAGCACGACCACGCCATTGCTCACAAAGGTGTCATTGAAAGGATGTTCAAGGCCGATGAAAAATGTGTCGCCCAGCCAGAGCGGCTGGCNNNNGGACACCGTCACCGGCATCTGCCAGCGCGTCTGGTCGGCGAGGTCAATGGCCTGGCGTTGCGCATCGGTGGCGCGCAGTGTGAGGGTGCGTCGCAGCCAGCCGCCTTGGCGGTCGGGCTCGAAGCGCAGGGCGATCTGGAAATTCCCGCGCAGCGGCTGCAGCACAAAGGTGGTGCTGCGCAGGCCGCGGATGATCCAGCGCGCCACGCACTCACGGGGCGTGAGCAGCGCGCCGTCTCGCACGCAAAACTCGGAACGCTCGACCGTGCCCGGGCCGGCCAGGGCGCGCCAGCCAATTGACTTTGCCGGGCCGACCCGCAGCAGGAAGTCGTCGCCCTCAATCGGCACCCGCGTGCGCGTGGGCAGATGCTCGAGCTGGATGGTCTGCAGCACGCCGTTGCTGATGGCGAGCGTCCACGCACAGTCGCGACTCTTGATCACATAGACGCCATCACGGGCGGGCGCA
>JAPLST010000211.1 GCA_026398485.1 bacterium
AGTGCATGCAGCGGTTTGTCAAGAATGTAGGCATAGCACTGCTGGTCGAGCCAGCCAACCATGCCGTGCGCCCGCGTGGCTGGAGAGCACAGCGCCAAGAGACGATGCGGCGCGGCATAGATTTGCTGCAAAAACTGCAAGCGCTCTTTGGGTTGCGCCGAGGCGATCGAAATCAGCGCCATCCAGATGACGGCGGCGGCGCCAAAGCGCTGGGCGCGCGTCGGCCAGGTCAGCACGCCGGCGCCGGCACGCGGGCATACTGCATGGCATGCAAATACAGGGGCGCAACCGCGCCACGCCGGCCGGCGGCAACGGCGGCGGCAGCAACCCGGCCCACCTGTTCCGCGCCGGCCGGCGCCGGCGCACACATCTCCCGCCAGCCCTGCGTGTCGCACCCGTCCAGCGGCCGGTCACTGCAGATAACACCGCGCAAGTCACCCGCCGCGCGCAGCACATCCGGCAGCGCGGCATAGCTGGTGAAGCCGCGCATGCATGTGCCATCGGGTAGCGTCAGTTGGTAATGCGCGCCATGGCTGGCTTGCGCATCAATCATGAGCAATTGCGCTTGATCCTGCGCGGCTGGCTGGGGCCACACGTCAAACTGGGCAATGCCGCAGGTGGGCGTGCCCCAGGCATCGGCCAAGCCGTTGACGACCGCCACGCCGATGCGCATCCCCGTAAACGAGCCCGGGCCGCAGTCCACGGCCAGCAGGCTCAGCGCCGCCGGCGTAATGCGCGCCTCGGCCAGCAGGCGTTGCACGGCCGGCACGAGCGCGCTGGTCAACGTGCGCGGCGTGTCAAACGCAATCTGCCGCAGGCACGTGTCACCCTCCAGCAAGGCCAGTGACGCGCCGCGATAGGCCGCCGTCTCGAAGGCCAGAATCACGCCGGCCCGCCGAGTTGCGCGTCATCCTGCGCGCCGATTTTAAAATTGTCCTTGGCGGCATAGACGCCTTCGCCGCGCAGCCAGACCCGCAGCGTCCGCGCCAGGATGCGCAGATCAAGCCACAACGATTGATGCTCCACATACCAGACATCCAGCTCGATCCGTTGCGGCCACGCCAACGCGTTGCGGCCGTTGACCTGGGCCCAGCCGGTGACCCCCGGCTTGACAGCCAGGCGCCGCCGCTGCCGCGGCGTATACTGTGCCACTTGATACGGCAAGGTCGGGCGCGGGCCGACGACGCTCATCTCGCCGCGCACGATATTGAAGAGCTGCGGCAGTTCATCCAGGCTGGTGCGGCGCAGCCACGCGCCGGCGCGGGTGATGCGCGCGTCGTGTTCCGCCGTGTAATACCCGGTTTTCTCGGCATCCACGACCATCGTGCGGAATTTCAGAATGTTGAACAGCCGGCCGTCGAGGCCGACCCGCGTTTGACGGAACAAGACCGGCCCGCGCGCGTCCAGCTTGATCCACAGCGCGATGCACACCAGCAGCGGCGCAGTCAGGAGCAGCAGCGGGATGACCAGGCTCAGGTCAAGGATGCGTTTGCACATACCAGTCAATTGTTTTTTGCAAGCCGTCCTCAAACGAGGTGCGGGCGCGGAAGCCGAACAAGGCCTCGGCGCGCGCGACATCCAGGCTGCGCCGCGGCTGGCCGTCGGGCTGGGTCGGATCCCAGACGAGTTGGCCGGTGAATCCGGTTTTGCGCGCGATCAGTTCGGCCAGGTCACGAATGCGGATTTCAAAGCCGGCGCCGATATTGACCGGTTCGGCGCCGTCATAATGTTCCGTGGCGAGGGCGATCGCCGCCGCCGCATCCTCGACAAACAGAAACTCGCGCGTGGCGTTGCCGGTGCCCCAGCAGGCGATGCTGGCCGCGCCGGCGCGCTTGGCCTCGACGCACTTGCGGATCAGGGCCGGAATCACATGCGACGACTGTTCGTCAAAGTTATCGCGCGGGCCATACAAGTTGACCGGCAGCAGGAAGATGCCCTTCACGCCGTATTCTTCGCGATAGGATTGCAGCTGCACCAGCATGCATTTTTTGGCGATGCCGTAAGGCGCATTGGTTTCCTCGGGGTAGCCATTCCACAGCTCTTCTTCCTTGAACGGCACCGGCGTGAATTTTGGATAGGCGCAAATCGTGCCGATCGCCACGAATTTCCGGATGCCGGTCAGGCGGGCATGCTCGATCAGCAGGGCGCCCATCATCATGTTTTTGTAGTAAAACGAGCCGGGGTGCGCGCGATTTGCGCCAATGCCGCCGACAACCGCGGCCAAGTGAATGACCACATCCGGCTTGGCCGTGGCATACATGCGCGCCACATCGGGTTCGCGCGTCAGGTCGTATTCCTCGATGGTCGGGATATAAATATTGTGGCAGCCACGCGCGTGCAGGTGCGCGACCAAGTGCGAGCCGAGAAAGCCTGCGCCGCCGGTAATACAGATGCGTTGCGTTGCAAACGTGGTCATGGGTTTTGTCGGCATTGGTTATGGATCAGCATTGCAAAAAAAGGTGCGCTGGTGCATACCCGCTGGTGTTGCAGCCGGCGGCGCAGGCGCAGTGTGCGGGGCAGCAGGCGGAGGATGCGCCCATACGCCCGCAGCGGCGCCAGGGCGCGCCATGGCTGGCGCCGGAGCAAGCGCAGGCACATGCCGGGAATCGTGGCGGCCACCCACGGCGCGCAGGCCAGCAGCAGGCGCGGCGGGCTGTTTTTCAGCCAAGTGAACACCTGGTTGGCGGCCACGCGCGCAAGGGTTGCATTGTCTTTTTCAAACAAGCGCACGCCGGCCTGGGTGCCCGAATGGGCATGCCATGCGCGCAGCCGCGGCGAGTAGATGCAAGGATAGCCGGCCAATGCCAGGCGCATATACAGATCAACATCCTCGCCATAGGCGAAGTAGACTTCGTCAAAATACTGGGGCAGGGCCGCGCCGGTGCGTGCCGGCTCAAGCTGGGTCGCCACCAGGGCGGCGCGCGCAAAGACGGGGCAGCAGCCATTCGGGCCAAAGACCGGGGCTTCGACGCCGGCGGCGCGCGTGCTGGTGGCGACACTGAAATGGCGGGTCAGCCACATGCCGCTGGCAAGGATGACGTTGGTCGGCTGATCCGTATATTTACAGACGGTGGCGCCGGCCGCGCCGGCCTGTGGATGGCGTGCGAAGAAGGCGCGCGCCTCGGCCAGAAAATCGGGCGCCAGCACGACATCCACGTTCAAGGGCACCAGCCACGCGCCCGTCGCGGCGCGCAGGCCGGCGTTCATGCCGGCGGCAAAGCCGCAATTGCGTGGCAGCCGCATGACCCGCGCCGGCGCGCCGGCGAGGGCGGCCAGGTCCGCGGTGCGCAGCCATTCCGCGCTGCCGTCGGTCGAGCCATTGTCGACGCAAATCAGTTCGAAGGCGCGATCCGTCTGGGCGCGCAACGCCGCCACACAGCGCTGTAGAAAAGCACCGCTGTTCCAGTTGAGCACGACCACGCTGAACTGCGCGGCGTGACTCACGGGGCATGACCGGAACGCACCACGCGCACGCGCGTGGCGGCTACATGAAAAAGGATGGTAGTCATAATGCTTTAGTATAGTAGCAGACTTGCGCGCACACGTCAACCGCCGTGAAATTCCCGCTGAAATTCCGATATAAGGAAGATGGTTGCATTGTGACGTTGAGGCCATGGCGTGGCTGCTTGCCACGCGGGTGCGCCGCAGGCGCTTTGGAGTGCGGGAGCCATGCTC
>JAPLST010000491.1:0-513 GCA_026398485.1 bacterium
GGCGGTCAAGGGCCTGACCGCCCTACCTGTCTGCACGCTCTACGCCGGCGGCTCCCGTTCTTACATCGGCATTTCAGAGAACTGCCGTTCGGCTTGACGCGCCGGGTACCGTTCAGTACAATTGTATAACAATAAAGGAGTTTGCCCTATGATTGATTTTACTCTTGACCAGCAAAATGCCGTCCTGCAGGTGCGCCCCACCGGCCCGTTGTGCGCCCAAGACTTCGACCAAATCGCCGCCGTGGTCGATCCGTTTATCGAGAAGAACGGCAACCTGCACGGCCTGATCCTCGAAATCCCGCACTTCCCCGGCTGGGAGAATCTCGGCGCGGCCATGCGCCACTTCCGCTTTGTGCGCGACCATCACAAGAACGTGCGCAAAATCGCGGTGGTCACCGACACGGCGCTGGGCGCCATCGCCGAACACATCACCGCGCATTTCGTGGCCGCCCAAGTCAAGCACTTTCCCGCAGCACAATTGGACGCCGCGCGCGCATGGGTGATTGCAGCCGA
>JAPLST010000491.1:567-3193 GCA_026398485.1 bacterium
CGCGGAACGCCGCTAAATTCTCGTGCGACACGATAATTTATGGTTGCAGAGATGCCAGAAGCGGAAATGCATACCGCGGTCGGCACCTCTGCCCGTAGCCGACGCACGGCGTGCGGCGTGCAGCACATGACGCGGAACGCCGCTAAATTCTCGTGCAACACGATAATTTATGGTTGCAGAGATGCCAGAAGCGGAAATGCATACCGCGGTCGGCACCTCTGCCCGTAGCCGACGCACGGCGTGCGGCGTGCAGCACATCACGGCCTGCTGATGACTGATCACCTGAAGGCTGACACGGCGAGGTCGCCCAGATTCGTGACGCTGGCGCTGAGATAGCCGAGATCATAGAACACCGAACGAAACGCGCGGCCCAACACAAGATGCTGATTGCACGGCAGATTACGCAAGACGAAGCCGCCGTTCTCATCCGTGGTCATTTCCTGTTCGAGATAAAAATATTTTGTGCGGCCATGCGGCACATCCGCGAGCTCGACGCTCAACTCGTCGTATAATTGCGGCTGGCCTTGCTCGCCGACCACACGTCCGATAACATCAATGCCGCGGTCGCTAAAGACCACCTCGCCCAGATCCACGTCTTGACCGGCGATTTGCACTGGCATGACGCGCGGCGCATAGCCGGCGGCGCGCAGCACGAGGGTGTGCGGGCCGGCATCCAATTGTTCAATGCGGAACTCGCCCATGCGCGGCTGCTGAAGGTATTTCACACCGGCGCGTACCAGCAGTGGCCGGCCGGCAGTATTCACGGCGGTGCCCCAGACGCTGTACATCGCCGGCACCACCAGTGTGACCGGCGGCCCATTTGGCGCAATGCCACGCAGGCGGCGCTCCCAAGTTGCGCCGTGAGACACCACATCATACAGCTCATTGGCATCGAGTTCGGTCACTTCAAATGTGCCGGAGATGCTTACGCTCCATGGCGAATAATATTGATAATGTTCGGTGCGGCTGAGCTCCACTTCCAGAGGTGGCTTTGACACGGGCTTGCCGTTTGTATCCACGATTCTGCCGCGAATCACACCCGTCCAGCGGTTGCGCGGATCGATCGTCCACGTAGTTGTCATGCCGGCTTCAATGACCACGCTGGTGCTTTGGTGTGACAGCAAGGTGTTGCGGTAGATTGCCAGCTCATACGCGCCGGTCACACAGCCGGAGAAACAAAAATCTTGCGAGGCACTGATATCCGGGTTAAAGTATGGGCTGCCGCAGCCGGGATTCAATCCTTCGGCAACAATCGACAGGTGCTGATCCGTGATCCCGGCGTGGAAGAATTGCTCGATGGGCGCCAGGAAACGCACTCGCAGATCGCCTGCGGGCGGCAACACCACATCCAATGCAACTTCTTCGCCGGGTCGCACCGCCACGGATTCTGAGGACCAGTTCTGCTCGGCGCAACTCAGATACAGCGAAATGTAAACCGGGCTGTAGGCGCCCGGCACGTTGGAATAGACAAAGACGCCGGCGGCATCCGTGCAGCCTTGGGCATCATCGTAGCGCAGGCGGCCTTGGGGCACCATGCCAAGATGCACGGCGGCATTGGTGACGGGTTGACCCGCCTGATCGCGCACGCTGACGCGCACGCGGCCGGCGGCGCTCATTTGCACAATCGGCCGGGTCATCTTGCGCAGTTCATAGGCTTCGCATGTAACCTGCGGATAGTTCTCATGCATAAATATCAAGGTGGTACTACAGTCACTGCTCAGTTCAAATTCGCCGCTGGTATCGGTGTAGGGCGAATACAAATTTGTGCGGTCGTCAGCGTAACAATTGCTGATGATCACATTGGGAATTGGCTGGCGGCTGGCCAGGTCAATCACCACGCCGCGCACGCGGCGCGGCTCGGCAAACACAAAATCCTGAATAACCGTCATGTCGGCGCCAACGATCACATCATACGCGCTTTCCGCCTCCAATTCGGGCGAGCGCGGCTCAACCGTATACCGGCCGGCGGGAATGAATGCAGTGCTGTACTGCCCCTCGGCATCAATTTCAAATGCCGGGTAAATATTCGTCGCGCCGTCGTAAAAATACACGTAGCCATTGGTTACTGGCGAACCGTCGCGCAGATAGAAGCGGCCCATCAGAAAGCCGCCGGCCGGGCCGCTGGTGGCCACATTTTCAACCACAGCGGGCGGAATCGCCGGCGCGCTGGCGGCAGGCGCGCTGCGCGCCGCAGGTGACGAGCGTGGTGGTGGCGGCGCCGGGCTGCGCGTGAGTGCCGGCGGGTTCGTGCGACTGCATGTCATAAACAACAGCACGCCGATCACGAGCGCAATACTGCAAAGTATCACATATTTCCGCATATCTCCCATTGCCCATAAGTATAGCAAGACCGCCGCGCGGCGGCAACCGCTGTGGATGTGCTTCAAGGGTTCAGGGTTCAGGGCTGCTTGGAGTCCCGCCAGCGGCAGCGATCTTTCAGGCCCAATTAATTAGACTCCCGGCTATTTGAAGCGGAAGTCCAGTGTGAAGCCGTACAGCCACGGCAGCCGCGGATCAATATTGCACTGTTCCAAGCGTGTGGGCAGGCCGACATACTGTTTGGCCAGGACGTCCGCGTGTGGCGCATTGTAATAGGTCACAATAATGGTGTCGCGCTGCACGCGGA
>JAPLST010000237.1:0-3506 GCA_026398485.1 bacterium
GGTGACGCCGTTCACCGTGCGCGGCTCGTGCGCGTAGTTGAAATACCAAAGCTGGGCGGCGTGGATCAAGTGCGGCAGCGTGGCGACATCATCGAAAGGATGATCGACATGGGCAATGCCGGCGGCGGTGGCGGCGACTTTGACAAAATGCTTGTTCAGCGCCAGCGCGGTGGCCAGCAGCGAGATGACCAGGCCTTTGCCAACGCGGTTCTTGACGACGGCGGGGCGGCCGTCCCATGCGCCGCCCGTGAAGGTGGCGAGGATTTCGCCGGTGGTGACAGTGCCATGCTCGACCCAGACTTCGGAGATGAATTCCTCGCCCGTGTTCAGGCGCAGTTGCTGGTCATGCACCCATTCGTCGTCGCGGACCGTGTAGCCGACGAGGTCGGCGACGGGGCGGTTGACCTGCGGCGTGTGGTATTTGCCCCACGGGTCGAGCGAACCGAATTTGCCGGTGACCAGCAGGATGCCGCCGATGGCGAGCCAGTCGGCGAGGGCGGCAATGAGTTCCGCGCGGACGACACGCACGCCGGGCACAAACAGCAGCTTGTACGGCGTAAGCGCGGTGGCGTCAGCCAGCGTGTCGGCGTCCACGTAATCAGTGGGAATGCCAAGATGCCACTTCGCGCGGTAGAGCAGCTCCAGTGATTTGAGACTGGGGTTCTTGCGGTCGTGCGCTGCGAGAAGGCAGTGATGGTCTGGAGATAGGGATAGGGCTTGCCGGCATAATCAATACAGGCGGCGTGCCATTTTTCCTGGGCGTAGTGGAACTTGCGCCACGGCCACCATGCGATGGCACACGCGCCATTGGCGACCATCTCGGCCAGGCAGGCAGCCGGAACGGCTTCCGCGGCATAGGTCTCGATGCACCAGAACGGCGTGCGCTTGGCCGTGCGCATGAGATCGTGCTTCATGGCGCACTGCACATACTCGCCGATGCTGCCGCCGTAGGGATACGGGTCCCAGGACACCACGTCGATGTCGCGGCAATACGCAAAAGTGTCAAGGCCCTTGTTGAGGACGCTGGTGAAATTGTGGGTGATGAACTGCCGCGGCGCGATGTGGCGGCGCAGCACCTCGGCTTGGAGCCGGAGGAATTCGCCGTTCATCGCTGAGTAGAAACGGTAAAAATCCATGAACCAGCCATTGATGCAGCGCGGCTGTTGCGGCGTGGTGATTTCGCCCCAGTCGCTGTAGTCGCGCGACCAGTAGCCGTTGCCCCAGGCCTGATTCAGCGCCGCGAGCGTGCCATAGCGCGCCTGGAGCCATTCCCGGAAACGCAGGGTGGCTTCAACCGAATGCTCCTCGGGCAAACCGCCCATCTGGAAATCCTCGATGCCGTGCAGCTCGTTGTCGACTTGCCAGCCAATGACCGCGGGGTGGTTGCCGTAGCGCTGCGCGAGTGTCGCGGCGATGCGGGCGGCAAGCCGGCGATACGTGGCGGAGATCACGCTGACTTGCCGCCGCGCGCCATAGGGAAACGGGCGCCCATCCGCCTGCACCGCCTGCACGTCCGGATATGTCGTCACCAGCCACGGCGGCGGCGCGGCCGTCGGCGTGCACATGACGACCGAGAAATCCTTGCGGTGGCAGAGATCGAGATAGTCGTCAAGCCAGGCGAAGGTGTAGACGCCCTCGCGCGGCTCGACCTTGGTCCAGCAGATATCCAGTTCGCGGACGAAGTTGAAGCCGTGCGCCTGCATCAGGTCGAGGTCCGGCTCCCAATTGGCGCGGTCGGTGTGCTCGGGGTAGTGCGTGACGCCGAGGCGGAATGGATGCGTCATGGGGGTCTTCAGGATTGACATGAAGTTATGGGCCGGCAAGATTTATGTGGGTGGTTGCGCCGGCTGGCAGGCTGATCCGCCGCACGCCGCGCAGGGTGTCCAGGCCGAGCGGGCGCTGCACCTCGTCGCTGCGCTCGATGAACACGGCGACCGTCGCCGCAAAGCGCGTCGGATTGGTCAGTGTTAGCAGAGTGGCGTCCGCGTCCTTGCGCACATGACCGGTGACATGATCCAGAATGCACAGTAAGCCGGTGTCGGATTGGACATAGACACCGGGCACTTCAGCGCAGGTCAGCATGCAGGCAATTTCACACCAGCACGAGCCATACAAGATGCCGCCGATATTGTTGTCCCAGTCACTCGTGTTGAAGCGCTCGTTGATCCAGCCGCTGGGCATGGCCCGGCCGCTGGGATCGCTGAGCGGGCGGTCATCCCGCGCAACGCATTGCGGGATGCAGTGCGCAATGTCGCGCAGCAACGCGAGATAGCGCGCATCACCGGTTGCGCGAAACAGTTTGAACAAGCTGACGCCCGAATGCGTGCACAGGCCGGGCGCACCGTGTTTGTTTTGGACATTGGCGAAGACCGCGCCGGTACTGCGCATGCCGCGCCGGCCAAACAACGAGGTGGCCGGGAATTCGTAATCGTAGGACGCGACCCAGGAGGCGCAGTGATGGGCGGCATCCCGCGCCATGGCCAGCCATTCCGGCGCGCCCGTCACTTCAAACAAGACGACAAACGACTCCAGCAAGGCGCCGGCCGATTCGCTGTCCGGGCATTGGCAGGCATCGCCCGGGCCGCCCGTGGTGTAGCCGCGCGCGATAAAGTGTTCGTAAAAATAGCGGGCCAGCGCTTCCGCCACGCGGCGATAGCAGGCCGTGCCATAGTGCTGCCACGCCAGGATAAGCCCGGCCGGCGCAAGACCCGCGCTGGCGGAACCGCCGACGAGGATGACGCCGGTCACTTGGTCAATAAAATGGCCGCCTTGGTGCTGCGTGTCCCAGCGGCGGACAAAGGCATCCGCGCCGCGCCGCAGCACGGCATGCCAGCCGGCCATATCCGCGACCAGCGCGCGCAGTGCGGGATCGGCGTTGATGATATGCACCTGCTTCTGCAAGTAATACAGCATGTCGGCATCGCGGCGGACCAAGTGCCAGCGCCGGGCATGGCGGTGATTCTGGTTGTGCGCGTGGTCGGCCTCCCACTGGCCATCGCGCCGGCATTTGCCAAAGAAGCCGCCGGCGGGCGCGGCGCTGTGTGCGAAAATCGCGCTGAGATTGCGGAGCGCCCGCGCGCGTGACAAGGCGCTGCCGCACGCCAGCAAGGGCAGGGTGGCCAAGCCGCCGCCGCACCAGCCGGTCTGGTAAAAATGGGCCGATGCGGGCGTGCAATCGGTGGTGTACAACGCCGTGGCTTCATCCCAGTTGTCGCGATTATACTTGTGCTCAAGCAACGCCCACGCGGCCGAAAACGGCAATTCGCACTGCGTCGGCAAGGCGGGCGGCGTGCCGCCACGCAGGGCGAAAAAGTGCGCGAACAATGCCACGATACTGGAACACGGCGCGACCTGCACGCGCACCCGCAACGTCAGGCTCTCGCCGACCGCACCCGTCGCGCCGCGATCATCTGAGTGCGGGTGCCCATGCCGGGTTCCGGCCCGCACGCCGGGCGCACTGATGCGCACGCTGGCGCGGCGGCGATCGTCCGCCTCGGCGAGTTCAA
>JAPLST010000237.1:3519-4704 GCA_026398485.1 bacterium
GCCGCGGTCGCCGGCGCGCGTGCGCACATCGGTAAAGAAGAAAACCGCCACGGCGAGGGCGGGCACATACACGGCCAGCGCGGGCGTCGCCACGTCGCGCGTCAATTGCTGGATGCGCGAGGGGCCGGCCGCGTCATTCAGGCGGGGCACATCCGTGATAATGGTCGGCACATCCACCCCGACATCCGCGGGTTGCAGGATGGGCGGATACGGCAAGGGCCGCGCTGCAAAGCGATTGCCGTTGTAGGCCGCGCCCGGCAGCAAGACATAGTTGTCGGGCGACCAGGTGTCAAAGGCAAAACAAGCGCTGATGCCGCAGCCGTTGGCAATGCCCGCCACAAGCGTCGCGCTGATACGCAGGTCAAATGCCGCAGCCGCATCCGCCGGCGCATCCGGCGCGGCCGGATCGTGCGCAGGCGCAACGGCGCAGTGGCAGTCCCACGTGCCATCGGCGAACTCCACGCGCGCGTCCGGCGCGACCTGCTGCGCGCCGGTGTTGCGTGCGCCGGCGTCGTGCTGCAGGCACGCCGAAAACGCGCACGCACAAGCGTCAAGCGCTGCGTCAAACGCGCGGGCGGCGGCGTGCGATGGGGTTGGCGTGTGCCTCGACATTGGGTATTCCTTGGCTATAAAAATGCATTGCGGCAATTCGTTTAGTACAAAATGATTTTGCAATAAAGTCATTTTTCTCTGCAGCCCTGAACCCGGAACCAACATCCAGTTCAGACATTATGGCCACGAAGTCTAATCTGCGGTATTCGTTATTCAGTATTCATAATCGGTATTCAGTGGTAGCACGGCGGGAACTTGTAGCGAATCTGCAGCGCGGCACCTTAATTTGTTTCGTTGCGAAAGAAATTAACATTGATCTGCACCCTAAAACCTTGCAACCTTTGCAACAATACTGAGTGGCGTGAAAATATGCAGCGGTGTTTTCATACTGTTATCATATCATCATACCACGCCACGTGCCGCAAATCTATAACAAAATTGACATAGAGTAGCACAATATGCGCATCGGCATTCAGCGTGGCACGGCTCACCGAACAACGATTGTGGGAGCCGGCTGCCTGGAGTCCTGATTGAACCAAAAAAACACAAAGAATTTACAAAGAGTAAAAGAGTGCGTGAGAAAACAAAGAGCTTTCTTGATGAATGCATCAACTTGAATTTTGACAAGCACCA
>JAPLST010000237.1:4730-7180 GCA_026398485.1 bacterium
AATGCATCAACGTGAAATTTGCCTATTCTTCTCATTCACTCTTTGACTCTTTAAACCTAAAACCTTGCACATTTCAACCTAAGAGCGGTGGCGCAGCAGCAGCCCGACCAGCGCCAGCAGGCCCGCCGTCACCGGCTCGGGAACGATGTAGTCAATCACCAGGGTTGAGGCGGTCGCGGATTTCTCGCGGGCCATGATGCGGAAGAAATCGCTGACGCCCGCCGTGGCGTCATTGCCACACCACAGATTCAGGAAGCCGCCCGCCACCGTTGCCACCGCCGCCGTCAACGCCGGTTGACTGGTGAACAACATGGTACTCGTGCCCAGCGTGGATGGCCGGCCGGTAAAGGACGCCAACAATTCTGCTTCATAATCCTCGCCGGCCGAACTGGCGCCCTGGCTGCCCGCCCAGTTGGTGGAAGTGCCCCCGCCATGGACGTAGCGTGCCTTGCCGTTCCAGCACGAGGAGCCCGCCGCGTCGGTCCCGTTCTCGGTGCCCTCGAACCAATCCGCATTGTTCGACGAAACCAAGTAGACATTGATGGTGTCATCCGCGCCTTGATCCACGCCGTTGGCATCCGACGTGAGGGTCAGCGTCGCGCTGAGCAGCACCACATCCGTGGTGGGCAGCGCGCTCAGGTCAAAGCGCAGCAGGCCGTGAAACGGTCCAACGGACGCGTGCGTGCCAAACAGGATTTGGGGCGCCGCGCCGTATCCTTGATCGGCATTGCCGCCGCGCAAATAGGTGTCGGCGACGGGATGCTCGGTCAGCGTGCTGGCGTTGGCGTTGGCAAGGCCGAAGGCCGCGAAAAAGGCGAGGAGCGTCAGGCAATACTTTTTCATAATTGTTTCCTGCTGTTGTGCGGGCCACGTGCGGCTGGCCCGCCGACTTGAAAAAGGTCGCGCGCACAGGCCGCGCGACCTTTACTTACCACTCATCCCACAGGATGGTTTACCAGAGTGCGCTATTAGCAGATGCGCCGGCGCAGCATGAGCAGCGCTGCGCCCAGCAGCGTCAGCGTCGCCGGCTCGGGAACCACATAATAATCGATCACCAAAGATGTCGCCGTCGCGCTCGTTTCACGCGACCTGATGCGGAAAAACTCGGACACTAGCGTGTTGGGTGTGTTCACGGCAATGCCGATGTTCAGATACCCGCCGAGAGCATTTTGCGCCGCGTTGGTGAACGCCGCCGCACTCTGGAAGTTCATCGCGCCGGTACTGGTGCTGTCATAGTCCGTGCCGGCCGTGCTGGCGCCTTGGCTGCCAGCCCAATTCGTGCTGGTGGCGCCAACCACACCAACATAACCTGCCTTGTAGTTCCAACACGACTGGCCGCCAACGGCAACGCCGCCGTTGAGCGCACCTTCAAACCAATCCGCATTGGCTGCGGTCAAACTGTACACGTTGATCGTGATGTTCGTACCTGCGTCTGCGCCATTGGCATCTGAGGTGCAGTTCAAAATCACATTGGTGACGACCAGACCTGCATTGGTGAGTGCGGTCAAGTCAAAGCGCATCAAACCGTGAAACGGTCCAACGGATGCGTGCGTGCCGACCAGAAGTTGCCCTGCTGCGCCATAATTAAAGTCGGCGTTGGGGTTGCCGCGCACATAGGTGTCGCCCGTGGGATTCTTGGTCACGGTGGTGGCCGCGGCGGTGAAGGCCATGGCGAGCACGGCTGCCAGGGCGGTGATAGTAACGAGTTGCACTGTCTTCATGCTGTCTCCTGCGGTTGCGTGGTTGAGTTAGTTGGTTGACTTTGTGTCGGCAACCCTGTACAATGTAGTAGCACAGGCTGCATGAAGATACTGTACCACATACTACGGCGTTCTGCAAGAACAAACGGACCAGTATTGCCAATGAATAGCACATATCTCCCGGAGGGATGATGAACGTCAGAAAGTTACAGGCGGCGGACGTGTTTGCCGACCCGACTTTTCCTTTCAACTGCGAAATATTTCAGGCGACGGGCGGTGTGTATCCCGCGCACACGCACGAGTTCACGGAACTCGAAATCGTCTTTCAAGGCAGCGCGATCGAGACGATTGACGGCCGCGACTATGTCCTCGGCAAAGGCAGCGTCCTGGCCATGACCGGCGCGGTCACGCATACGACCAGGCAAACGGCGGACGCGTTGATGTTCATTCTGCAGATGGATGCCGAGAAGCTCCAGTTGTTCAGCTATGATCTGACGGCGTTGCCGGGGTATCATGCCTTGTTTGTGCTCGAACCGCGGCTGCGCGCCCAGCAGTCGCATGCCGGCTATCTCAAACTTGGTCCGCATGATTTGGCGCAGGTCGAGGGCCTGGCGCTGCGCCTGCGCGACGCATGGCGCGACAAACATCCCGGCCACCGCTATCTCATCCGGGCTTTGCTGATGGAGTTGATCGGCTATTTGTGCCAGGTGTATGCCGCGACGGACCATGCCGGCGCGGGCGACATGCTGC
>JAPLST010000442.1:0-1851 GCA_026398485.1 bacterium
ACGAGAAAAAGTTCACGTGCTGAATGCGGCGCAGACACTCATCATTCATCATTTTCCCTGAATCCTGAACCGCTGATGAATATCCAATAGCGAACACTCAATATCCAAGTGCGAAGTATCTGCGCAGACCTCTGCTTGGAGTCCCGCCAGCGGCGGGATCATCATTGGATATTCCTTGTTGGACATTCGATATTCGAATCCCTGAAACCTGAAACCTGAACCCTGAAACCTGAGCCCTGCATGTCCCCCAAAGCCCTCTACAAAGACCACACGGCGCCGCGCGCGGCCCGCATTGACGACCTGCTCGCGCGCATGACCCTTGCAGAAAAAACATCGCAATTGCTGCACAACAGCCCGGCGATCAAGCGCTTGGGCATTCCGGCCTATGATTGGTGGAGCGAGGCGCTGCATGGCGTGGCGCGCGCCGGCCGCGCGACGGTATTCCCCGAGCCGATCGGCTTGGCCGCCACCTTTGACCCGGCGCTGCTGACCCGCATCGGCGCGGCCATCGCCAGCGAAGTGCGCGCCAAACACCACGCGGCCGTGCGCCAAGGCATGCACGGGCGGTATCAAGGCATAACGGTCTGGGCGCCCAACATCAATATATATCGTGATCCACGCTGGGGCCGCGGCCAGGAAACCTACGGCGAAGACCCGTGCCTGACGGGCACGCTGGGCGCCGCATTTGTCAAGGGCTTGCAGGGCGATGACCCGCAGTACATGAAGGTGGCCGCGTGTGCCAAGCATTTTGCGGTGCATAGCGGGCCGGAAAAATTGCGCCATTGCTTTGACGCGCGCGTCTCGCAAAAAGACTTGTGGGAAACATATCTGCCGGCATTTCAGGCGCTGGTTGAGGCCGGTGTTGAAGCCGTCATGGGCGCCTACAATCGCACCAATGGCGAGCCGTGCTGCGGCAGCAAGACGTTATTGCTGGACATTCTGCGCGCGCGCTGGGGGTTTCAAGGCCATGTTGTGTCGGATTGCTGGGCCGTGCGTGATTTCCACGAGCATCACAAGGTGACCAGTCGCGCGCCCGAATCCGCCGCGCTGGCGATCAACAACGGCTGCGATCTCAATTGCGGCTGCACCTTCGAGCGCATGGGCGACGCCCTTGCGGAAGGGCTGGTCAGTGAAGCGACGGTGAATCGCGCGCTGGGCAATTTGCTGCGCACGCGCTTCAAGCTCGGCCTGTTCGACGCGCGCAAGCAGGTGCCCTATGCGCGCATCCCGACCAAGGTGGTCAACTGCGCGGCGCACCGCGCGCTGGCGCGCGAGGCGGCGGCCAAGTCCATTGTGGTGCTGAAGAATAAGAACGGGCTGCTGCCGCTCAAGCAGGATATTCGTTCAGTGGCCGTGCTGGGCTGTCACGCCGCGAATGTGGATGTGCTGCTGGGCAATTACGCGGGGGTCAGCGGGACGTTGGTGACGATTCTTGAAGGCATCACCCAGAACGTCAGCGCGCAATGCGCGGTGCAGTATCGCGCCGGCTGCCTGGTCAGCACCCCGAATGCAAATCCGTTGGATTGGTCGGCCAGCGAGGCCAAGGCGGCGGATGTGACGGTGGTGGTGCTGGGCCTGTCGCCGCTGCTGGAAGGCGAGGAGGGCGATGCGATTGCCTCGGCCTCGACCGGTGATCGCGCGGCCATCGAACTTCCGCCGCATCAAGCCGAGTTTCTCAAGACCCTGCGCGCGGCCGGCAAGCCGATCATTCTGGTGCTGACCGGCGGCGGCGCCATTGCGATTCCAGAAGAGCACGAGTGGCTTGACGCGATTGTCTTTGCCTGGTATCCGGGCGAGGAAGGCGGCCACGCCGTTGCCGATGTGCTGTTTGGCGAGGTTAATCCCGCCGGG
>JAPLST010000442.1:1899-15964 GCA_026398485.1 bacterium
CGTTTGCCGGTCTCGTTTCCGCGCGCGACCGCGCAGTTACCGCCGTTCGAAGACTACGCCATGGACAACCGCACCTATCGCTACATGCGCGACGAGCCGCTCTATCCGTTTGGTTTTGGCCTGAGCTACACGACGTTTGCGTACAGCAATCCACAGCTCGGCTGCGCGCGCATGAGCGCCGGCGACACGACCCGCATCACCGTCACGGTCACCAACACCGGCGCGCGTGCCGGCGACGAGGTTGTCCAATTATACATCACTGATTGCGAGGCCAGTGTGCGCGTGCCGCAGAGCGCGTTGAAAGCCTTTACGCGCGTCACGCTGCAGCCGGGCGAGGCGCGCGAGGTCGCGTTTGAAATCACGCCGGCCATGCTGGCCCTGGTAGACAACGCGGGCGAGGCGCGGGTCGAGCCGGGCACCTTTGTCATCAGCGTTGGCGGCACGTCGCCCGGCGCGCGCAGCGTGGCGCTTGGCGCGGCCACACCCGTCACTACACATCTGGAGATAGTGCCTGCATGATTTCGCGTTGCAAGTCGCCGTCGGCTTGGCCGCCCAATTGAACATCGAACATCGAACAGTGAGCAGGGAGCAGTGAGCAGTGAGCAGTGAGCGGCACACGCAGCCGCCCTTTTCCGCCAGCATTATGGCAGCTTCTTCCTGATTAATCATCGCGCCGCGCGATTATTTTTACTATACTTTAAACAATTTACTTATTAACACCGGATTGTTTTTTTAATTACCACGGAATAAATGCTTTATATTGAAGTTTGGTCTCGTTTGCAATCACATTTTTTCGATATAGTTAATATTATGTTAAACAAAAGCTATACACGAGCATTGAATTATTATATTGCCGCTTGAAATATGCGCCCGCTTTTGCTATACTTGCCACCATCTTTAACGACTGTAGAAAAATAGGAGCCCGTATGAAGATTCTGTTGAACGTTGCTGTGCTTGCCTGGCTGTTTGTCCCGCTCGCGCAGGGCGCGGCGACGTGGACCACGATTCCGACCGTGGCCACCAACTGCCCGACGGCGGCCAAGTGGCAGGACTGGACGGATTTTGTGCCGGATTTTGACGCGACGCCGGACGGCTATTTGTATCTGAAGCTGTTCTACACTGCCAGCGTGCCGTGGGATTTCGGCGCGGGCAATGCCGGCGGCTACACCTATGTTTTCCGCGTCCAGCCGAATTTGGCGGTCAACAATTACCGTGCACAATGGCAACAGGTCTTGCGCTTCTCGGCCAATGAAGAGACCGGTAACCGCGTGTCGTTGTGCAAGCGCAGCGGCGCATTTATCGGGCCGAATTTTGCCTACATGAGCAATGCGGGCGGCAACTACGATTGGTCGTGTTTCGCGTATTTTTCGACCAATGCGGCGGGCGTGCCGGCCATTCCGGGCGTAACCGTCAATGGCGTGGCCAATGCCTGGCGGCCGAATAATGCCTGGCCCTATGCCGCCGCGGTAGTTGCCGGGTTCAGCCAGTATAATGGCTATGCGGATTACTACGGCATTTACAGTGCCTGGAATTCCGGCGCGGGCAACAATAATATGCAGTTGCGCCAAGTGGCCGCAGCCAGCTTTGCAACCGTGGCCAGCCAAGCCAGCGACAATCAATTCAAGACGACGCGCGGCTGCACCTACAAAAACAACACATATATTTGGAAAGGCCCGAACAGCGCGAATGCCCTGGACGGCATCTGGGTCATTACCAATGTGGTGGGCAACAGCGATCCCGTTGCGTTGGCGCAATGCGTGACCAACGCGGTCAATCTGGTGCCGGTCACGACGATGGGGACCGGCGCCGACACGTGGAATGATGCGAGCGCGTGCGGGATTGTGGCCTTTGCGCCGGGCGAGAATGTGCTGAACAAGGACCTGGTCGTGGTCAGCATGAATGTCAATGGCGGCCAAATTTTCGCGTTCGACCTGGCCAATCCGACGGCTGGGCCGGTGACGTTGTGGGGTGTCAGCAATATCTGCCCGAGTGGCGCGGAGTCGGCCAAGCTGCAACTGGGCAAGGCCGGGCGCTTCCTGTTTGTGGTCAGTGGCACCACGGCGACGGATCGCGTCATGTATCGCCTGGACATGCGGGGCTTGAGTGCGCCGGATCCGTACGTTGACATCACCAACACCAGCAAGTCAGTGGCCTCGAGCGTGACCGCGTTTACGGTCGCGGGCACGAATGCCGGCGAAGTGGTCGGGATGTGGTACGAAAACGCGCTGAACGGCTCGAACGGCCCGGTGACGGTCGGCACGGCGTGGAATGTGAGCGTGCCGCTGAGCCAGGGGGTCAACAACATCAGGGTCAAGGGCACGAACACGATTGGGATCATGGCGGTTGACGGGATTATGATCACGCGCCAGAATCCGGGCGAGGGCACGCCGGTGGTCACGATCACCAACGGCAACGCGCTGATCTACGCGCCGGACACGGCGTATGTTTTGGCGGGCACGGCCAACGAGAATGTCTTTGGCAAGCTGTGGTGGACGAACACGACGACCGGCACGGGCGGGACGCTCAATGCCACGCCGGACTGGACGATCACCCTTGGCACGCTGGCCACCGCCGACAACACGATTGTGGTGTATGGCACCAATCTGCTGAATGCAAGCGCATCCGCCAGCACGACCGTCGCACTCGGCTTGGACTACCGCGACACCTTGGCGAGCAAAACAAATTACGGTTTGCCGGAAGGCGCCGGCCTGCGCGATATCAATACCAGCCTTGGCAGCGATGGCACAAGGCTGTACTTCTCGAAATGCACGACGGCGGCGCCGCTGTATGCCTTCCCGAAAGACGCGTTGGATTCGAACGCGTGGGTGGCGCTGGCGGCGTATCCGACCCTGTCGGGCGACAGCGATTCGGGCGCGAAAGGTTTTGGCTATTACAGCAACTATCTTTACGCCTTTGGCCGCCTGAGCGGCACGGCGCGCGGCGTCATGCGCTATGACATTGCGGGCGATGCGTGGGCGACCGGCACGGGCTACGGCAGTGACGGCGTCAACACCGCCTGCATCGTGGACGATGCCGGCAATGTGTATGGCGGCTGGCGCGGCTGGGACAAAGTGCAGAAGATCAGCGACTGGAAGACCTTTACGGTCGCGTGGGATCAACTACTGGGCGGCGGCGCCCAGCATGGCTGGAGCACGACCAAGGACGCGACCACGATGTACATGCTCAAGCAATGGGACAGCGGGCCGGCGCAGATTTGGAGCGCGCCCGCCGACGGCTCGGCCAGTACGTTCACCTTTGCGTTGAGCACGCCCTGGCCGATGATTGGCACGGGCTGCGCGATCGAGCATGTGCCGGCCGGCATCGCCCGCAGTGGCCACAACGAACTGTGGGTGTTGCGCGGCGACGGCAGCGGCGACCTGGCGATTTATGACATGGACTTGGCGGTCTGGACGAAGATCGTCCTGGCTGACACGTTCGCCGTTGGCGCGGGCATGAAGCGTGTCGCGGGCAACATGTTCTTCACGCGCGGCGGCACGGACGGCGACAGTGATTTGTCGAGCATGTCGCGCATGCTTATGCTACCCGAACCGGCCTGCGCGGTGCTGGCGTTGTGCGGCCTGCTGCGGTGGCGGCAGCGCCGGCGCTGATGCAGGGCAGCGTCATTTGAGGAGCAGCACACAGGGGTGGCAGCAATGCCGCCCCTGTTTTTAAAGTTCCGCCACATTGAGCAAACCCTTGCGTCCTCTGCCTCGTTCTGTGCGGCGCGGCGAACTCGCTGCGGACGCACTAGAGCGGCGCAGCAGCTGCGCGAGAAACTCGCGCGCCATGTCCGTCTCAACCAAACCTACGTTATGTACTCATTGTTGAATATCGGCGAACGCGGCCAGGACGGGCGTGTGATCGGACGGGCGCTCCCAGCCGCGCGGCTCGCGGTCGATTTCACAGCGGGTGCAGCGTTCGGCCAGTGCGCGCGTCGCCAGGATGTGGTCAATGCGCATGCCGGCATTACGCGGAAAGCCGCCGGCGCGATAGTCCCACCATGAAAAATGCTTGCCGTGCGGCTGCCAGCGGCGGAACACGTCCTGCAGGCCCCATGCTTTCAGCTGGAGAAAATCGGCCTGTTCGTCAGGATGAAAGCAGACACTGCCACGCAGGCGCACGGGATCGCAGACATCGTCGTCCTCTGGCGCGACATTGAAATCGCCGACCATGACAAGGGCTTGCTCGGGTCGGTAGCGCCGGACCAGCAGCGCGCGCAGTTCGCGCAGAAAATCGCGTTTGTATTCGAAGGCCGGCGTGTCGGGCGCCTGACCGTTGGGCACATAGACATTGATAATTTCGACGCCCCCCACCTGCGCAGCCAGCAGGCGCGCCGGCCCGGCGTCGAAGCCGTTGTCAAAGCCGCGCTGCACCGCCCGGGCCGTGCCCTTGGTGATCAGGGCGACGCCATTGCGCGCCTTTTCGCCATGGACGACGCAGTGATAGCCGCGCGCTTCAAGTTCAAAAAAAGGGAAATCCGCGTCGGCGCATTTCAGCTCCTGCACGCAGCACACGTCCGGCTGGCGCAGCGCAAGCCAGCGCAGCAGATGGTCAAGCCGGGCGCGAATGGAATTGACGTTCCAGGTGGCGACGGTCATGAGGCGATGCAGATCAGCCCGACGATCCAGAGGTAGACGACAAAGTCATGCAAGTCATGCGTCTGCAGCCAGCGCAGCATGAAGCGCACGGCAATAAAGCCGGTGACGGCGGCGACGGCGACGCCGATACATTGCACATGCAGGTCGGCCGTGCTTTCGTACATCAGTTCGACGCGGTGATCAATCAGGTCATGGATGACGGCGCCGAGGACAATGGGAATGGCCATGAGGAACGAGAAGCGCGCGGCGGTTGCGCGCGAGAGGCCGGCCATGATGCCGGTGGCAATGGTCGCGCCGCTGCGCGAGATACCGGGCACCACGGCGACGGCTTGGGCCAGGCCGATCCACACGGCGCGTTTGAGCGTGATGGCATTGTACCACGGGCCATGATCAAGGGCGTCGCCATGGTTTTTGAGCATTTCATTGGCTTTGTGCAGGAAGGCCTGGGCGGTGACCAGCATGGCCGCGCCGACAAATTTATAGGGTTCGAGCTGCACGCCGTGCCAGATGAGGCCCTTTTCGACAAAGAGCGTGTCCAATTTCGACGCGAAGAGATAGCCGATCAGCGCACCGGGTATGGTGGCGACGATAAGCGCGAGCAGGATCGTCATGCCGGTGCGCGTGCCGGCGAGCAGCAATTTGGCGCAGTCGAGGATTTCGCGCCACAGGGCGACGATGACGGCCAGCAGCGTGCCGCCGTGCAGCATGACCGAGTAGGACAGCGTCATGTCCTGCACGCCGTAGAAATAGCGGACAATGACCAGATGGCCGGAGCTGGAGACCGGCAGAAATTCGGTCAAGCCCTGCACCGTGCCGACAATAATCGCATCAAGCGTCGTCATAAAAAAGTCCTGCGGTTAGGCGAAGATAACGCCCGCGCCGGTGGCCGGCGCGAACTCGAATTGGTTGTCGCCGGCGCGGGCAAGTTCGCGCGGCTCGTAATAGCGTTCGTTCATAAAGCGCATAAAATCGGGTGCGGCGCCGGCGCGCAGCAGATTGACGGTGCAGCCGCCGAAGCCCGCGCCGGTCAGGCGCGCGCCCGCGGCGCCGGCCTCGCGCGCCAGCAGCACCAGTTCATCCAACTCGGTGCAACTGATTTCATAATCGGCGCGGCAGCTTTCGTGCGAGGCGTTCATCAGGGCGCCGAATTGGGCGGCGGCCTCGGCCGGCATGGCCTGCAGCAGCGTGAACGACTGTTCGACGCGGCGGGCCTCGCTGATGACATGCCGCGCCCGCTCGAGCAGTTTGAAGCCATGGGCGGGCGCACCATACTGCAAGCCTGCTTTCGTGACGCAGAGGGTGCGCAGCACGGTGTCGGGCGCCAGTTGCAACGCGTGGGCAATTTCGGCCAGGGTGTAGCCGCCGGGATGCAGGTGCGCCTGGATCTGCTGCAGGGCATCATCGAAACCGCGGGTGTCACGCGCCAGCCATTCGCTCAGCAAGGCGGGCGCGGTGGCGGCGCGGGCGGGCGCGGCGGCGTGCAGCAGGGCGGTTGCGATGCGGCATTCGACGACGCGGCGATTGTACTCATCGCGGGCATTGCCGGCCTTGGCGGCGCGGACGCGCGAATGGCAGACGACGATGAGCGTGTCGTGCGGCAGCGCGACGGGCTGCACGCGCAACGGATGGAAATCGATTTTCAAGGCCTTGCCGGCAAGGCCCAGCACCGAGGCGGCTTGATCCATGCCCCCGCTGGCCATGCCGACATAATGATCGCTGTGCGCCATGGTCTCGGCGAAGAGCAGCGGCGCGAGGGTGCGGCGATGGGTCGCCAGCAGCGCGAGGGCGGCGGCGATGGTGAAGGCCGCCGAGGAGGACAAGCCGCTGGCGAGCGGGACGGTGCCGCTGATGACCATGTTGACGCCGTGCAAGTCGTCGGCGCGGTCCCACAGGTCAATCAGGCCTTGGGTTGCGCTCTTGATATAATTGCACCAATCGCCGGTGCTGAAGGGCGGGATATGGCGGGCAAGGGCAAAGCTGCGATCGGCGTAATTGCGGTCAATATTGGTGACCTGCACCCGGGCGTCAGCGGCTGCGCCGGCGACGACCAGCACATCGCGCGTGATCGCCATGGGCATCACCGGCAGGCCGTTGTAATCGGTGTGTTCGCCGATCAAATTGACGCGACCCGGGGCACGCACGACCACGACCGGCTGGTCGCCGGAAAAGGTATCGGCGTAGCGATGCAGCGCCACAAACAGCCGCTCACAGGCCGGTGCCAGGGCGGCCTCATCCGTGCCATATATTTCGCCCACGTGCGCAAGAATCTGCGCATCGCGCCGGGCCAGGGCTTGCATTAGTTCAGCAGCGGTCATGGGGTCGTACTTGGTTTTCGGTTTTCAGTTTTCAGTTTTCAGTTTTCAGTTTTCAGTTTTCAGTTTTCGGTTGCACTGATCACTGATCACTGATCACTGGTCACTGGTTACTGATCACTATGTAGTTACTGTGCCTCGGCCGGCATGGGCTCTTGGGCCAGCGGCGTGGTGTCGAGCGGGCTGGCACAGACGAAGATGATCATGGCCGTCAGCATCAGCATGGTGCCAAGAATCATATACCACGGCAGGTGAATTTCGTGGGCTGAATGGTGGGGGTGGTGTGAACCGTAAAGTTCCATGACATTTCCAGGTTAGGTGTGATCACGAATGAAGCGGGCGATGCGCGCCATGGCTTCGTTAAGATGGGCAAGTGAGGCGGCATAGGCCATGCGGACATGCTGCGTGCCGGCCGCGCCGAAAGCCGTGCCGGGCACGACGGCGACCCGCTGTTCCTGCAACAATTTGGTGGCGAAGGTCAGGCCATCCATGCCGGTGCGGCGGGTGCTGGGCAGGACATAAAACGCGCCTTGCGGCAGGTGGCAGTCGAGGCCGATTTGGTTGAGCGCATGGACGACAAAACGCCGGCGCTGGTTGTATTCGACGACCATTTCAAAGACATCGGGCATGCCGTGCTGCAAGGCCTCGATGCCGGCCAACTGGCTGACAATCGGGGCGCACAGCATGGTGTATTGATGGATTTTCGTCATGGCGGCGATGAGCGCCGCCGGCCCGCAGGCATAGCCGAGGCGGAAGCCGGTCATGGCGTGGCCCTTGGAAAAGCCGTTGAGATAGATAGTGCGGTCGCGCATGCCGGGTAAGCTTGGCATGCTGACATGGGCGGCCTCATACGAGAGCGCGTCGTAGATTTCATCGCTGAGCAGGAGCAGGTCATGCTCGATGATCACGGCCGCCAGCGCGTCGAGTTCGGCGCGCGTGTAGCTGGCGCCGGTCGGATTGGCGGGGTAATTCAGCAGCACGGCGCGGGTGCGCGGCGTGATGGCGGCACGCAGCAGTGCCGGCGTCAATTTAAAGCCCGGCGCAGTCCAGGTGTCAATCAGCACCGGCACGCCGCCGGCCAGCGTCACCGTCGGCGCATACGAGACATAGCACGGGTCGTGGGTGATGACTTCATCGCCGGGATTGAGAATGGCGCGCATGGCCAGGTCCATGGCCTCGCTGACGCCGACCGTCACCAGGATCTCGTGTTCGACATCGTAGGCCACGCCGTATTGGCCCGCGACAAAGGCGGCAATTTGCGCGCGCAATTCACGCAGGCCCTTATTGGAGGTGTAGCTGGTGTAGCCCTTTTCGAGGGCGAAGATGGCTTGTTCGCGCACATGCCACGGCGTGACGAAGTCGGGCTCGCCGACGCCCAGTGAAATGACATCCTCCATGCCGAGCACCAAGTCGAAGAACGCGCGAATGCCCGAGGGCGGCAGGTGCGCGACAATCGTGTTGAGCTTGTGTACGCGTGCAGTATCCATAAAAAAGCGGGCCGGCGCGCGGCTACATGCTGATCGGCAGGCGCGGCATGGTCTCGGCTGGTTGCAGCACGTCGCCGTGCTCCTTGTAGACTTTCAGCAGGAAATGGGTGGCGGTGCGCGTCACGTTTTCCTGGGCGGCCAATTTCTCGGCGACAAACGCGCCGACTTCGCGCAGACTGCCGCACTCGACCAGCAGCAGCAGATCATAGCCGCCCGACAGCAGATAGCAGCTCTGCACTTCCTTGAATTGGTAAATGCGCGCGGCAATCGCGTCAAAGCCCTGGCCGCGTTGCGGCGTAATGCTTACTTCGATCCAGGCCCGCACCACGCCGTTGGCCTCGCCGGTTTTCTCGGGATTGAGAACCGCGCGGTACTTGACAATCGTGCCGTCGTGTTCATAGCCTGCGATCGCCGCGCGCACGTCGGCCTCGGGGCGGCCGGTCAGGATCGCCAGTTGTGCCGGCGTCGTGCGCGCGTCGTCCACCAATAGTTTGAGAATCTCGTCCATAGTCTGTGCTTGGGTCATGTCATTGTTACTATGGCGGATTATAACAAAAAGGCCGGCCTGCCGTCAAAGGCCAATCTGAACTATGAACGCTGAACGCTGAACGCTGAACGCAAAAGTAAAACACGCTGAAGCTGCGCTACCTTCATCGCTCAGCGTTCCGACTTCATCCTTTCGCGAACCGCTGATGAACAGCGAATATCCAACAAGGAATAGCGAAGGTCGAAGTATCTGCGCAGAACATCATCATTGGACATTCCTTGTTCGATATTCGCATTCCTTGAGCCCCGTCTTCCTATGCCTGCACTTCGCGCACGCGCTGGTCATCCAGATGCACATCCATTTGGGGGAAGGCAATGACGACGGCGTGGGCGGCGAACAGGCGGTGAATGTCCCAGCGCACGGTGGACTCGATCCAATCGCGGTCGGCGGCATCATCAATCCACATGCGCAGCCAGAACACCAGCGCATTTTCACCAAAATCCGCCAGCAGCACTTTGGGCGCCGGCTCCTGAAGAACATGGGCATTGCCGTGGGTGGCTTCGACGAGGAGCCTGGCCACCAGCTGCACGTTCGCGCCGTATTCGACGCCGACGCGGAGGTCGCGCCGCATATTTGGATCATTGCGCGTCCAGTTGGTCAATTTATCGGAAATCACGGTGGCATTGGGAATCGTGACAATCGCATTGTCGCGCGTGCGCACAACCGTCGAGCGCACATTGACCATCAGCACATTGCACAGCTTGCCGTCAATCTCGATCACGTCGCCTTCGCGCAAGATCTGGCCCAGCAGGATAATCATGCCGCTGATAAAATTGCTGACGACGTCCTTGAGGCCAAAGCCGATGCCGACACTGACGCCGCTGGCGATCAAGGCCAGACTGCTGAGATTCACGTGCAGCAGGCGCAGCAGCACAATGGCGTAGACGGCCCACAGGGCATAGCTGCAGATGTTGTGCAGCGAGGGCACCACATTGTGTTCCAGTTTGCGCCATGACGCCAGCCGGTCGAAGAACAGGCGCAGCACGCCGACCAGCGATTGCACAATAAAAAACAGGAACAGAATGGCGGCCACCGCGATGACATCCATCTGCATGCCGAAGACATGCAGCTTTTTCATCAGCAGGCTCTCGATCAACGTCCAATCGCCAAACAGGGCGCCGACATACAACATTTGCATGCCGATGATTGCCAGCCAGACCAGGGGAATGCCAAGGCCGGTCAAGAAAATGCGCAACGCGGCATGCTGCTGCGGAATGCGCGCGACAAAACGCGCATGCGCCAGGCCGGTCACCGTCGCGCCCAATTCGAGCCCGACCACCAACGGCAGCCACAGCCACAGCAGCACATGCGTCAAGCGCAGATAGCCCGCCAGACACAGGACGAGCATGATGCCGCACACCAGCAGGGAGGCGCGAATGGCCCAGGTCTCAAAGCGGCGATAGTGCCGGTGGCGCATCTGCCACAGCGCGCGCATGACCACCGCGATGATGACGATATTCAGCAAGCCATGCAGGGTATCGGTCATGCCCAGCACTTCACACGCCGCCAGCACGAGCCAGAAGGACAAGAGGGGCTGCACCCACAGGCGCGCATCGCCATTGTCATACAGCAAGCGACAGGCGCGCGCCGCATGCGCCGCCGCCGCCAGCACACAATAGACCAGCAGCATTTGGCAGACCAGCCGGGTCGGATACGCCAGTGTCCATGCGGCGCCATACGCGCTGACGGCCGCGCCAAACCATGCCAGCGCGCGGCGCGCATGCCGGTAGGCGTCCGGCGCGAACTGCTTGAGGTGCGGCTGGTGGCGGCGCAGCAGCCACCAGCCCGTCCCCGTCAGCGGCAACCACAGCAAGGCCGTGCAGCCCAGTAGAACGGCAAGATCGGCCCTGCGCCACGGCAGGCGTTCCACCAGCGTATGTCCCAGATTCGCGCCTACTTGCCGGAATTCCAAGGCGACAAAGCGCACCATCAGCGGTGATAGGATCGTGAATTGACGCGTGAAAATCATGTCGCGCAACAGCACCCGCACATCACGTTGCACTTCGGCCAGTTTGACGTCCATCTCGGCCCGCAGCGGCTGGGCGGCCGCCAGCGCGGCGGCAATCTTGTTGGTCTGCGCCGCCAAGTCCGTGGTCAGGCGCTGCTCGCCGGCGCGCATTTGACAGACGGCTTTGTCATCCGCGGGAATCTGCGCGCTGGTGACGATGAAATCAAGCTCTTGGCCCATGTTGTTTACCACCACAATGCCGCCCTCCAAATCGCCGGTCGCATCCTCGAGGAACAGACACTGGTGGGTCACCTGATGCTGCAAGCGCAGCAACTCGCGGCGCAGGGCGACAAATTCGTGCGGGTTGTCGGTCGCCGCGTTGAGCAGGAACAGCAAGGTGTGAAAGCGCACTTGGGTATCCGCCAGCAGCTTGGCAATGGTCGCGCATTTGGTGTCAATCGCCGTGCTGATCAGCACAATTTCGTTGGCAATATAGGTGGCTTCGCGCTGCTTGGTCTGCAGCGCCTCGCGCCAGAAAACATTGGTCTTGGCGGGCGCGGCGGCCAGCACGGCCGCGCTGCCCAGCCAGAGCAGTGCCACACCGGCACGGAGAGTCATCACTGGTTCTTGATCGTGGTCTTGTTGTCAACCTTGGTCTGGAAGTCGCACGGCAGAGTGCAGACGGCATTGACCATGGAGGTATCGTTGGTGTCCAGCCACGTCACTTGGATATTGTAATTTTTGGTGATCACCCCACCCGTGTCCACGTTGACGGCATCAAACATGGCGGCGGTCACGGAGCGTTTGTCCTTGACCATAATGTTCAGGATGCCGTTCTTGAGCGTGAGCACGACCTTGTAGGTATCCTTGGTCACCTTGTTAATCATGGTCCACGTTCTCTTTTTGCTGGTGCTCTTCATCGTCCAGACATCATTGCCATCTGTTCCCGGCGCCTGCACTGGCCATACGTTGCCATTGAAAAACAAATAGGCCATTGCGTCTTTCAGTTGCAGAAGGTTCAGCATGCCGACGGGCGTGCTGGCCTTGAGCAAAAAGGAGCCGCGCCCGACAGGCGGGCGCCCGCCGCCTGCCTTCCAGTTGATCAAACCGGTCATCTTGCTGACCGTCAAGCTGGTTCCCAAGGTGGCGTGATCCGTGCCGGCAATGGCGTTGGCGGTGAGGAATGAACCCGTCAGGAGGGCGAGCACGAGCGCGGTGCAGACAAGATTTTTCATAGGGTGGCGCAGGTCAGAGGTTACATGAAACAGCAGCATACTCTCGAACGCATGTCAAGAGTGTAGCATGTTTTCCGGTTGCACGTCAAGGAATTGGAATTTCAGGACGGAACACGAACCGTTGACATTGAACAATGGCTCTGCTACACTACCTGCAGCAAAGAATGCAGCAACGTCACCAGCGCCACCACAAGGAGACACCATGGCATCCGACAAGAGCTTTGTTGAGTTTATCGTGTATCAGATGGGCAATGCCGGATGTATTTCCCACAAGAAAATGTTCGGTGAATATGCGCTGTATTGTGATGGCAAAGTGGTGGCGCTCGTGTGTGACAATCAGCTTTTTGTAAAACCAACCAAAGGGGGCAGAGCGTATATAGGCACTGTTGTTGAAGCGCCACCGTATCCCGGCGCCTCGTTGTATTTTCTGATAGCAGCCGCAGTTGAAGACCGGAACTGGCTCAGCGGGTTGATCAAGACCACCGCACACGAGCTTGTGCTTCCCCAACAAAAGCGGCGTTCCGCGCGCCCTGCGGGCAAACGCGACGGGTATGCGCGGTGAGCCAGCAGCGGGAGCGCGCCCGCGGCTTGGGCGGGTGGGTGTGCTGAGCCCCCCCCACGACCTCGCGTCGTGGGTGAATGAGATTGAGTAAAAAGGCGCGCCGGCGCCTTATCTCAATCTTTGCGTCCACCGATCCCGCCGCCGGCGGCGATCGGTGGGGCGCAAGACACATACCCACCGCCGGATCTGGGAAACTGGCGCCGCCTTGCGAAAAGGCCATGGAAGTAGTACCATACCGCCACACGGCAACCGCGCCGGAGTTTGCCGCGTTAATCGGCGCGATGCCGCGTGCGGGCAGTTTGTTGCCGGCGGCGGGGAAGACGATGCGACGCCGCTTCGTGCGGCGCAACGCGCGATGCAGGAAGAGACCGGTTGGGAACTGAACGAACGCTTGACAAGGAGGCCGACGAATGCTGACCATTGATCTTTCTGGAAGGACCGCCCTGGTGACCGGTGCCACCGGCCAGCTTGGCCGCGTGATGGTGCGCACGCTTGCGCGCGCCGGCGCCGACATCATCGTCCACTACCACCGCAACGCGCGTCAGGCGGAACTGCTGGTGCAAGAGATCCGCACACTGAATCGCGCGGCGATCGCGGTGGCAGCGGATGTCACCGACAGCGCTGCGGTGGCGGGCTTGAAGAGTCGCGCGGAGAAGGAACTGCGCGCGCCGGACATTATCGTCGTCAATGCCGTCAGTCAGTACCAGTGGACGGCGGTTCTGCAACAGCCGCTGGCGGATTACGAAAGTCAATACCGCGCGTGCGTCACGCAAACCGTGTTGCTGGCGCAGGCCTTTGTCCCGGGCATGATCGATAAGAAATGGGGTCGCGTGATCGGCATCAACACGGAATGCGCCATGCAGTATGCAAAGACGACCTCCGCGTATATCGCCGGCAAGCGCGGCATGGACGGGGTGTTGCGGGTGCTGGCCCGGGAAGTGGGCGAGCACGGCATTACGGTCAATCAGGTTGCCCCGGGCTGGACTATCAGCGAAGACTGCCCGGACTCCGATGCCACGCTTGATTACCGGGCCCCTGTTCCCCTGAAGCGGCGGGGCACCGCCCAGGAAATTGCCAATGCCGTTGCGTTTCTTGCCTCAGACATGGCCGGTTTCATAAGCGGCGTCTACCTGCCCGTCTGCGGTGGCAATGTCATGCCGGCGATCTGAAGCGCCAAGCTCGTTTCCTGCAGATTACAGTCATGACGTTCCGGGTTGGTGTGCCAGCCAGTCTGGCGGAACACGCGCCGGTGGCGATCGGTGAGGCGCAATAATAAATACCAATTGCCGAATCTGGGCATGCCTGAAATTCCGCTATAAGAACGGGAGCCGCCGGCGTAGAGCGCGCAGACAGGTAGGGCGGTCAGGCCCTTGACC
>JAPLST010000106.1 GCA_026398485.1 bacterium
CGCGTGACGCCGGTGGTCAGGCAAAACACGCCGATGGCGATCAAGCTGGGGATCGGCGTCAAGACCATGAAACCGCCCATGGCCATGGCAATGCCTTTGCCGCCCCAGCCGCAGATATAGACTGACAGGGCATGCCCGACGACCAGCGCGATCAGGGTTGCGCCATGCACCAAGCCGTCGGAAACCAGCGGATGGATGGTCCATTCCCAGCGCGTGCCGCGCAAGTGCGCCGCCACGCTCGCCAAGGCCAGCGTGACCAGCGCGCCGATGCAGAAATCCACCATGACCGACAAGGCGCGCGGCGCCACGCGCAGGAACAGTGCGGCGCCGCGCCGGCCGGCCAGCGCGCGCGCCACTTGCGGCGCCAGCGGCTGCCACAGCAGGCGGTTCAGCAAATAGCCGCCCGGAATCGCGCCGCACAGATATGCCACAATGACCAGCAGCATGCGTTAGCGGTGGTCGTCGTCGCGCTTGCGCCATTCCAGCACGACCGGCGCGCCGGTAAAATCGAACGACGTGCGCAGTTGATTGGTGACATACTGCGCATAGGCCGGCTGCACCCGTTCCGGATCGTTGACAAACAGGACGATGCGCGGCGGGGCGACGCTGACTTGGGTCGCATAATAATATTTGAGGCGCTTGCCGCGCAGGATCGGCGGCGTGGTCGTTATAAAAATCTTTTGCAGGCGCTCATTCAACACGCCGGTGCTGACGCGCATATGGGCGGAATGATGGACGCTGCAGGCACGCTGCACCAGCGGGCGGACATTGGCGCCCGTGTGGCACGAGAGGAACACCAGCGGCGCATAGGCCACGAATGGCAGTTCCGCGCGCACCCAGGTGGTGAACGCGCGGGTGGTCGTGCCTTTCTCCATCAGGTCCCACTTGTTGACACCAATGACGCAGCCCTTGCCGGCTTCGGCGATCAGGGCGGCGATTTTCTTGTCGGTGGTGGTCACGCCGGCTTCGGCGTCCATCAGCAGGATGGCGACGCTGGCGCGCTCCAGCGCGGCTTCCGCGCGATGAATCGCATAATATTCGAGGGGCGTCTTGATCGTGCGCTTGCGGCGGATGCCGGCCGTGTCAATCAGGATGATCTGCTCGCGCAACGTGGCGCGCTTGTGCGTGTACTCGAACTCCACATGGGCATCCACGGCGTCGCGGGTCGTGCCGGCAATCGGGCTGACAATCGCGCGATCCGTGCCCAGCAGCGCGTTCAGCAATGATGATTTGCCCGCGTTCGGCCGGCCCAGAATGGCAATCGAAATCTTGGCCGGGGCCTCGTCCGGCACGTCGTCGTCGGACACTTCGGCCATCGCATCCAGCAAGGTGTTGATCCCGCGGCCGTGCAAGGCGGAGAGCGTGAAGCGCCGCGCAAAGCCATACTCGGCAAAATCCGTCCAGGCATCGTCCAGCGCCTGCGTGTCGGCCTTCGAGACCACCAGCCAGACGGGTTTGTTGACCGCGCGCACGCGCGCCGCCACCTCGTCATCCAGCGGCAGGCGCCCGCATTGGCCATCCACCGTGAACAGCAGCACATCGGCTTCCGCAACGGCCTGCGCGACTTGATGCGCGATATGCGTCTCGAGCTCGTCCGGCTGGCTGACCAAGCCGCCGGTGTCCATCAGCGCGAAGTGCGTCCCCTGCCATTCGGTGACGACGTGCAGGCGGTCGCGCGTCACGCCGCTTTCGGCGTCAACAATCGCAAGACGCCGGCCAATCAGCCGGTTGAACAACGCCGACTTGCCGACATTCGGCCGGCCTACAATTGCGAAGCGGGTCATGGGATCATCCTTGCTCGTTCATTTGCCGGAAGCCACGCGCAACATATTGCGCGCCCGACACACAGGTCAAAACCGTTGCGGCGCCCAGCGCCCAGAACAACACCGGCGCCGGCGCCACCAGCAAGGCCAAAATGACGCACAGCATTTGTGCGCAGGTGGTCACTTTGCCGGCCAGGGCCGGTTTGATTTCGATGCTGCCATGCAGCATGAAAATGATGAGCGTACCGGCCAGAATAATAAAATCGCGGGTCAGCGTCACGATGGGAAACCAAAATGGAAAGTGCTCCGGCAGGCCGACCGGCAGGCTCAGCGTCAGCACGGCCGTGGTCAGCAAGGAGATCAAGTCCTCCGCCGACCTGGCCAAGGCCATCGAGGAGAACACGGACAAGCCGGGGCTCTTCGGGGATCCGCTCGTTTACAAGAGAGCCGCGAAATAGTCGACGGAAAGAGGAATCGCCATGGCCGGAAAGGTGAGCGTTCGCTGTGAGGCGGGGTCGGGAGCGGTGGTTCGGAGGGCGGCCGAGATTCTGAAGCGGGAGGTGCGGGAGCGGTGCGGAGCGCGGACGCTCGCGCCCGGAGCCAGGGCCGAACTCAAGATCGAGCTGAAGGTGAAGGCCGGCGTCGGCACGGAAGGCTTCCGGATCGAGGACGCGGCGCCCGGCGTCATCCGCATCGCGGGCAACGATCCCCGCGGCGTCGTGTACGGGGTGGGGAAACTCCTGCGCCTGGCGCGCTTCGACAAGGGAACCTTCGAGCCGGGAGCTTGGCGGGGCACGTCCGTGCCGGAGAAACCGGTCCGCGGCATGTACTTCGCGTCGCACTTCCACAACTTCTATCACGACGCGCCGATCGAGAAAGTGGAACGCTACGTCGAGGAGCTCGCGCTGTGGGGCTGCAACACCCTGGCCGTCTGGTTCGACATGCACCACTA
>JAPLST010000017.1:0-905 GCA_026398485.1 bacterium
CCGGCCGCGGTATGCATTTTCGAATCCGTGATGTAGCCGCGGAACGGCGTTCCGCGTGATGTGCTGTGCTGCGCCGCGCACGTAATCGCCAACAACTTCTGCACCTCTGCAACCTTACATTCTCTCGCCGCGAGAGAATTTAGCGGGATATGGAAATCCCGCATACCCTCAGCGGCACTGGCGTGCCGCGCTCCCCTCGGCAATGCCGATGCTGCACGGCAAATACGCGGACTATCGCTTCTCAATAGCGGGCGCACGGTGCCCGCACTCCATAAGACAATCAAAGTGCAAAAACACCGCGCCCGCACCAAACAACAAGGGCGGGAATGGCTCCCGCCCTTGCTGGCTACTGTGTCAATAGGTCGTGTTTAGCGTACGTCGCGCGGGCGAATGTTCGGGCCGCCGTGCCAGCTGTTCGAGCCGCACGGGGCAAACGCGATCGGCCATTGCTGGCAGACCGGGCGGGTGAGGCCGTCCGACACGGTGGCGCGGATCCATGCGCGCAGGCGCGGCATCCGATTGGTGGCCGTCAGCGCGGCATCAATCTGCCAGGTGCCGTAGCCCAACTCGGTCGCCGTTGCCAGCACCGGGCCGCTGGTCTTGAGGTCCAGCGCGAGCGGGTCGTTGTCCGCATCGGTCGCCACCAGCGTATAGCTGTAGACTTCGTTGGAACCCCACCCGCGTGGCGGCTGGGTCGTGATCACGGGCCGTTGATTGATGCCGGCCTGGTTGTAGAACACCATCACATGATCGCTGGCGGGATTGACCGCGGGATCAAGCGGCACGGCCGTGAAGGTGATCAGGTTCGAGCCTGGCGCCATGCCAATGGCCGGCGAGGTGAAGATCGCGTTGGTGCGGAAAAAGCAGCCGACCAGCGTGATGGGGCATTCGCTGGCGTCGCGGGC
>JAPLST010000017.1:944-10939 GCA_026398485.1 bacterium
GGGCATTCGCCGGCGTCGCCGGCACTCGTGCTGTAGAGCACTTTGTCGACTTTGTCAAACGGGCCGACTTGGCCATTGAAGACCAAGGGCGAATTGGTGACGAACAGCACCGGCATCGGTGGCCGAAGAACCTTGATGAACAGATTCGAGTTCCAGCAGCCGGGGCCGCCGCCCGGCGGGGGTGGGTCATGCGCGAAGCTGGTCGCCACGCACAGCACACACAAGACAACGAGAGAGTAGACAACGCGCTTCATACGGACTCCTTTGGTTAGAGTGGGTTATTGTTGTCGCAATCGGATACTGCATAAGCAAGGGCAGTGCCACACCCCGCGCTGCACTTTATGCCATTGCATTGCATATAGTTATAAATTAAACCGCGGCGCGCCACGCAAAAATCTGACGCCCAAGGTCAAGATGATTGACGCGGCGGGTCAAACCATCTATGAAAATCTTTGGCGGATAGTGCATGTGACTCACCAATTGACGGCGTCGGGCCCTTCGGTCAGCGCTTTGATGCGCAGATCAATCATGGCCTGTTTGTTTTGTTCGCGGGACTGCAGCGAGGCGCGGAATTCATTCAGGCGTTTCTCCAGCGCCTCAAGTTCTTGCTGGCGCAGTTTTTGTTTTTCGGCGAACTGCTGCTCGAGTTCGGTGCGCATGTCCTGCTCTACTTTGGTTTTCCCGGCGGGGTCTTGCGCGGCGCGATACTGCTTGGCCAGCTTCTGCAAGCGTTCCTCGGACTTGCGCATTTTGGCAAACTGCTTGTACTGTTCCGGATGCTCTTTCTTGGCATACTCCTGCAGGGCTTGGCGCATTTCCTTGCGAAACGCATCGGGATTTTCTTTGTGCAAGGCTTGCAGCCGCTCAAACTCCTTGGGATTATTGGCGCGCAGCCACTCGGCCGACTCGCGCATGCGCGCATGCCGCATGCGGTCATCGGGCCGGGCGCCACCCGGGCCCCCCATCGGGCACTCCGCGGGATTGCCATCCGGGCGCGGCCGCATGCAATCGGGGCCGCCAGGGCCGCCAGGCGGTGGTGGCGGCGGCTGACCCGGGGCCGCCATGTCTGGTGGTGGTGGCGGCGGTGGCTGGTCCGGTGATGCCATATCTGGCGGTGGCGGCGGCTGATCCGGTGCTGCCATGTTTGGTGGCGGCGGCGGCTGGTCCGGTGCTGCCATGTTTGGTGGCGGCGCGGGATTTGGCGATGCGGGCGGATTGGCCCATGCACATGTGGCGCACAACATCAGCACTATCAAGCCGGCGCGCGCGAGATTATTGGTTGCATTCATGGCGGACTCCGTTAGTTGTTACTGGCAAACACGTCGACGTGCAGATCATCTTCGAGCCAGGCAATGGCGCTGGCCGTTTTCTGCAAATTGGCATGCAGCGCATCGTCTTCAAGATCAAGGCCCGACTGCTCGGTCAAGGGCGCAAGGGTGGCCTCATCGCAGAGCGCAAGGGCACTGGTGACAAATTCGTCAACCGGGCTTTGCTGGGCCGTGGCAACCGGCGCGCGCCCGCTGCCAAGCCAGACGCAGGCCATGAAAATGCCAACGGCGCAGGCGGCCCACGCCCCGTAGCCAAGCTGGCCATGCACCAGCACATGCAGACCCTGCCAGGCGCGGGCCCAGACTGGTTGGGGCCGCGCGGCGAATTGGGCGGCCTGCGTGCGGGCGGCGGCATAGATTGCGGCGCGCACCGGCGCGGCCGCCGGCGGTGTTTCGAGCAGCAGTTCATCGGGCAGCGGCGCGCCGCGCCAGAGGGCGCTGCGAACCTGCCGGGCAGTGTCAGTTGAGTGTGTCATAGTCATCCTTCAGTTCTGCGCGCAGGCGGGTGATCGCATAATGCATGCGGCCCAGCACCGTGTTCAACGGTGCATCAACCAGCGCGGCAATCTCGTTAAAACTCAAGCCGCCATCCGTGCGCATCAGGAACACCTCGCGTTGCGCCGGCGGCAATTGCTCGACCAGTACGCAGAGCTTCTGATACAGGTCGCGGACGCTGAGGGCGGTGACCATGTCGGGCGCCGGATCGGCCAGCAGCTCATGCAGGGTGGCGGCGCCGCCGGCCTCGACGGGTTCATCGAGCGAGACCTGCGGCTGGCGCGCGGCGCCACGGACATGGTCAATCACGCGGTGATGCGCAATGGTGTACAGCCAATTGCGGAAGGCGCCTTTGAAGCGGAACCCCGGCAGCTTTTTGACCACCTGCTGCCACGTTTCCTGAAAGACATCCTCGGCGGCTTCCACCGGGCGCACCATCGCACGAATGTAAAAGAGCAGCGGGCGCTCGTAGCGCGTGTACAGGCAATGAAAGGCGCTCATGTTGCCTTTCAGATACGCCCGGATATTGTCTGCATCCTCATGCATGTGCAACTAATGACGCAGCCCGCGCGGGATTATTGTGCCGGCGGGCCATCGAGCGGGATGCCCACTTCTTGCAGGCAGGCCTTGATCACCGCCCACGTATGTTCAATATCATTGTCGAGGCCCACCGAGAAACGCACCAAGCCGTCGCCCAGCCCGATCCGGTGGCGCTCCTCGGCCGGCATTTCCGACGAGGTGCTCTGGCCGGGCGAGCTGAACAGCGTTTTGAAATAGCCCAGGCTGACGGCCAGATAGCCGACTTTCTTTTCCTGCATGCGCATCATCAGTTGCTTGGCAGTTGCGTGCGTGCCGACATCGACCGCCACAATGCCGCCAAAGCCGAAGCCGCGGTTCATCATCTGCACCAGCAAGGCGTGCTGCGGATGCGTGGCCAACCCGGGGTAATGCACGCACAAGCCGGCTTGCTGCAACTGGCCGGCAAGGTACATGGCATTCTCGCCATGCTTCACCATGCGAATGTGCAGGCTGTGCAGGTTTTTCAACAAATTGGCGGCGCGAATGCTGTCGAGCACGGGCCCCAACAGCATGCTGGCGCCGCCGTTGATGTCGCACAAGCGGGCGATGAAGTCGTGCGAGGCAACCACGCTGCCGGCGACACAGTCATTGGTGCCGTTGATGAATTTGGTCATGCTGTAGACGACGACATCGGCGCCGAGGCGCAAGGGCGACAGGATCAACGGGCTGAAGGTGTTGTCGACCACCAGCTGCAGTCCGTGTTCGCGCGCGATCCGGCTGAGCGCCGGAAGGTCGGCGACTTCCAGCAGCGGATTGCTGATCGATTCACAATACAACACGCGCGTCTTGGGCGTGATCGCCGCGCGCACCGCCGCCGCGTCGAGCAAGTCGACGAAGCGCGTGGTGATGCCGAAACGCGGCAGGAGGTTCTTCAGCAAGGCATAGGTGCCGCCGTAAATCGTGCGCCCGGCCACGATCTCATCGCCGCCGGAGCACAGCTGCAGCAAGGCCACGCTGATGGCGGCCATGCCCGAGGCCATCACTTGGGCCGCCTCGCCGTCTTCCATGCGGGCCAGGGCGTCGGCCAGATATTTCGTGCTGGGATTCCAATGGCGCGAATAGAGGAAGCAGCCCTCGATGTCGTGGGTGAAGCGCTCGTCCATTTGGTCGGCGCTCAGAAACGTGTAGGTGGCGGAATCGCAGATGGAGGGATTCACATCGCCATACTCGCCGAAGACGAGATAGTCCTGAATCTGCCGGGCGGGATCGAATGTCATGACGCCTCCTGGTGTGGTGCGCGGTCGTGAGCCTGCGAAAATTACTTTCGCATCAGTATAACACCCTTGCGCCGGCACGTCAACACGCCTGGCGGTGGCTGGCGGTGGTGGCTCTCTGCGCAAATGTAGCCGTGGCACGGCGTTCCGCGTGCGTGCCACTGCCCAAGCACTGCCGCGATTTCACCGCCGAGATGCAGAGAACGCCGAGAGTGGGAGGGTCGCCGGCCCGGCGACCGTGCCGTCGCTGCCAAACCGCAGATATTCCGCCACGGATTGCCGCGCATCAACGCAAATGACCAAGCCTTAGCCGATGCATGTCCATACTCTGGCCATAAGTGTCAAGTGTTCACGCCTGACCCCGTTCTGCCCTCCATTCACGCCTGACCCCGTTCTGCCCTCCCCGTTCTGCCCTCGCATGCATCAACGCAACGCCATTGAAGGCACGATCAGCGAACTGACCCGCAACGGGATGCGCAGAACGCGCTATCGCGGACTGGCCAAAACAAGACTGGCAAATTACTTTCACGGCGTGGCCTGCAATATCCGGCGCTGGCTGCGCCTCCTGGCATGGGTAAGCGTGCCAAAAAGCGGGAATGTCAAAACGAGGGGGTTTTTCAGCGGGATGGCGGGCGCCGCTGCCGCCGTATAACGACTTCTACAGCACAATTTTGCCTTTATATGCTCCGCGCGTGTTTTGCGCGAACCATAGGTGCATCGCACTGCGCTCTATAAAACGCGGGGTTTTTCAGCAGAATCAAGTTTTCACGCCTGACCCCGTTCTGCCCTCTGCGCCAGGGGCGTGAGCAACTAGCAATGCATGACCCTATTCTGGGGCGTCTTCTTTTGTCTGTTTCACTGCGTGTGGTTCATTTGTCGGTATTGCATCTTGTTTTGATTGATCGCAATATTGTATGGCCGACTCTGGCGCCGCGCACGGCGCGATGCCTTGGTTGGCCAGCCATTCGAGCTCGCTGTCGCGCACCCGTGGATCGTGCACCAACCGCAGGGCATCGGCGCACGCCTGCACCGCGTCGCGCCGCTTGTGCTTTACCGCGATGTCAATAATGGAATGCAACACGAACATCCGTGTAATATCGACCATGTACTCGTCATCGTCATACATATGCCGCGGCAGCAGTCTGGCTGCGTTGACGTACTGGATCAGCCAGGGCACGTCCGCGGCGTCGAGATACATACCGAGCAGCATCGCCGCAGCACTGGGCACATGTACCGCCTTCTCTGTATAGTTTGTCGTATTACCAATTTCCTTCTTGAGGACATCTTTGATAAGCGCGCCGTTGCAATTGGTGGCCAGTTGTAAAAACAATTCACGGGTGTAGTGCACGTTGGCCACCGACCACGTGCGTTCATGCCCATCCAATTCTTTCAGCGCGTGCCAGTACGCCAGTCCGGCCGCTGGTGTGGTTGCCTGCGCCCGCAACGTTCGTATGCGGTCAAGCGCGGCCGCATACTCGGCGCCGACATCCTTGTGCGCGACCTCAAATGAGCCGCTCTTCTTGATGAGCCGCTCACGTTCCTCGGCATCCTTGACATTGTCCAGAAAATCTTCCGCCCAATATTCACGTGCGCGCGCATCCTTGCCGACGAAGTGCTTCGCGCACTCCTCACGATACATATCATAGGCATCGCGTCGGATATAATGTGGTACATACTCGAGCAGCCAGCGTTTGTAGGTTGGCGATCCCGGGCCTTTGATTGCCGCGACGAGCATTTCATACGGCACGTACTTCTCCGAGGTTGAACTTTCGCGCGGCTCCAGACTGAGTCCCTGCACTTTGCTACAGGCACGCACTTCATCATTTGTGAAAGCCAACCAGTTGTCAATCGTGATGCGCGCAGTGTCCAGCGTGGCTTGCATCATGTTAGTGTCATTACCGTATACCCAATGCTTCTTCATACCATAACCAAAAACACCGACCAAGCGAGTGTAATCGTCAAGGTAATGGTACTTGGTCTGCTTACACAACTCAAGATAATGCCAAAAACTATAGTTGTAAAAATTGCTGTTGAGTTCACAAGCCAATAAGTCCAAGCATTGCCGAGCCACGCTTGGAACGCAATTTGTATAGGTGACGCACACGTGCACAAAGTAGTCCATGAGCGCCACTGCGCTCTTGTCGTTCATCTTGATGACTATATCGGGTGTCTCTCGCAGGCGCTGATTCTGATAATATATGGTACCCGGCGCAAGCGTCTGCAGAGGAAATGCATCGGGTTGCTTCGCTGCGGCGGCGATGAGCTCCTTGATCATACAGTCCTGAAGCACGGAGCTGAGTCTTGAATCTCTTTTTGCCCAGGTTCTGACAACCTGTGCATATTGGTTGCTCAGATCGGCATGAGCCACTGTGGCGAATGAAAAAGCAAAGGCAAAAAGAAATATTCAGCCGATTCTTGTTCTCCTGATCATCGTGGTTTCCCTGCTGGCAGTCGCGCTGGCTCTTTGGATGTTCTTAAAGATGGTTAATCCAACTGCCCACCATGTGAAAGAAAAAGCGGGGCAGTTCCCGGGCGGTCTCCGCCATGATCCGGATTTCCTCGCGAACGCGGGCGGGCGTGCCGCACCGCATGGTGGCCGGCGCCGGGCCGGTAAAATAGACCAGGTTCTTGCCGCACAGCTTTACGATTTCTTCCAGCGTCACGCACGGCGTATCCAGAAACAAACCGGCGGCGCCGGCCTTGGCGACAGCCTGCTCGGTGTTCTCGAATGGGTCGATCCCGGTCAGTTTCTTCAGAAACCCGGGATGGCCCGGCTGATCGAACAAAGGGAGGCAATCAGTCGGCGCGCCGCGCAGGGCCTTGTGTGCGCGTGCGTCACTCATACGTCAGTTCCTGCTTGTTTTGGAAAAGGAGAGCATGCAAAGTGCCGCGCCTGTCAAGACCAGAGCCGCAATCAAAACAATTGGTCGAAGAAAAGACAATGTTCCATACAACTCGCCATATGTTGCATTCTGATCGCATACTGCCTTGGTGATAACAATCTGCCAGTAATAGTCCACAAAGAGAAAAAGCAGCCAAGACAGCGCGGTCAAGACCGAGAGAGTTTTTTTGAAGGCGTTCATTTGCGGGCTTTGCCGGCGCGGGATTCTTTGACGGCCGCCAGGATGTCGGCGGTCCGTGCTTGCGTGGCAATGCCCGGCACATCCAACGGCGAGGCTGCACTGCGCTGATAGGAAAGCAGAAAGGTGTCACCGGCCTTGCGCGTGATGACGACCGGCTCGTGGCGGGCCGAATCAAGCACCGCAGCCAAATGCTGACGCACTTTTGAATACGTATAGACTTTCACAGGCTACTCCACAAGTGAGATGCTAAGCTGTGCTGCAATCCGCTGCATGCCGCGATCCAGCGTCAATAGCGGACAGCGCCAGCGCAGCGCACATTCGAGAAAGTACGCATCATACGCGTACACCCGAAACCGCGTGGCAATACCAAGCGCCGCACGCACATCAATGTCGCGCAACGCCACGAAAATGCGCTGCGCAACGTCCCATGCCGCCAGCGCCTGGGCTGCGCTCAACACTTCGCGCCGCACCATGGCAGACAAGGCATTACCGATTTCAAACGGCAAGATTGGGGGTGCCAGCAAGGCATGGCCGGTCGTGGCCGCAATAAGCCGCGGTTTTTCCGGCTCATTCAAAGCCACGGCCAACAGCACACTGCTATCCGCAACAATTTGCATATGTACAATTGTACAATATATAGGGCGTGGTGTCAATCAATGCAAGATTCATGGCGCGGCGGCCGGGCTGATGACCAGCGTGCCGCAATCGGTGTCCGCCGTCAGCCGGCCGAGCTCGCGCGGCGTGTCCAGGCCGACGCCGATGGTGATCAGCACATTGCGCGGCACGGCGGGGATTTCAAATCCGGGTGCGCCGTTCAGCCGGCGCACGTCGTTCCAGCATGTCGCCTGCGCGGCGCGGGCACGCTCATCGTAATAGCCTCTGGCTGCGACAAAGGTATTCGAGCATGGATTGCCAGCCGTGTCCGTGACATTGCCGCGCAGCGTGACGCCGCGGTCTTTCAGGATGATGTCGCCCACGTCCACGTCGCCGTCCGCGACGTCCACCTCTTGAAATGCGCGCGCATAGCCGTCGGCTTCCACAATCAGCACATGCCGGCCGCACGCGACGGGGAACACTTGAAACGCGCCGTCGCAGTTCCACTCGAGATTGAGAAAGCCCAGGCGCGCGCGCAGCGGCGTGCCGTTTTCATCTTTGACCGTGCCGGTCAGGCGGTACATGGGGTCAATCACGAGGTGCAGCGGCGGGCCGCCGGGCAACACCGCGCGCACATAAATGTTGGTGGGTGCCGGTGTGAAAAAAAGGTCATAGGCAGTCTGCGGATCAAGGCCGCGAATGGCAAAGCGCCCATCCGGAAACATATCGGGCGGAAAACTGCGATGAAAGGTACCGCCATCCACCGTGATATAGCCGGAAATCGGCAGGCCATTGCGCGTGGTGAGGCTGCCCTCGATGACGCCGACCGCCTGGGTCAGGACGGGCACGTCGAGCACGGTGGTTGCGCTGGCAAAAATCTCGACATTGGTTTCCCAGCGCGCGACGCAGTCGCCTTCGATGACGGTGCGATAGACGCCGGTCAGCATGTCGCGTGCGCTCCAGAGGGTGGGCGTCATCTCGGTAGTATAAAAGTCGCGCATGGCATGTGCGCCATGGCACACGGCGTAGACACCCCGCCACTCGTCACGCGGGCCGCCGCCGCCATGGATGACCGGTGCGGAGAAGCGCAGGTGCAGTGCGCCCATGGGCGGCAACGTCAGCCAGACTTCCTTGTACTCGCCCGGCGCCAGCGGAATGGGCGGCGATTTTACGAGATCAAACGCACTCGCGACATACGGCGCATAACGCGTTTGAATGCGCTCAAACAAGGCCGAGCCGCCGCACAGTCGAGCAGTAAAGTAAGAACTGTCTTGCACGGGTGGCGGAGTGGGATCCAGCCGCACCCCCGAGTTGGTGACCGGCGCGCCCGCATGGGTTTGCACGCGCACACAGATGGTGCCGGTCTCGCGCGTCAAGGCAATGACAATATTGCTGGGCGGTTGCGCGCCATGGTATTGGTAAAACTCGCTTTCATAGTCAGCATGGCGGCAGAAAACACATAGGTATCCTTGCATGACGCAGGTGAACAGGCCATCCATGCGGGTCGTCTGGATGATTTCGCAGTTGGTGAAATCCTCCCTATCATTGTCGAGGTTTTTTACCACGGCGCCCATGACGGGCAGTTGCGTCTTGGCGTCCACGACAATGCCAGTCAGGACCGGCATGGCGTGGAACACCAGATCGAGTGCCTCGTCACTTTCCGGGCGGATCAGGACGCGGCGTGTGAGCGGCTGATACCACGGCGCACAAAACGTGAAGTCATATTCTTTTGGCGCCAGCATTTCCGTTAAATACGATCCGTCCGCATCAACTTGCAGCATCACCGGCAGACGTTCGTCACGCTCCCAGTTTGGATCATGCGCATATTTTGTGTGGAAGATCATGACATTGGTGCAGGGCGCGCCGGTGTCATCGGTGAAGGTGCCGGTCAGGCGCCCGCCATCAAGCGGAATGGTCAGCGTCACATAGTCTGGCACGGCGTGTTGGCCGCCGAACGGCCCGGCCAGTGCCGGCGGCAGCATGGCCGGCGCGCTCTTGACGACAAATGCCGCATCGCGCGGCACGGTGGATATGACAAATACACCGGTGGCGTCCGAGACGCACACGCTGCCCGGCGTGGCTTTCAACGGCGTGCGCAATTGGCGCTGCCAGTCTTGCACTGCCGCGCCGGTCAATTGTTCGGCCCAGACACATGCGCCCGTCACCGGCGCGCCGTTGGCCAGCCGCACGCAGCCGCGCAGACTGCCCGGGCCGGGCGCGGCGAGCACCAGCCCGGTGCTGGCGGCCGGCGGGGCAGGCTGGGGCGGGGCGGGCTGGGGCGGGGTGATCCGACGGATCGGACGGATCGGACGGATCAGCTGGGGCGGTTTCGCCGGGCGGCGGGCGCAGCCGCTGAGGAGCAGCACGGCGCAGAACAGCAGCAGGGCACCAGTGCGCATGGTCAGCGTGGCCGTTGTGATTTGCGGTTTGCTGGCGGTGACGTTGGGCCTTTGGCGCGCGGCGGCGGTTGCGGGCGCTGCTTGCGCATGAAGCTGATGTTCTGCCTTCGATTGACACTTTTCATTGCGGCTCCTTGGCGCGATAGCGGCGCAGGTCGGCCAGCATATGCTCAGGCACGTAGGCGTCCACCAGCACGGCGTCCTCGGCATATTGCGCGGTCACGACTTCGCCGTGCTCATAGAGTTGGCTGACCAGCAGCGACTTCTGGAAGGGAATGCGCAATTGCAGGCGTGTCATGGTGG
>JAPLST010000072.1:0-4555 GCA_026398485.1 bacterium
GGTTGAATTCACATTTCAGGATCAACACATTGGTCATTCATAATCCCATTTTGAATTGGAAATGGGAGCAATGTTACTCCTATTGATATTCTGGGATTGGAAGTGCCACTGTGACCTGACAGGAAAGAAGGGCAATCGGTGGCGTGACCGTCTGAGAAATCTGTAATCTCCTGGCCGATCCGCGTTCTGCTATCTTGTCACCCGTCAATGTATGGTACCAATCCATCCTGCAGTATTTGCGATGCCCCGCTTAATCCCACCGCCTTTTAAATTATAACAATTGAATGCGCCACTGCTTTTTCATGCTTCGCACATTGGCGATTGGCACACGCGTGGTTACTAGTTCTGGTCACAACTCAATGTGTATGTGAATGAGTCATAACTACTGCCTGGAATCGCCAGTACATTCGCCCAGGTGACCAATGCGTTTGGCATGATACAATTGGTGCTTAAATGTGTCGTAAACACCTGCCCTTGCTTGGTAACTTTGGGTACAAGAGAAATACTGGTGATAGGAAAACGCGAATTGTTTACTAAGTTGATGTCATCTCTAATAATTCCCATGGTGATGCTAATGCGAGTCTTTACTTGGATAAGATCAGCATACTCACGTTGGTATGTAGACCGCATAGAAGACAATGCTGGTTCTGTTTTGCTTGTGGAAATGTCGCAGAAGCCGCAGTCGTCGATCGCATGTGTTAACCAAGTCAGGGCGGTTTTTGATTCATCGTATGCTCCGTAAATACAAGCCATATTGTACGAGTAACCGGGATCGTTGTAGAAGTAGTTCTTGATTCGTTCGCCTACATCAATCGCATTCGCATATCTGCCTGCATATGCGTAAGAAAGCGCCAGTAGATATCGTAATTGTCCACCACTATCTCTGCCGTAATCCGAAGTTCAACTGTCAAAAGTGACTGAACCACCGATGAATACTACGTAATATGTGATTATGTATTTCTAATTGTACCCATGTAAATAATGTATATTGTGCTTTCTTACCTATTGACAACTGCGTTAGTATATGTTATAATGTGACCATGTACATAGACCGGATACCAAATCGCAACTCGCCCCCCGCGGTACTCGTGCGCGAATCCTACCGCGAAGACGGCAAGGTCAAGAAACGCACGGTGGCCAATCTCACGGGCCTGCCTGAAGACTGCATTGCCGCCGTCGCAGCCATCCTGGAAGGCCACGCCTTGGTGCCCGCCGGGGTCGGTTTCGAGACCACCCGCACCACGCCGCATGGCCACGTCGATGCGCTGCTCACCACCCTGCGCCGGATCGGGCTGGATGACATGATCGCGTCCAAGCCGTGCCGTGAACGCTCGATCATCATGGCGCTGATCGTCGAGAGGATTTTGCACAGCTCTTCAAAACTGGCGGCAACGCGCCTGTGGCACACCACCACCCTGGCCGAGGAATTGGATCTGGCGGGGGTCGGCGCCAACGATGTCTACGCAGCCATGGACTGGCTGGTGGCGCGCCAGGAGCGGATCGAGAAGAAACTGGCCGGACGGCATTTGGGCGAAGGGTCAGCCTTGTATTACGACCTGTCCAGCAGTTATTACGAAGGCCAGCATTGCCCCTTGGCGCAGTACGGCTACAGCCGTGACGGCAAGCGCGGCCTGCCGATTATCGAGTATGGCGTAATGACCGACCGGTGCGGACGCCCGCTGGCGATCAGTGTCTATGAGGGCGGCACCAGCGACAGCGAAACGGTGGCCGATCAGCTTGAACAGGTGCGCACCCAATTCGGGCTGCAGCGGGTCGTGTTTGTGGGTGATCGCGGGATGCTGACGGAGCTGCAGATTGAAACCGTCAAGAACCATCCGGGTCTCGGCTGGGTCTCGGCCCTGCGGGCGACAGCCATCCAGAAGCTGGCCCAGAGCGGCGCGCTGCAGATGTCGTTGTTTGACCAGCGTAATCTAGCCGAGATCACCACGCCGGAATATCCCGGCGAACGCTTGGTGGCCTGTTACAATCCCATCCTGGCAGACGACCGGAAAAAGTCACGCGCGGAACTGCTGGCCGCCACGGAAAAGGATCTTGAACAACTCCGCCGCCGCGTGGCGCGCCGCACGAAAAAAATCATGACCGCAGCGGAGATCGGCGTCAGCGCGGGTGCGCGCATCAAACGCTATAAAATGGGCAAGCACTTTTCATTGCAGATCGGCGCCGGAACGTTTGCGTGGACACGCAAGCAAGCCTCAATCGACAAAGAGGCGGCGCTCGACGGCATCTATGTCATCCGCACCAGTGAACCGGCCAAACACCTGAGTGCCGCCGACGCGGTGCGCGCTTACAAAGGGTTGGCGGAAACAGAACGCGTCTTCCGCGGCATGAAAGGCGTGGCCAATCACGTGCGCCCGATCTTCCACCGCCGCGACCCGCGCGTGCGTGCCCATCTGTTCATCAGCATGCTGGCGTATTATCTGGAATGGCATCTGCGCGACGCGCTCACGCCGCTGCTGTTTGATGATGAAGCGCGGCGTGAAGTGAATGCCGTGCGCGATCCCGTGGCACCGGCACAACCGTCGCCCGCCGCGCGGCGCAAGAAAGTGGCCCGGCAGACAAGCGATGGTTTGCCCGTGCACAGCCTACAGACCTTGCTGAAGGAATTGGGAACGATCTGCCGCAACGTCCATGTCTTTCACATAAAGAACGAAACATTGTGCGTGCGCAACCATACGACCTTGACGCCGCTGCAGGCCGAAGTGTACCGGCGGCTTGGTTGTAGACAGTAAGCGGAAATCGAAACTGTGCGAATTCCCAATCGCACAGGACGTTTGCGCTTGATTCACCCGTGGAACTTCGGCGTAATGAAGGCACGTCCTCCAGAGCTTGACCGCGCGGTTACCAAGCGCTGAATTGGGCGTGCATATCTTTCCTCCCTGCTGCCATGCATAGCACTCGGCAGCACACAGCGCGCTGAGGGCCGCAACTGCAAGCGCATTGGCGCGATATGAATTGTATATGGTTCCCGCTGGCACCATAGCAACTGCTTCGATACACTTCCTCGATAATTCTTGAGATCGTGTAGCTGCGTCAGCATCGTTCTGACCTATGTGCTTCAGATATAGTAATGATGCCAAGTAAGCATAATCGCTTTGGGTGATAGGATCCAACAAACGAGATTCAGCACGGTCTCGTAGGTATGCTTCTTTCCGACGTACGTCATCGCATAGCATGAGAGCTTGTTCTTCTGGGGCTTCTTGGAACGGTATATCGTCATGTCGCCATTTAGATCGTTTGGCCATTACCAGTGCGGCTTCTTTAGCCTTCGACATAGCACTCTCCAACGTTGTGGATACTTTCGTAACTTCAGCATCTATAGCTTTTGTAACGGCGTCATCTAACGTTTTCGTATTCTGGTAAGTGTCGCATAAGTATGAAATAACAGCTGCAGATCCACCTGCCAGCAAAGCTCCGCCAAGAGATGGTTCGTCAGCAGCTGAACTTAGATCTAAATACATCTTGCCAACACTTATTCCAAGCTGTCCTGCAGCATTGCCACTCTCAGTAGACTGTACCTCAGCCTGTCGCACAGCATCGTCACCGATGTTGTTTTTGTTCTCCAGAAAGCACATCCATGTGTCGAGCACTGCCAAATAATCTATATAGAGTGCCGCCACCGCGTTGGTATCTGCCTTTTTGTTTATGTGAGCGGAAATCGATTGTGCTTGTTCACGCAATGTTGCGAGTTTGTCTTCTTCTGTTGTATCTAGTAGCTGGTAGTACATGCTTTCTAAAACATAAAGAAGAAACAGTGATTCCGAAGTGTTTGTATCTGACGATATTGCAAGTGGCGTTTCGTAAGACTCGCCCTGTTCATCCCACATTTCAGCTTCTTTCATCCAGTTACCGTCCCGCGTCTCTCCTCGCACATTCATAGTGCCGTTAGAAAACCAAATTACCGCAAGGCCATTGGCTCTACCATTTGAGAATTGTGCAAGCATGTTTGTCAAACCGTTCTCATGCCACGAGACTAGAGTTCCATCAATCCAGCCTTTGAGCATCGGGGCAACACGCTGCAGTTTACCAGACATATACCAATTCGTCTGAACACCCTGACTCAGCCCGTCAATGTAGTTGCATAATGACGCAACTTGGCCGTTAGAATGCCACTCAGTCCAGACGCCAACTCTGATCTCGTTAGTGCCTTCCACCCGCACTTGCCCGCTGGCTCTTGGAAGACCGTTGTCATACTTATATGTGCGTTCTCTGGAACTACACCCAAGCACGAGTGATACAACAGCTACCAATGTGAAAGCCCGAAGCGCCAATGTCATATTGTCCCCTTAGATAGTGTTGATAATAGTATGGTTGAAACTGTATTGGTACCGGTTTCCTGAAAACGATTTTGTTTTACTATACTGCGGTTATTATGGTATATTTTTAACGGAATTGCAAGGCCCCGGTTGCTGTGGTCTCGCATTACAATATTAGTATTTCATTACAGATGTAAAATAACAACCGCAGCGACAGGAATTGGAATGTCGCCGGTGACAACCCATGTGTTGGCGAATGTCGCACCGGACTTCTTGCTCCA
>JAPLST010000072.1:4666-6895 GCA_026398485.1 bacterium
CGGCCATCCCAGACAAAGGTATTGGCGAAGGTCGCGCCGGATTTTCGTCGCAGCTCTCGACCATCCCATTGCCATGTGTGTTCATACGTTGCACCGGACTTGCGCCTGACTTCCTTGCCGTCAAACATCCATGTGTTGTTGAAGTTTGCCCCGGATTTTGGCTGTAATTCGCGGCCATCCCAGACGTAGGTGTTGTTAAATGTCGCGCCTTGCTTGTGTGCAATTTCCGACGCGGCAAATACAGGCAGCGAAAGCAGCAACACTATTAATATTGAACGCAGCATGGGGTGTACCATGTTCGTAATATTAAGCAGATCCCGAATCCGATTTCCATACATGGTTTGTACTCAACCATCGTGAAAGAATAGCTGTGCGCGTACTCACGCTGCTTTTCGACTGCTTTTCGGCGCTTGTGTTGTTTAACCGGCCATCATGTATTGTTCATTTCTTGTTCAGATCACGCAAGCGCGGCGTAATAGGTATTTCAGTGGTTTTTGTAAGCAACAGTTTCCCGTTCTCGACGTCAACCACCTTAACTGTCAGAACCAAGACATCATCAGCAACCTTGATATCGCTTGCCAGAAGTACATCTGCATTCAATTGTTGGCTGATCTGTTTACGTGTTTCGGGTTCACCATATATTTTCTGCAATTCCAATTCATTCATGACCGTCTTGATTGCAGTTCGGTCAACAACCTCGATTTCTCGCGGCGTGCGCGTACTTTCGTCATTTAACGCGCCAAGCATTTGTGCGGCTATATAGTCGCTCAACTGCTTACTGCATTGCTCATTGCTGTCCATGCGCATAACAGCAATTATCGCCTTAGTACGCAATGCTATCGCATCTTGTGCAATTGCCACAAACTGCGGCAGATGCTTGCGCTGGGCGGCTGCAAGACGCGTACTTTGATCAGCTACTAGAAATGCTGTATCGCACTCTTTGTTACGACAGGTGAAGAGTCCTTGTGTTGCTTTGGCGACATTGTGTTTAACGCCGCAAGCAGGACACGTTGCAATATTGCATGCTTTCACCCCAGTGATGATCGCCCCCTGCCCGCATTGACACATAGTCGCCTCACCTGGCCGATAACTGGTGACGTCATTGATCGTGCCACAAGAGCCGCACTGCCAGATAAAGCCCTTTTTGAGCAGCGCGGAAGGATAAACTAACTCATTGGTGGTTAACGAATATTTGGCGACCAACAGTTGCGGCGCATAATCTTTCATCAAGCTGCGAAAAGCAATTTCGTTTGCCAATCCTTGTGTGACCAGCGGAATGTTCTTGTGGGAAGTACGGACACACCGAAACCCAATGCAGTTTCCCGGCGTATTTTCAACCGACAAGTTGATGCGCCGCGCCGATCGCACACCGCGCGCGGCGTGCATCCATGAGCCACCACGCAAAACTGGACACGGCCCAGAACTTGCCCCGCGCGGATTATTTGTAGCCGCCATGTCGTATGGGCCATAGCCGTCATTGACCCACTCACATACATTGCCATGCAGGTCATACAACCCCCACGGGTTTGCGGGCGTACTCTTGACTGGAACCGGACAACCTTTGAAAGCAGTAGCTTTCGCCAACATCTGCATCATGTTTCGTGGTTGTTCTCGTTGAGATGCGAGATAGGGTGCACGTCCATCATAATTCGCCTGACTGGTGTCAATCTGCTCGCCTGTAGAAAACGGCGTCTTGGTGCCTGCACGACATGCATACTCCCATTCAGCTTCTGTCGGTAGACGATATCCGCCACTGCTCCAATCAAGGCCTGATTCGGTATACGCCGGCGGAAGATTGTCTAGTTCAGATCGTTTGTTGCAGTATTTGATCGCTACTTCCCACGGTACAGAATCGACAGGATAGCGCCGGTCTTTATGCTGCGATGGATTTGTGCCCATAAGTTGTTCATAGCTCTCCTGTGTGACTTCACACTCATCCATCCAAAAACCGCTGACATACATGTTGCGTTGAGGCCCCTCATCATCCTTGCGCTCATATTCATTGGCGGGTGACCCCATTAAAAATGTTCCGGCGGGAATATACACCATGGTTATGCCCGCTTTGTCAGTGTATTTTGTCAAAGGTTTTGGTCCCACTACAACCGGTCCTCCGCCAGTTGTCTTAGCCTTCATATGAGCTATTTCCCAACTGGCGCGTGCGACAAGTGTGTCAAAATACGTTCGTATATCCGCTGCGGTGATTTTCTTGAGCGCCTCACGAACGGTAAA
>JAPLST010000091.1 GCA_026398485.1 bacterium
CATCACCGGCGCGGGCGGCTGCGGCATCATTGCCGTTTCGACCAACGGCCTCATGTACGCATTGCGCCTCAACAGCAAAGGCGCAGAGATCTATCGCTATCAACTGGGTGTGACGTCCTATGGCATCCTGACCATTGGCAAAAAAGGCATGGTCTTCAGCGAAATGGGCGCCCCGCCGTATCGACTGATCTACGCCGACGCCAAGGGCCATTCAATTGTCGTGAGCAGCCCGGGCGCTAATCTGTTGAGCACGCTGATGCCGACATTCCGGTGCCAGATGTACGACAAAAAGGGCTTTTTCGCGATCGCGATGCCCAGCGGGCCCGGCCTGACGAAGCTGGTGCGCTATCTGAACAAATAGCGCGCACTATGGCGCGCCGCCGGCGCTACAGCGGGCGGCAGAACCGGCGCCACAGCCGTTCCAGCAGTGCCAAGCCGCCACGCATGCTGTAACACCCCAGCAGCATGCCGGCATAAATGTCCGAGAGCCAATGCGCCTGGCTGAGCACGCGTGAAAAGGCCGTGCAGGCCGCCATGCTATAAAACATCCAGCGCACGCGCGGATAGAGCACGGCCAGAAAGGTCGCCGTGACAAACGCCTGGGTCGAGTGCCCGGACGGGAATGCCACCGGCGCATCCACCGTCCAGCCCTTGAGAAACCCAAGAAAGCGGACGTGGAAATATTCGGCATAGGTGCTGAAATACGGTTCGGGCCGGATCTTTCCCGTCGTCTTCTTGATCACATCCACCAGCAGCCCGGTGATGATCGAGGTGACAATAAACGCGATAATATACTTGCGTTTGGCCGGATCATAGACCCAGATAAAGATGCAGGCCAGCAGGCCGATCCAGACCAGGCCGAGCTGCTCGACAAACGCCCAGAAATCATTGTCAACCCAGCGTTTCAAGCGCCGGCTCACGCGCGTGATGTCCTGGCGCTGCACCAGTTGATATTCGAACAGTTCATCGCTGTTCACGGCAAAGTCGCGCACCAAGGTTTCACACGCATTGCTGCTGACGCGCACGGCGACACGCAGATCGGCCGCACCGCGCACTTGCTTGTGCTCGATCTGCTCCATTTTCTGCGCGCCGCGCATGGCAGCGCTGTACCATGTGGCGAACGGCAGTTCCACTGCAAACAGCGTAGTCAAGACGACGGCATGAACCGCGATCAGCGTGATAAGTTTTGTGCGATGTGTCATTCTTTGTTGTCCCGATTGAAACTGAAAACTGTAAACCGAAAACTGAAAACAATCACCGCCTCGCGCTGACTTGCAGCGTCATGAGGAAGACGTGCGCGGCGTGCTCGACCGCTTCGGCAATCTGCATTGCCCTGGCCAGGTTGGGCGCGACCGCGACCAGGCCATGGGCCGCCATCAGCGCGGCATGGCGCGGGCCGAGCGCGGCCAGCACATTGGCTGCCAGCGCAGCGCTGCCCGCCGGCGCATGTGCCGCGAGCTGGACGGCGCCACCCACATAATACTCGACTTCATCGAGCTGCACCGGCAACGGCATGCCCAGACAGGCAAGGGCCGTTGCCGCCGGCGCATGCGTGTGGACAATGGCCGCGACATCCGGTCGTGCGCGGTAAATGGCCAGATGCATGAGGGTCTCGACACTGGGCGGAAACGGGCCTGTGACGGCGCCATCCGCCAGGGCGACGATCGGCAAGTCCTGGGCGCGCATGGTCTCATACGGGCGTGACGAGGGTGTGATCACGATCCGCGCGGCGTCCACCCGCGCCGAGATATTGCCGAGTGTGCCGGGCAGGACGCGCTGCGCGCGCAACGCCAGGGCGGCACGGATAATCTGGGCGGCCAGGACACGCGCCGTCAGGCGGGGTTGTTTCTTCACGTGCGTTGCTCCACCGCGGTTACGCATTCAGCCAAGATTGCCTGCGCGGCTGCCGCCGGGTCGGCGGCGTCCATGATGGGCCGGCCGATGACGAGGTAGTTTGCGCCGGCGCGGATGGCCTCGGCCGGTGTGCAGACGCGTTGCTGATCGCCCTTGTCTGCGCCGGCCGGGCGGACGCCCGGGGTGACAATCAGAAAATCAGAACCACAGGCCGCCCGCAGCACGCCAATTTCCTGCGGCGACGCGACCACGCCGGCAAAGCCCGCCGCCTGGGCCATGTGTGCCAGCATGACGACCTGGTCGGGCACGGCGCGCGCCACGCCCAATTCTTCCCGCAGCGTCTGCGCATCAATGCTGGTCAGCACCGTCACCGCCAGCAAGCGCGGGCCGGGTGTGCCGCTGGCTTGTTCAAACGCGTGCACCGCCGCGCGCGCGGCGCGCAGCATGGCGCTGCCACCGCCGGCGTGAATGGTCAGCAGTTCCGCGCCGAGGCCGGCGACGTTGGCGGTGGCGCGCTGAACCGTGTTGGGAATATCGTGCAACTTCAGGTCCAGCATCACGCGCAGGCCATCGGCCACCATTGCGCACACAATTTCCGGGCCGCATTGCACAAACAATTCGAGCCCGATCTTGACCAGGCCGATGTGCGCGCGCACCCGCCGGGCCGCGGCACACGCGGCGGCGCGCGTGCTGACGTCCAAGGGAACGATGAGCGGGTTATCTGTCATTTGAGATTTGAAATTTGAAATTTGAAATTCAAGGCATCGCGCTCAATTGCCTTGGATCAGATAAAACAAGCCTGAGAGCGGGTCGTCATCGGTGATGGCATGCCGGTCAACCACGGTTTCCATGCGGCTTTCGCCGGTGATTTTCTCGCCGTGCTGTTCCTGCAGCAGGCCGTCGCGATTGACATCCAAGACGGATTGCGCCATGACCCGGACGCGGAACTGGTCACTGCGCGTGGTGATCAGATTGGCGATCTTGGAGAAGACCGCCGGCGTCACGCCGCGCACATCCAGGATGTCGCTCGAGTTCTTGTACGGCTTAAGGTCGTCGCGGCCCGCCGCGCTGGTGCCCTTCTCAATCTGCCCGGCCAGCGCCGCCGTGACGCCCGGCAGCGCGCGCAAGGCCCGCGCTGGCGCCGTATTGATGTTCAGCTTGCCATTCGAAAACCCCGGCGCAAGACAGGCGTAGTCAAACC
>JAPLST010000137.1 GCA_026398485.1 bacterium
CACCTTCTACGACCGGAACAGGAGGCTGCAGGGCGTGTGCGGAAGCGCAGGTGCGCGTTGATCAATTGCATGAACTGGTCCTGACCGGCAATACGGTCATGCTGCACAGCCTGCAGCGCGCGCCGCTGGACACCTTGGCGGTTCTGCCGTTCACGCCGGTGATCAGCGCGGCGCGCAGGATGAGCGCGGCGGCATTGGGTTTGGCCTGCCCGGCCCACGTCATGGCGTACACGTTTCCGATCATCGGCGGCTTTGTCGGCGGCGACACGGTCAGCTGCATGCTGGCGACCGACATGGACGAACGCGCCGATTGCCACATGATCATTGACATTGGCACCAATGGTGAAGTTGCGCTGGGCAGTCGCGCGGGCTGGGTGACGGCATCGGCGCCGGCCGGGCCGGCGTTCGAGGGCGCGCGCATTTCGTGCGGCATGCCGGGCGCGCCGGGCGCCATTGAACATGTGGCGTTTACCGCGGCAGGTGTGACCCTGGACGTGATCGGCGAAACAACCCCGCTGGGCGTGTGCGGCACGGGCTTGATTGATGCAGTGGCCGCGCTGCTGGACGCCGGCGTGGTGGACGAGACGGGCCGCCTGGTTGCGCCCGAGGAAGTGCCGGACGCTGCGCCGGCATGGCTGCGGGCGCGGATGGTTGAGCGGAACGGGGCGCCGGCATTTGTTTTGTTTGACCCGCAGACGGATGAATATGAGCACACGGCGGAGGCGCGGCCCTTGTACTTGACACAGCGTGACATTCGCGAATTGCAACTGGCCAAAGCGGCGATTGCGTCGGCCTGTGAATTGTTACTGCGCACACGCGGCCTGACGTGGGATGACGTCACCTTCGTGTATCTGGCGGGCGCCTTTGGCAATTACCTGCGGCCGGCGACGGCGCAGCGGATAGGGTTGCTGCCGCCCTTGCCCCTGGCGCGGATCGCGTTTATCGGCAATGCGGCTTCGGCCGGCGCGCGGCGCGCGCTGGTCTCCGGCGACGACCGCCGGCGCGCCGAACGGATTGCGCGCGAGGCGGCCCACGTCGAGCTCGCGGCCGACACGGCGTTTCAACAGTGCTTTGCTGATCATTTGTTGTTTGTGGGAAGGGCATAAAGGACATAACGGACGCAAGGGAATCCAGACCATGAGCTGCATATTTTGTAAAATCGTGGCGGGCGAAATTCCGTGCCACAAACTGGCCGAGACCGCGCGCGTGCTGGCGTTTCTGGACATCATGCCGATTGCCCGCGGTCATTTGCTGGTGGTGCCGAAGCAGCATGTGGAACTGGCGTATCTGGCGGACCCGGCGCTGAGCGGCGAAATGATGAGCATGGCCGTACAGCTTGGGCGCGCGGCGCAGGCCGCGCTGCAGTGCGCGGGCATGAATTTTCTGCTGAATTGCGGCGCGTGTGCGGGGCAGGTCGTGCCGCATGCGCATCTGCATGTGGTGCCGCGCTTTGTTGATGATGGCATTCACTGGCCGTGGCCGCAGGGCTCGTTGGTCAGCGAGGATGCCGCCGCACTGGTGCAGGCAATCACGGAACGGATGCGGTAAGCAGCCATGGGAGCAGCACCGACATATTGCCACGAAGGCACGAAGACACGAAGGAAGCCGGCACAGTGTGGCGCAACCATGCGTCAACAGCGCAGCCATACTAATTTTCTTGTATGTTTTGTGTCTTTTTGTGGTCAAATGTTTTCCGGTCGCACTCAATGATCGGTCTGCCTCTTCTTCGTGTCTTCGTGTCTTCGTGGCCATCTTTATATTTGCGATTGCTGCGGCAGATGCGCGGCGTGCTAGTGTGCGTGGCGGCGCTGCTGCTGGCGGCGCGGGCGCACGCGGAAGTGCCGATCTGTGTGCGGACAACGACGGGCGACGGCGGGACGGTCGTGCAGGTGGTCGAAATGCCGCAAGCGCCGACGGTGGCAGTGCGCTTATACTTGGTGGGCGGCCCGTATGCGGAAACCGGGCGGCGCGGGGCGGGCATCGCCAATGCGGCCCGCGCGCTGCTGATGGAGCGCTATCGCGCGGCGTTACTCGACGCGGCCACGACAAACATGCCGATCCGGATTGCGTCGCGCACCGATGATGACGCCTTGTGTTTCTGGGTGACAACGACGGCGGATCATCTGACGGAAACGTTGCGCGCGCTGGCGCGGCTGGTGAGCGTGCGCACGGTAGACGATGCGCTTTGGCGGCAGGTGCGCGAGCGCATCAACCGCCAATTGACGGAGCGGGATCAGAATGCCGCGGCGATGGCCGTGCAATCGTTGCGCAGCGCGGCGTATGCATGGCATCCGGCGCGCTATCCGACGCAGGGCGATCAAGCCGCGTTTTTGACACTCGAAAAAACGGATGTGGAACGTTATCTGCAGGCCAATGTGGGCGCCGGCGCCATGATGCTGGTGGTGGCCGGCGATGTGACGGTCGCGCATGTGCAGGCCGCCTTGGCGGATGCGTTTGTAAATGTGCCGCGCACGCCGGTCAGCACACGGGATGCGTACGCGTTGACACCCTGCACGGCGCCGCGCTGGGTGGATGACGCGGCACCGGTGCCGCGTCATCC